>VRUK01000009.1 GCA_019456195.1 Planctomycetota bacterium | reverse complement strand
GGAGGAAGTGAACCTTCAACGGCTTTAGAGGAGGCGATTGCTTACTCTTATAACCGTGGAGTAACACTAATAGCCGCGGCCGGTAATGACGGCATAGGTGGTGTGGTTTACCCTGCCGCTTACGATGATTACGTTATCGCCGTCGGTGCCACCCGTTACGATGAAACTTTGGCTTATTACTCCAACTACGGACTCAACCTGGATTTGGTAGCTCCCGGCGGTGACCTTACTGTTGACCAGAATGGCGATGACTACCGGGACGGGATTTTACAACAGGCCTATAAGGTAGATGGATTCGGTACAATATCCTGGGGTTACAGCTTTACCGAAGGCACTTCAATGGCTGCTGCGCATGTCTCAGGAGTTGCTGCCTTACTCATAGCCAATGGAAATGCCGCCTCACCTGATGAAGTCAGGCAGGCTTTAGAATCCACCGCCGAAGACAAGGACACGGCAGGCTGGGATATAAGATACGGCTGGGGGATGGTAGATGCTTTTGCCGCTCTTCAATGGACAGCTTCTGAACCGGGGCTAGGATTAGGATCTCAACCCCTTAAAGCAGAGTTTATAGCTGAGCCAACCATGGGTCCCAGGAACACGAGAGTACAATTCACCAATCAATCCACAGGAAATATTACCAGTTGGCTATGGGATTTCGGTGATGGGGCAACATCAATCGATCTAAATCCGTCTCATGCATACGGAGATGCACGTACTTACACCGTGAGCTTGACGGTAATGGGCCCGGACGGTTCGGATACCGAAACCAAGGAAGCTTATATCAAACTGTTCATACCTGAGATTCCTAATGCTGACTTTACAAGAGAGCCAATAAGCATCAATAAACCTATGACCGTGCAACTCACTGATACATCCACTTGTCCGGCGACTCTTATCTATCAATTAAACGGCACCATTTTAACTAGTTCGATAGAATCCGCATCCTATGGAGGTATTACGACCTGGACGTGGGACTTCGGTGACGGCACAACATCAAACGAGCGGAACCCGGCTCATACGTACCAGAATCTCGGTTCTTACACAATAAGCTTAACTGTAGTGGGCCCGGGCGGTTCGGATACCGAAACGAGGAAGGGCTATATACAAGTGACGATGTATTCGGCTCCCGTTGCGAGCTTTGCGGCAATACCAAGAAGCGGCAACGACCCACTGGTTGTGCAATTCACCGACACTTCCACAGGGCGTGTCTCCAACTGGTTGTGGAACTTCGGCGATGGAAAAACATCAAATGAGCAGAATCCGAATCATATGTACAAGAATACCGGATCTTACATAGTAAGCTTAACTGTAGTGGGCCCGGGCGGTTCTGATACCGAAACGAAGATGGACTATATACAAGTGACGCCTTCGGCCCCCGTTGCGAACTTTACGGCACAACCAAGAAGCGGCAATGGCCCTCTTGTTGTGCAATTTACCGACATTTCCACAGGGCAGGTCTTGAGCCGCTTGTGGGACTTCGGTGACGGAACAACATCAAGCGAGCAGAATCCGAATCATACATACCAGAATATCGGCTTTTACACAGTAAGCTTAACTTTAGTGGGCCCGGGCGGTTCGGATACCGAAACGAAGAAGGACTATATACAAGTGACGCATCCGGCTCCCGTTGCAAACTTTACGGCAATACCAAGAAACGGCGACGGCCCACTGGTTGTGCAATTCACCGACACTTCGGCCGGAAATATCTCCAGTCGGCTGTGGGATTTCGGGGATGGAACAACGTCAACAGAACAGAATCCGATTCACACGTACACTTTCAAGGATGCCGGTGATTTTACGGTCAGCTTAAGTGTAACAGGTTTGGGCGGTACGGACACTGAAACCAAGACGAACTACATTCACCTTAACGCCTCGCCAATGCATGTCAATATCAGCCTGTGGAAGAAAGATATCTTCCGGAACTGGTACAAAGCATACACAGGGCTTACAGTTACTCAGAATGACCCAACAGGACTGCCTATCGCCGGAGCAACTGTAGAGGGAACCTGGAGCGGAGGTTACGGTGGAGTTGTCTCCGGCGTAACAAATGCCAGTGGCGTAATATACTTCGAGACGATGTGGGTAACAAAAGGCAGTACGGTTACATTCACAGTCAACAAAGTGATTGTTGGCGGTAAAGAGATTGACTTTGTCGGAGCAACAAGTGCTTCAATAAGAATTTAGACAATAACAGCTATAGAGAACGACTTTCAGAGCAGAAACAGAGACGAAAGCCAGGCCGGATAGAGACAAGCTAAAGTCATTAGCTGAAAAATTAGAGTAAGTAAAGCTGGTGAGTGCATTTGAGCTTTTTTTCTATGCTGTTGTTCCATTTTTCACTTCATCCGGTTAACGAGTATGCGCCCCGTTTGATCCGGCTTTGCTCTGGGCTACGCCGCGACAAATTGGGTTTGTTCCTTCGACAGGCTCAGGATTTGCGCTTCGCTCCAATTGGCTTTGAATTGGGTTTGTTTTGGCTTTAATTGGGTTTGAATTGGCTTTGTTTTTGGCTTTATTGGCTTTGAATTGGGTTTGTTTTTGCACCCCCGCCAAGCGTTCAAATTTGCATATCTCATTGCTATAAAAGTGTTTATGTTCATTTTGTCATTTCCTAAGTTGGGTTTGTTTTGCATAAAAAGCTTATAAATTCGTACGTATTCTTTCGTAGGTTTCCTTTTTGGGGCTTTGGACTGTTCGTTAAACCTGTCTTTTTCATTAACCACTGATAACACCTTGCCAATTAGAGAATTAGCGAATTTGTAAATTAGTTAATTGGACGGATCCCGCCTTGGCGGACAAGCTTCGAGATTCACGAATCCGGGTCTGCTGACCCTGTGGCCTTGGCCTTCTGGCCGGGGTACTTAAGCAGTTTGTAAAAAAGGTAAACTTAGAATGTCTGTTTTTCGTCGTTTAACGACGATTTGCGTTAGCCTGCTGACTAATATACACACATTATAACATATTTTAAGCGAAAAATCAAATGATATAAATAAAAATGTCCAAGACACTACAAACTCAAGACTCAAGAATATTAGAGAATTAGAGATTAACAGGGATTTTGGGTAAACCCCGATTAGATAGACGTAATTATCTAATGGGGCAAGAATGTGGTTGATTTTGTTGGTTTTTGGTGGTATTTTTTGTTTTTTGAGAGGTTTTGCGTTTGACAGGGATAATTTAGGGATTGGCGATTTTATCTTTTCATTACTTGACTTAGCGGACATAATGAATCAGCGGATTTATTTGTTTTTTAATGTGGATTGTTATTTTGTGGGATATCAGCATTGTATTTGGATGATCCTGACTAAAAAACGGCAGGAAAGGTAAGATGGAGAAATACTGGAAAGAAGAAGATTTTTCCAACGCAAAAGAGCGTTCTGTGTTTGATATATTACGTGAACACAAGGGGGAACGTGTAGCATCATACTGGCATTGTTGCCTCAAGGTATTGCGAAATTTTGAGCATCCTGAAAAGATATTACTTGCTGCTCATTGTCTAAGAGAAGTCATGAATGGGTTAGGAATTGCGCCACTTGATAACCTTTCTAACTATATCAATCATTTGAGTGCAAAGTGGCAAAAGGTGGCAAAAGAATGGACTGAAATTGACTCTGGAAAATTTGGTGAAAATGCGAAAGGCGAGATTTTGAAGTTCTTGCGCCTATGTAAGGAGATGTTTGAAAAGCTATCCGAGAGGCGAGAAACTAAAGTCCAGATGGCAGATATTGTAAAAGAATTAGATCCGAGCAAAATAGGTACGCCGTTAGAACTTCGTATTGGGATTGGTGATGAGTTGAAGGCTATCCGGCGAAAAGCAACAGATATATTGCACGGAAAAGAGATTGAAGGTCATTCAAGTTTTATGGAGACCTTGGAAAGATTTGAAGAAATTATAATCTCCAGTTATAAGCCAAGAACTTTCGAAAAACAGGCAGAGATTGATGAACTAATACGGGAGGCTGAAGCGAATGATTAGTTCAGATCACATTGAAAAGGCTTTGAAACTGATGCAACCGAGTGGGGCGATCTACGTGTATTTCTTCGATAAAATCAACACGCCGGATTGGATTGAACCACTTTGGAAAAGAGGTTTTTTCAAGAATCCTCCTGCGGTGACTTCAGAAAGCGCTGCGCATTGGTGGCCCGAATCACGGTATCTTGTAAGAATGGCTGAGAAAGATCCGAAACAGGTACTAAGTGTGATTGAGGGAATTCCAGTTACCGACAATTTCTTTGTTAGGAACGATATAATTCAGGCGACATTGAATATGCCGGCAGATTGTGCAGTACAACTTGCCGAGAGGGTGAAGATGTACATGCGTGATAGCTTCGCTCAGGCATATGTAGAAGAGCTTTGTGAATTGGTAGTGCATTTATTGAAGGGCGGGGAAATTAAAGCAGGAATGGATGTTGCCAGAGAAATATTGGGTGTCGGAACCGAAGAAATCAGCCAAAGCAGATTTAGAAATGTTAAAGGACGAATTGATGAGTGGCAATATTTGAAGGCAGTGGAAGGGTTTGTTCCGGTTTTTTGCAAATTTGCTGGGATGAAAGGATTGAAGCTCTTTAGAGATCTTCTTATCAAGGCAATACGGCTGGACAAAGGGGGAGAGGATGAGTCACGTGAGGATTATCTTTATTCACAAAAAAGAATCGAAGTTGATGAACATCCCGACATGGATGTTAGGCGGGCCTTGGCTAAAGGTTTGAGAGAGTTATGTAAGGGATTGATAGAAGCAGACAGGAGAGTGGAAAAAGAGGTGCTAGAGCAACTCCAGAGTCAACCATCATACTATGTGTTTGACCGGATTGAAATGTTTTTGCTGCGTTTTTTTCCTGAGGGGCAAGATGAGAGGATTAAAAATATTCTTAGTGATCGGGAATATTACGATAATCATTCAATTCAAACGGAATACCACGAACTTTTGAAAAGGCAATTTGGAAATATTGGGACGGAAGCACAGAATTGTTATTTGGAATATGTGGGTGAACGTCCAGATGTCAATGAAGAAATAACTAAGTGGGAGCGTTTCTCAGGCAAGAAAATCACTAAAGACGATGTGTTGAAACATTGGCGGATTGAGAAGCTTCGAATGCTGGAGGGCTTAAGCAATGTTTTACCTGAGCAATGGCAACAGGAGTATGACAAACTGGTCGAGGAGTTCGGAGAAACACAGAGATTAGGTAAGGAAACTGTTAGTGAAAGCTGGGAGGGAGGATATGGGAGCCCGATATTGGCGGAGGAGCTTGAAAAGAAAACGGTTGAGGAGATTATTGAATATTTAAGGATTTGGGAGGCGCCGGATGGGTGGCAATGGGGAAAAGTGTGTCAGGAAGGATTGGCGGATGAGGTTGCGAAGGTAATTGAGAAGAGATTTGAGGAGTTCTGCGATAACGCAGTTCGGTTAATAGATTTAGAGGCGACATATGTTCGAAGGTTTCTTCGCTTGGTGGAAACTAAATGCAGTGAAGGTGTGGTAATTTCATGGGAAGGTATCTTGGAGTTATGCAAATGGGTTGCAAATCAGTCGCTTGAAATGCTCCTTTTGACAGAAGGAAAGGATAACGATTGGTCAGGAGCACAAGACGCCGTTGTGGGACTTATTAAGCTGGGGGTGACACGTGACAAAGGTAGATTCCCATTCGAGTATCGGCAATTAGTGTGGGAGTGTATTGAACCAATTACACGTTCACCTAATCCGACTCCTGAAAGGGAGAAGCAAAGTCGGGAAGACAATGCGAACTTTGAGCCAATTCAATTTGCAATCAATTCAACGCGAGGTCGTGCACTTGAAGGAATTGTTGAGTACGGGTGGTGGGTAAAGAATAATTTAAGTGAAGGAAATGTAATCCTTGATAACTTTGAGGGTATAGAAGATGTTCGGAGTGTTCTGGAAGAACATCTTGACGTAGAAAAGGAACCGCTGCTTGCTATTCGTGCCATTTATGGCCAGTGGTTTCCTCAACTTACGGTTTTAGGGAAGAAATGGGCTGAGGAGAAGACAGACATCATTTTCCCAAGTACGAACAAAGATATGAATGATTTTATGTGTGCTGCATGGGATAGCTATATAAAGTTTAGTAAGGTATATGATAATGTGTTTCAATTGCTGCGTGATAAGTACTCGTGGGCGATTGACCGAATGAAGAAACAGGGTGAGAGAAAAGATGAATACGAAGATGTTGATAGACGGCTTGCACGGCATCTGGTAATAATGTATACGCGTGGAGTTTTAAGTCCTGCAGATAAATTGTGGGCGAAGTTCTGGGAGGATGCCCCGGATCGAATACGAAAGGAGGCAATTGAGTTTATCGGGAGAATTCTTCGTGATCGTTCAAACAGCTTTGAGACAGATATTATCAAGAGATTCTGCGATTTATTTGAAGATAGGCTTAAGAAGATCGAGGGTATTGATGAGAAAGAACAGTCTGGGGAGGAGTTCAGGGCCTTTGGCTGGTGGTTTGAGTGTGAGGTTATAGAAGAAGAGTGGCTGCTTGAGAAGTTGGAGAGAGTTTTGATTTTAACAAAAGGCAGAATTGACTGGGACCATAAGGTCGCTGAACGATTGAATAAAATGTTTGAAAAGCATCCTAAAAAAGTCTTGTTAGTCTTGAGGAAGATGTGTGATGGTTATTACGAGGGATGGTCAATGATTAGGAACAAAGAGGTATATGAGAATGTTCTGAGGAAGGCCTTGAAGAGTGAGAACAGTAAAGTCAAGACTTGCGCTGATGAATTCGTGAACCATCTGGGGGCAATGGGGTACCAACATTTTAGAGAACTGGCCGATATGGGGTAGTTTAGAGGACCCCCGGCCCCCTGTTATAGGCCAATGGAGTAGCTCTTCCCCTGTTGCGAGTCAAGTTAGCAGCACCCGGGGATAAACTCGGGTAAACTAAGAAAGGGCCGCCGGGGATTAACTTAGGTCCCCTATATTTAGTCAGGTGTGAGCTTAGGTCCCCTGTTGCAAGTCAGGTGAGCAGCACCCGGGGATAAACTTTTGGGGATAAGAGTTTTTGACTCGTAGAATGAGTGATTATTATGTTTATATTCTGGCAAGTAGAAAAAAAGGCGCTTTGTATGTCGGGATGGCAAAGAATTTAAATAGAAGAATATTCGAACATAAGAATGAAATTTGGGATGGTTTTACCCAGAAGTATAAAATCAAGAAGCTGGTCTATTACGAAAAATGTGAAGATAAGAAAACGGCCGGAATGCGTGAAAGGCAATTGAAAAGGTGGCGAAGGGCCTGGAAAATTGAATTGGTTGAAAAACATAATTCAGATTGGAAGGATTTATATTTTGATTTGAATTGAGGAAGTAATCGATGCCCACGTCGTCTGGCCGATAGGGCAGAGAAGTTAGAATTTAGCATTGTGTGTGTGATTGCGGGTGTCATCTTTTCGTCGTTTGTGCCAAGCTATGTATCAGATGAATTCAGCTTTTAGACATCGATTTTCCCGGACCAGTGCCAAGCGCTAAATCTTGAGCGTTCTCAGATAGTTGATGCTCCGTCTCAGGCCTTCGAACGGACTGTCCGGTGGACGGCTCTCGATCTCGATAATGAAGCCGTGATCCGCAATGTTGCTCTTATTCGCCGCTTTCAAGAGCGCCACCCAATCTACAATCCCTTCGCCGATGGGAACGATCTTTCCGGTTCTATCCGGGTTCGGGGACTTCGCTTGCGGATCCCAATCGTGCATGTGCAGCGCCGAGTATCGACCGGCATACTTTTCGAGATAGGCGATGATATCATAGCCGCCCGTAATACTGGCAATCTGAAACTGCATTGTCACCAGATCCGGTTCGAGCATCTCCATCAGAGAATCGTACAGCGGCTTGCCATCGAACTCCGGCCCGATGGAGTGGTTGTGATAACCAAGGCGCAGGCCCGCCGCTTTTACAATCTGGCCCGCTTTGTTCGCCGAGGCGGCGAATTTCTTGTAGTCATCGAGGGTGCCATTACGGGGAACGCCGGCCCCGGACATAATAATATCCGTTAAGCCCATTGCGGCGCCATACTCGGTGCTTTTGGCTGTCGCATCACCCAGCATCTCGTGCGCCTGGAAGTGACTGGTTTTGCAGAGCAGGCCCGAATCCTTAATCTGCCGCTTGATTTCGGCAGGCGGCAGCGGGGTAAGATTCCCAAAACCGGCCTCCTTGTAACTAATGGGTGAACACATCTCCACCCCTGAAAAACCCAGCTCCCGGACCTTTCGAAGGGTTCCGGGAAAATCTTTCTCGATCTCGCTTTTCATACCGTAGGACTGAAAGCTGATCGGCCGATCGAAAGGTTTCGGCCCCGCCGGCTCTTTTCGCGACAGGCAGGATGGAATGACGGTGATGGCAGCAGCGGCGGCTGTCGATTTGATGAAGGTTCGTCGAGTAAGACGTCGAGACATGATGGGACTCCTTAACTGATAGACATTTTGGTTTTTCAACCATTAGAATGATTATACCCTTCTGAAGCAAGGCAAGTCAAGGGGAACACATTCAAACTTAGGGTTTGTTTGAAAGAGAGTTTTGGGGGGGTGTTTTACTCAAGATGCACTCCTTGTGCATGACGATATAAGGGGTAGTTTGAATTCCGATACCGTCAAAATACCCGTTAACGGTTACTGCTATATCAACGTTTTAACCTTTCGGAAGGAGCTACTGGCACGGACGGCAAGTTCGTCGATTCAGGCTCCGAAACGTTGACACTTACAGCTTACTCTGGATGTAATCAATCAGCAGCAGATGTCAATTCCCTGTATATTGATTCGGGACAAGCACCGAATCATAAGTGCCTAAGAGATTGTGAGTTAGGCATCGAAAGCAATCGATTGTCAGTGAGTGTCACCAACAAAGATACAACGCGCCCGGCAGGACTCGAACCTGCAACCTTCGGATTCGAAGTCCGGAACTCTATCCAATTGAGCTACGGGCGCATAAATCCATAAGTACTTGATATCTAACAACTTTACCTGTTGTTTGTCAACTCTTGAGAAGAGCTATTTTGTAAATATCACTAAAGCAGTTATTTGTGTCTTCTTTTTTTTGATAACGAGCCACTAATATTTGACTGCCTTTAAGCGAGTTTAAGTTCACCAGCCTTCGGCGATGATTTCAATTCCACAAAGCAGGGGGCCGGCTTTTCCTTTGGTTGTGGGAGTTAGAGTGACTTTCAAATCATCTTTTATGTTAATTCCTTTGAATTCCTTTACTACGGTGTGATTCGCTCGGCCGGCTTCTTTAATGATATCGAAGGCTTCCAAGACCTGTTTACCCTGTAGTGAGATATCGAATAAACGCCGGCCAACTTCGTATTCGGCATTCTCAGCAAAATACAAGCGTACGGTATAAGGTCTGGGTTGTTCAAAAGTACCCTTGATGTCCTCTTCCTGCCAGGTGGGAATTTGTTCGATGTGCTTGTCGAAGGCTTTAACGCTTGATGGATTCCTTCCCGGTTGAATGAACATGCGGATGGAGACTTCTCTGAGTCCTGTTACACCCGAAGCGGTTATCCAGTTATGCTTATCATTTACTTTCGAGCTATGGGAACGGAACCACTGAGGATTTTTATATTTGGCTCGAACTGGAATATCAGGTGATGGCCCTCCAATACTCGGAAATTCCAACCATAACATATTTTTTTCGGCGTAGCGGTTGCCTGGGGCGCCGAAATTAATTCCTACCTGCTTAACCGGCGTTACCTCATCCGGGATTCGGTAGTAGTCGAAAGTCCAATGCACGACCTCCGGCATGTGTACCAGGGCAAGTGATGCCTGATTCTGGTAGCTGCATGTACAGGTCCGGGTATAGTCCGGCGCATTTAGAACACCGTTGGCGATGATCAAATTCGATGTGCAGCCTGACTTGAATCCGCCAAGGCTAGCCGTACTTTGTCCTTTGGTCAGGTCTATAAACGCTCCGGAGGCCGAACGAAAAGTCAGCAGGTTCTCACTTGCTACCGCCGTGTTGCACCCCTTGAAACGAACCCACGTCCAGGGAACCGTTTGGCCGGTCATAGGATGTTCGCGTGTTATATATTCGCCGCTAAGCAGATCGAAAACCTTCGCTTCAGCGGGGGCGGAACCGCTGCCGCCACCGGTTTGTGTAATAATCCAGTCGTGGTATAGTATCGGGGGCCCCTTGTATCTATCATCGATTCTCCAGAGTACTTTGCCGTCCGACCCTCTATAAGTCGTCATACCCCTGCCTGTTTCATCCCTTGCTCTATCTCCAGAAAGGCTGCCTGCTTCGAGCAGAATATCATGCTCAGTAGAATAAGCCAGCCAGGTGCCAAAAATGCCTTCGTTGCTTTTCCAGAGTATCTGGCCCGTCTGAGCGTCTAAAGCGTAGAGTGTGTGTGCATGCTCGAAATTGAGCCCCCGACGTTTCAGGTAAGCCAGCTTGGCCGCACTCATCCCGTCGATACAGAATACTTTGTTGGCTGTTGTAATAATGGCGTTATGGCGAAATGAGTATTTTGCGTTGTGTTTCCAGAGAACTTGCCCGCTGTGGCGATCCATGGCAACGAGCATCTTGCTGCCGGAAGCATAGTCAGCATTGAAAGTTATCCCGGAGACATTGCTCAGACTGGCTTGCCTGGCGATCCTGTTAATATCAGGTTTGCCGTTCGGGAGGGCGACCAGGTAAGGATTGAGGGTAAAAGTGCGGCTGTCCACCTTCCTATTATGCCCTTCAATGGCCAGTACATTTTTTCCCTTACGCAAAAAGCTACTGTGATTATCGATCCTGAAATATTCCCAGCCTCTGCGTTCATGTGCATCTATACCCGAAGCCCTGGCTCCGCTGCCACTGGATATGCCTACGCGTAGGATTTCCCTGCCGTTGAGGTAAGCAATAAAGGCGTCATCGTACTTGACTACCAATCCCAATTCGTGGAAATTATCCGGTTTCGGTATGCTGAATGAATTGCGTAAATACACGGAAGAATAACGGTTTTTCATATTCTTCAGCGTTGTTTTGTTATCGTTATCATTGTAGCCGAAACCTGCTGCTGAGGTGCTCCACTTTTTGGCGTTGAAATCCGGCTGTATCCAGGCATTATTCGGATGAGTGCCGGCCAGGTACTGCCAATGGGCGCCTTTGTCGAGAACCGATTGCATATTCTCGGGGAGTTCTGTGCTTGTTTTTTTGTCCTTTAGCGGAATATTAAATGGAGAAGCCGTTGCGAGCAGCAAATCTTCCCAGACTGCGATTGTACCCCATTGAGGTTTGTCTTCATGGGGCATCGAGAATTCCTTTGTAGTCCTGCCCGTAGCCGGGTCGAGTACGTGGATACTGCTGCCATATACGACGTACACACTGTCCGAAACGGATACGTAGTTGCTTCCAATCTCATTAGCGCCCGGTTGATGACTGGTGTTGTCGTAGTACTTGCCAATATCCGGGAATTGTCTTTCCCATAGTAACCGTCCTGTATAGACATCAACGGACCGGAGCATATCGGGGCCTTCGATGAAAAGCCGTCCGCCAACCACCTGTGGAGAAGGGCCGTGTCCGTGCCGGGGTAATACCTTGTCATTAGAAGGACCACCGAACCAGAGAAGACCCAGCGGAGCTTTGACTTGTTTATCCTGGGACATCACAGTGTTGGCGGAATCACCGTACTGGTGGGTCCAGTCGGCCGAATCCGGCAGGGGGCCGTTTCTGGTTAATGAAATAAGTCCATCCGAGCTTGTAATCGAGCAGCGGGGGAGTTTGGAATTGATGGCCTGGGTAAAGAAATTGACATGTTTGCTCTGAGGTATAGAAAAGCAGGCCGCAGCGCCATAAGGCCGCAGCGAATTAAAAACACGCTCCATAAATTTAGTACCTTTATAGAAACCTGCTGCTTCGAGGTCTTCCGATACAATCAGATTAGCCATATATGGAGGCAGTTGCATCGTTGTGATATCACCGAGATGAACTGAAACCCGCGTTCCGTATTGCCCGGCTTCGTCAAGTCTTTGGCGTATAGCTTCAATCTTTCCCGGGTCCGAATCGACGGCGATAATATGTAATTCTGATTGGCTTACCAACTGAGAAAGAAGCTCTCCAGAGCCAAGTCCAAGTAACAGGCAATATCCATCTCTTTGGTCTGTCGTTTCCAATATTTGCCTGGCCTTGTCTTTCCAATGATTGGAGTCGTCTGGAAGTGGTTTGATTTGTTGTGCATGGTGTTTTGGTTCGGTTTTTTCATCCGCGAAACAATAGAGACTTCCCTGTAGAGTAATTACAAAAAGCTTACCGTCCGCGGCCAGCATGTTCCACACTTCACCGTCTACTTTTGCCTGCCATGAGATTTTAGGTTCATCGTTTTCCAGAGGTATATCGAGGGCGAAAATACTGCCTTCGGCGCCACTGCCATATAAACGTGAGCCGGCCTTCAAGTATATTCCACGAAGTTTAGATATGGGCTTTGTCTGCCACAATCTCTTTACTTTTCTGGTTCCCGGCTCAAATTTGCAGGCTATAATCGAATCGAATTGTTTGCCGATGATAACATCGTCTGAAATTACAGATGCCGGTGTACCGGGAGTCGCGATGCCGTCTGAAAGGTTGTATGTGGTTCCACGATTGAAGAAATGGTCGCCCGAGGCGATGACCTCACAGGCACCGTTTTTGGCATATTTGTTCAAATGGTAGTACAGGAACTGTCCTGTCCTGCGGTCGTAAGCAGCCGGTACGGAACGACCACCGGATATCAGCAGTCTATCTTCTGTAGCTACCAAATAACCTTGCGGCGCCACACCCGCAAAAGCGGGGCTGCTATGCGGCTGCATGAGGTAAGTTGTACCACTGCCGCTGTTGGTCCAGACGATATCTCCGGACTGGGCATCTATAGCGTGGATAAAGATACCCATAAAAGGCCAGATACTGGCCGCGAAGTATATTTTATCCTCATATAGAACCGGCCCGCCCCGCATGGGCCACATGCCAATCAGCCTATCATTGCCGATGACTTTTTTCTCGGCGGGACCTCCGAGGAACTTGCGAATAAGGGATCCGTTTTCGGCATTCAGACAATATAGATATCCGTCGTCAGAGGCGAAATATAACTTGTCTTTATATACTATCGGTGCAAATCGCACCGGGCCTTCGGTATAGAAACGCCACTTCTCTGTACCTGTTTCAGTGTCAAAGGCGGTTACCGAATCAGAGACCATTGAGCCTATAAAGATGGTTTTACCGGCAACTACCGGCTCGTAAGAGGCGTCAAACTGCAACCTGTATTGACTTTTTGGCCATGCGGGTTTGGGAGGGGCCAGCTTACGGACCCATCGCAGATGCATTGTAGAGGGCAGTTGCTCTGGGGATGAAGCGCGGCGGCCCGCATCGTATCGCCACATAGGCCAGTCGTGTCCATACGCCATGGTCGGGCGAAATAATGCCGGGAAAACCCAACAGCCGATAATAATAAGCAAAAATAGATGTTTGTTGATGATTTTACCTAAATTTGCTGTAAATCTGAGTTTGTAATTATTTTTCAACATGTAATCTGTACCTCACCGGTCAGCAGAAAGATTTGTGTTTGATAATCTTTGGAATGACTATAGAAACGTCTGTAGTTAGCTCCTCTCTCTATCGCAGATGGCGGTTCATGCTTGTATCATCATACAGCTATAGCAATACAGGCCGAAACGACCCGTGTTTTAGGCTATAATCAGAAAATTATTTGTCCATATACACCATATTAAAGCTTCTACCTTATTATATTAGCAAATCCAGCGCAAATGTTCAATATATTTTGGCTTACATATAGGAGAAATTCCCCGATTTGAGTGAACATCTATTGACTCAATGGCCGTATATATGTTAGAATAAAGACTAATTTGTACGGTTTTTGTTTTTTTCAAAGCTCTACAAGAAGCAACAATAAAATCACAGTCAATGATCTGGAGCATCGGTAAATAGGGAGGCAGGAAATAGCCATATCTTCGAAAATTTCAGTGCTGTCCTTGACGCTACTCGTGTATTTAGCGGGCTCTATTAATACTCCTGTCCGGGGGGCGTCCGGCAACGGTCAATCTGTCCGGATTATCCTAAATGAGATTATGTACCATCCGTACTCACAGGAGAATCAGGCTGAGGACATTAGTGCTGAATATATCGAGCTATTTAACCAGGGAACCACATCAATCAGCCTGGCCGGCTGGCAGCTTACTAATGGAGTGAATTTCATTTTTCCGGATATAACCCTCGATGCAGGAGAGTATCTTGTAATTGCGGCGGTCCTGGATACGTTTACTTCCAAATATCCCGGCGTTACCAATGTTGTCGGGGGCTGGGATGGCAAATTGAGTAATAGCGGGGAAGTGATTGAGCTGGTTGACAGCACCGGCGAGATGATAAACTCTGTCCATTATGCCGACCAGGGTGATTGGGGAGTTCGTGAGCTGGGGCCGAGTGATCGTGGTCATCGCGGCTGGGACTGGGTTTCCGAGCATGATGGCGGCGGTGAGTCTCTGGAATTGATTAATCCGGCGCTGCCCAATGAGTACGGGCAGAACTGGATGGCGAGTAACATCGCCGAAGGCACGCCCGGTATGATTAACTCGGTAACTGCTAATGATATCGCTCCTTTAATTCTTGACGTAACGCATTTTCCGATTGTTCCGGATTCAAATGATACTGTGACAATAACGACTCGCATCTTCGATGAACTGCAGACGGGCCTGGATATAACGCTGCATTATCGAATTGATTTCTCAACGTATCGGGGTGAAGACTTCTATGCCGTTTACGATCCCAAATTTTACAACGATATTACGATGTTTGATGATGGAGCACACGGCGATGGCGAGGCGGGCGATGGGGTGTACGGAGCAGCTATACCAGCTCAGCAGGATGGCAAGATAGTAGAGTTTTATATCGAAGCAAGTGATACCGGAGCTAATCGGCGAACCTGGCCAGCACCGAGTATTATGGACGGAGTTCCGGAGCAGGTTACCAATGCTCTGTATCAGGTAGATAATTTTTTTATTGCAGGCGATTATTGGGCACCGGGCAGTCAACCGATTTATTATCTGATTATGAATGAAATGGACAAGGGCAGATTGCTTGACATTGGTGATCGCGAAGGCGGTGAGCATAACAGTGATGCCCAGGTTAACGTTACTTTTGTAAGCGTAGATGGTATTGATGTGAAAGTAAGACATAATCTCGGTGTGCGTAATCGCGGGCACGGTTCGCGGAACTCTCCACCGAATAATTATCGGCTGAATTTTCCACATGATCGATCTTGGAAAGGAGTTACTGCGGTCAATTTGAATACCAAATATACGTACTATCAGTTGGCCGGCAATGCAATCTTTCGAATGTCGGGACTGCCGCAGCCTGATGTTACTGCCGTACAGGTCAGGTTGAACGGTGAGAACCTTGCCCAGTCAGGGAGCGTGATGTACGGTTCGTACGCCCATGTCGAGGTGATTGATAACGACTTTTCCGATAATCATTTCCCGAACAATAGTGCAGGTAACGCTTATAAGGGTATGCGTGATTTAGGCCCTGCCGATTTCGGCTACCGAGGTCAGAATCCTGATTCTTATCGCAACAGCTACTTCAAGAGTACCAACACTGCGGCGGATGACTGGTCAGACATCATCGATCTTAGCTTTGTTATGTCCGATACCACGGGGGATGATATTTATGTTGAAGAGGTCAACCGCGTTGTCAATGTGGATCAATGGCTACGTTTCTTTGCAATCAATGCTCTGCTGGATAACAGCGAAACGTCTATCAGCAACGGATACGGTGATGACTACTATCTCTATCGTGGTGTTGAGGACCCTCGATTTGTTCTTATTCAGCACGATTTGGACACTATCTTCGGCAGGAGCGGCAGCGCAACGAACAGTATTTTCCGAGCGATAGCACTTCCTACCGTGAATCGTTTTCTAACGCATCCTGAATTTCTTCCTCGTTACTATTTTCATTTGAGGGACCTTATTGAGACGACGTTTTCTGCCGAGCAACTTGGGCCGTTCCTCGATAATCTCCTCGGTGATTTTGTTCCAACAAATACTATCGAGCAAATGAAAAATTTCGCAGCGGTACGTAATCAGCACGTCCTTTCGCTTATCCCTTCTGAATTAACGATCGACAGCGACTTGCACCCGTTAAATAAATACTACCGAAGCATCGAGGACAGCTTCACGCTGTATGGGGCAGCCGATCCGGTCGAAACCCGTTCTGTGCTGGTTAACGGCCAGTTGGCTGACTGGACTCCGGTCGAAGGGATGTGGGATTTCGGTGGCGCCGGAGGTGTCACTGAAACACTCATCAGCACCCGGTCGGTTTGGAAATATCTTGATAATGGCTCCAACCAGGGCACAGCATCAGAAGGCTCTAATTGGTTTGCTCATCCTAATTATAATGATTTAAATTGGCGTCGGGGGCTGGCCGAATTGGGTTATGGTGATGCCTATCAGGGCCGCCCGGAAGGAACGGTCGTCAATAGCGGACCAGATGGAGACCGCTTTATCACGACATATTTCAGGCATGCGTTCAATGTTAGCGACGCTTCTCAATATTCGAGAATATATTTGCGGTTGCTCCGTGATGATGGGGCAGTAGTTTATCTTAATGGCGTAGAAGTCGTTCGCAGTAATATGACCAGTAGAAATATTGACTACCTCACTCGAGCCAACAGCAATATGAGCGGTATTGCTGAGTTCACGTTCACTGAATTCTCAGTCGATGCGAGCCTTCTATCCAATGGAAACAACATTTTAGCGGTTGAGATACATCAGTATTCCCCGACGAGTGCTGACATCAGCTTCGACCTTGAGCTTGAGGGTATCATGCCTTCTCAGGGAACAGGACAATTGCGGCCGGGTATCAATCGTATTGTTGTCGAAGCGTTCGATGGGCCCGAGGGCATGGGCAACAAACTCCAGGATGGATATGTCGATATCTGGTACGATGATGGTGACGTTGCGGAAATTTCCGGTGTACTCAGTTCTGATACGACTCTGGACGCCGCTTCCGGCCCGTGGTTTGTAACGAGCGACGTAACGGTGCCCGCCGGTGTCACTGTCGTGATAGAGCCGGGTACTACGGTGTTTTTTGATGAGGGTACGCGTTTAACAATAAATGGACGGCTGGCGGCAGAGGGGACGGAATATGATCGAATACAATTGACTCGCCTTCCATATTCGTCCTCGACCTGGGATGGTTTGCATTTCAATAGTGCCGAAGATAATTATCTTGCTTATGTGGATATGGAATATTCCTTGCGTGGCGGCGAATCAATTCGTTTGAACAATTCCAGGCTCCTTATCGACGATGTGACCTGGGCCGGCACCGACGGGACAATTATCCAAATAAGCAACTCCTCTTTGATTGTACGGAACAGCATCTTTCCGGATACGACAGTGCAGACTGTTTCTGGTCACCGTACGCTTTCATCCGACCCGTATCTGATTTTTGAGAACAACATCTTTGGCATCTGCAACGGCAACAAGCAGGATGTGGTTGATTTCTCCACGAGCGGATCAGGTACGATACCGCAATTTATCGATAATATCTTTCTTGGCGGTGGGGATGACGGGCTTGACCTTGACGGTACGAATGCCTATATCGAAGGCAATGTGTTTATGAACTTTCACAGGAACTTCAGCCCTGAAGAGGGGGAATCTTATGCAATAACTACAGGCTATGACGGTGTTCACAGCTCTAATCACGTAATTGTCCGCAATTTATTTATTAACTGTGACAATGCGGTACTGGTGAAAGACAGGTCCTGGATTAGCTTTGAGAATAACACAGTTGTGGGCTGTACCGGGTCCGGCATAAATTTCGATGAACCGCAAGAAGCTGGAATAGATCCCGGTGAAGGGGGCCGTCTGACCGGAAACATTTTCTGGAATACTCCAAGCCCCCTGGGATACTATTACGTTAATGACACGCAATGGCCTGCGACGGACATTGCCGTGAATTATTCGATTATTCCGGCCGAGTGGCACGACCTCGGCATTGGGAATATCGACGCAGACCCAGTCTTCGTTGAGCTTGAGACAGACTTCCATCTAAAGGCTGTTTCAGCGGCATTAGGTACAGGACCTTTAGGTATTGATATGGGAGCTTATGTGCCAAGCGGTGCTGCAATTTTTGGCGAGCCGGATGGGGTGACATACCAAACCATCGCCACGCTCCTCGTCGGCGGGCCGGGCATAACGCATTACAAATATAGCATCAACAATCCGCTGGCCCCCTGGAGCGAAGAACGGCCGGTAGATTTGCCCATCAAGCTGACGAACCTGATTAATGGACAGTCTTACGTCGTTTTCGTAACAGGTAAAAATGCTGCAGGGCACTGGCAAAGCGAAGATGAGCCAGCCATCTCACGAGCCTGGACCGTTGACACTTCTTACTCGAGGCTGGTTATTAATGAAGTGCTGGCAATTAACAGCTCGACCTTTGAACATAAAGGTACTTTTCCTGACCTGATAGAGCTTAACTACGATGGGCCGGCATCACTGAACCTGTCCGGCATGAGCATAACCGACAATCCTGATGAGCCGACCAGGTTTGTATTCGGCGGCGGAACCATGATTGAGCCGGGCGAGTATTTGATTCTTTATGCCGACTCCGAGACTACAGCCTCAGGCATCCATCTGGGCTTTGCTCTTAATGGAGATGGTGAGAGTCTTTACCTATATGACCAAAGCGGCGAGCTGCTGGATTCGGTGGAATTCGGTTTGCAATTGCCGGATATTTCCATTGGCAGGATTGGGTACGACGGTCGATGGCAGTTGACAGTGCCAACCAATGGCCATGCCAATATTGCTCAGTCGGTGGGTGATCCTAAGACACTCAAGATAAACGAGTGGCTCGCCAACGGTGAGGTGCTGTTTAATGACGACTTTATTGAGCTGTTTAATCCGTATGCCTTACCGGTGAGTCTGAGCAGTATGTACCTGAGTGATAATCCCGAAACTCAGCCTGACAAATATCAGCTTGGCCCGTTGAGTTTTATAGCCGGTCAGGGTTTTGCTGTGTTCAGGGCGGACAGCAAGAATCAGCCCGGTCATGTGAATTTCAGGCTTTCAGCCGACATGGAAGTGATCGGCTTGTTTGATTCTGAGCTGAAAGAGATTGACAGGGTGATCTACGGACCGCAGACGACTAATATTTCTCAGGGTCGTATGCCCGACGGCACGGATAACCTCGAATATTTCGAACTGCCAAGCCCCGGCGTTGCCAACCGGTCAGATGTGCTATCAGACTTTATCGTAACCGCGCTTTTTTCGGAGGATGCTGACAAGTATGTTATGGTTCCGACCGGCGAGATTGGCCAGGAGTGGAAAACTGAGATTGGTTTTGACGACTCAACATGGATCTTTAGCTCAGGCAGAACCGGAGGTATAGGCTACGAAAGGAGTTCGGGTTATGAAAATCTTATCGACCTCGATGTTGGAGTTCAGATGTACCAGTTGAACACTTCCTGTTACGTTCGCATCCCTTTCCGTGTTGACGTTGACTTAGACAGTATTGCCGAGCTTATCCTAAAGGTACGATATGATGATGGTTTTATCGCGTATCTGAACGGTGTTGAACTTGCCAGACGCAATTTTACGGGCACGCCAGCGTGGAACTCCAATGCAAGCTCCAGTCACTCGGATTCCGAAGCCAAAGTCTTTGAAAACATCGATATTTCTGAATTTATCAGCCATCTTAAACCGGGTGATAATATATTAGCCATTCAAGGAATGAACAGGTCTTTAACCAGTTCCGACATGCTCATCAGTGCCGAACTTGACGCTACCATCGCGATGTCGGACGATGATTATCCTTTCGCTGATGTCACAGAACTGCTGTACGGCCTGCGGATTACCGAGCTGATGTACCATGCTTCTATCGGTGACAACTTCGACTACATTGAATTGCAGAATATAGGACAGAAGACACTGAATCTTAACGGTGTTCATTTCAGCAAAGGGATTGACTTTACTTTTCCCGAGATGGTGCTTGAGGCCGGCCAATACGTCGTGGTTGCGGCTGACCTGGCTGCTTTTCAGGCGGCGTACGGTAAAAACATAAACATTGCCGGCCAATATTCCGACAGCTTGAGCAATGGCGGCGAAGAGATTGTTTTGAGCATTCCCCGACCTCTGGAAGCGGCGATTTTGCGGTTCGATTATAGCGATACATGGTATACAACAACTGACGGCGGCGGCGACTCACTTGTTATTAAGGACGCATTCGCACCTCCGGCTTCCTGGAACAAAGAAGAAAACTGGCAGTCGGCAACACCCACTCCCGGAAGACCGTAATCAGGCTATTTCCGATGAAGAGTTGCATCTGAAGTGTTTCATTGAACTTATCAGACAGTAAATGAGAGGAATTCCCGGGTTAGCAATTTCGTATGTTTTCCAGGTTTGCCATCTCCGACGAGTTTGCCGTCGAATTTAACCACGGGAATAATATCTTGTGTAGTTGAGGCGATAAACAGCTCGTCGGCATCGCTCGCCTGCTGCGGTGTTAACGATTTTTCGATAGTTTCCAATCCAATGTTTTTGCCTGCCTTGATAATAAATTGACGTGTAATGGAAGGCAGAATATTAGCTGTAAGCGCCGCGGTTTGTAGTGTTTGTTCGGAGATTGCAAAAAATGCGGAGCTTGCTCCTTCGGTAATAAGGCCGGCCTCATCGACAAGTATCGCCTCGTCACAGCCTTTTGCGGCGGCGTCCCTGCGAGCAAGTACATTGGCTAACAGGTTCAGAGACTTTATATCGCATCTTTTCCATCGCCAGTCCGGATGGGTCGATACTTCAACTCCATTGTTTTTTTCTTGTAGATTATAGTTCAATTCTGTAATGGTCAGGAAAAAATTAGTCTCTAAATCAGGATTACCGAGGTGGTTTCGCAGCTCTGAACCTCGTGTAATATGAAAATATATCCTGGCGTTTGAAATACCGGCAACATCGAAAGATTTCAGGACCCGGCTGCGAATCCGGTCAATGTCCAGGCCGCCTATTTCAATCGCAGATAAACTGTTGGCAAACCTTTGCAGATGTTCTTCAAGTGTGAAAATTCTACCGTCATAGCTTCTCACTACTTCATAGACCCCATCGCCGAAGAATATACCCCGGTCAAGATAAACAGGCTCAAGCTCTGTTATAGGCACGATTTTGTCTTGTATCATTGCAATCTGCATAAAATTATTCCCAAAGAGGCCTAAAGCCAAGATTTTAACGTCATATTGGGCGGTAGAAAACAAAAATATCTGATAATTTGCTTTACAAGAAAAGATTCAGTCTGTAAAATCCTGAATTCGTCTGAATAGTTTAATATATGAAAGCCAGGAGTTTTTTTTGAAATGTATGCAATAATTGAACAAGGTTCAAAGCAATATAAAGTTTCCAAAGGTGATAGTCTTAATATAGACCTGACAGAAGTTTCGCCCAAAGCCAAAACAATCAAGCTGGACAAGGTTTTGTTTGTTAGTGACGGTAAAAAAGTCAAAATCGGCAAACCGTACTTGAAAGACGCCAAGGTTACCGCCTCGTTTAAGACTACGGCTCAGGATGCCGTCGTTAAGGGACAAAAGCTCTATCCGTCCCACTTTCGCAGGCGCAAAAACAGCAAAACACGCATAGGCCATCGCCAAAAATATCTGCAAGTGGTAATTGAAAAGATAGAAGCCTAAAGATTCGTGCGTGCTTTTCCTGCGAGAAAGACAATCCCAATAATTATCCCTGGTTTTTGCAGGGGATTTTTTATTTCCGCGCAAGAGGGAATTTATTGATTAGCTCTTCGACAAATGTTCGCCATTGATCCTGGTCGTTTTCGACAAAATATTCAAAAGATTTATCATCAGCCAGTTCTCCCAGCAGGGCTTTTCGGTCGGCTGGTTCGGCTACCTCTTTGATAATCCGTTTTCGAAGTTCCGCCAGTTCGGTGAGAAATTGGCCGTGCTTTTCGGTGAAAATCTGTTCCAGCTTCTTTCTAATATGCCCGGCGTAGGCGGGACAGCGGCCTTCTGTTCCGATAGCTACCTGGAGGTCGCCACGTTTGACGACCGCCGGGACATAAAAATCGCAAAGCTCCGGCACATCCACCACGTTACACAATATCTCTAATTCCTGACAATCCTTGTATATCTGCTTGTTGAGCTGATTATTATTTGTCGCGGCTATAACAAGCACGGCTCCTGCAAGATAGTCTTTTGCATATCTGGATTTTATTAATTCGGCGTTTTTACCCTTGCATACAACCGTCATCATATTGTCAAACCGCTCGGCTACAACTACAAGCCGGGTACCGGCATTTAATAATGCCTGAGCTTTTCGAGCAGCTACAGAGCCGCCGCCTATCACAACCGAGCGACGGTCGCCAAGTTCCAGAAATATCGGATATTTAGCCATAGTCGTATTATACCAAACTGTATCCGACAGCAATATCAAAATTAACAGAAAAAGGCAAACTGCCAAAGCTTCAGACAGGAGTAATAACGAGTGATGCGTAATCTCTTATTATAGCTTAAACATTATTTGAGCCTTTTCAACTCGTAAAATCGCTGATATATTATAGACTCACATAGTTTGTGACTGGTAGGAAAATATGGATTCGATAAAAAAATTGCAGCCGCCTCTAAGCGACGCTGATGTGCGTTTGTTAAAAGCCGGCGATGAAGTTCTTATATCCGGCGTAATCTATACCGCCCGGGATGTGGCGCATAAAAGACTGTGCGAGTCAATCGAAGCCGGCCGGGAATTACCGTTGAAGCTTGATGGGGCAATTATTTATTTCGTCGGTCCCACGCCTGCCCCTGCGGGCCGGGTAATCGGCGCCGCCGGGCCGACTACGTCGTCACGAATGGATGCCTTTAGTCCGAAGCTGCTTGCCAAGGGTCTAAAAGCAATGCTCGGAAAAGGTTATCGAGGCGAGCAGGTAAGAGATGCCCTGAAAAAATATACGGCGGTCCATCTTTCTACTATCGGCGGGGCTGGGGCATTATTGAGCAAACACATTACAGCCGCTGAGGTAATTGCTTACGAGGACCTCGGAACCGAAGCTGTAAGGAAGCTGCAGGTAGTTGATTTTCCCGCTGTTGTTGCATACGACTGTTATGGAAATAGTGTCTATAAAGAAGGAGTGAGATAATTGAAGGTTGCTTTACTTGGTCTATCACAGTCCGGCAAGAGCACTATCTTGTCTGCCGTTAGCGGCAAAAAAATACCGCCGATTGGCTCGACGGCAATCGAAGAAGCTATTGTGCCTGTCCCGGACGAAAGGATCGGCTGGCTCAAAGAATACTACAAGCCTAAAAAAACCGCCTATGCCACAGTCGATTGTCTTGACCTGCCGGGCTTTAATTTTACGGATGATCACGGCCGGGCTGCTGCGAGACGATTGATAAACCAGATAAGGACCGTTGAATTACTTGTTCTGGTTGTCCGGTCTTTTGAGAATCCTGCGGTGCCTGCTTATCGAAACAAGGTAAATCCCGCCGGGGATTTGGCTGAATTGAAGACAGAAATGCTGCTTGCCGATTTGGAGCTTGTAGCTACACGTATCGAAAGGCTGGAAAAGCAGGTCCACAAGCCGACTAAAACCCAGTCCCAGGATAAAGTGGAATTAGCTCTGCAAAAAAAATTGCAAGATGCAATCGAATCAGAAAAGCCCATCAGTTCGGCGATCGAGACAGAGGCCGAGCTTAAAATAATTAAGTCTCTCGGATTTCTGACATTAAGACCGATTGTGGTTGCGGTAAACGTAAGCGAGGACCAGTTAGATAAGAAATTCGATTTCAGCGGCGAGATTGACAGCTCAGTGCCGGTGATTGCAATGTGTGCCAAGCTGGAACACGAACTGGCACAGTTGGATGATGAAAGCAGGGCGGAGTTTATGGCTGATTTGGATATAACAGAATCAGCGGCAAGCAAGTTCGTCGAAAGCTGCTATTCGGCCCTGGGGCTCATCAGCTTTTTAACAGTGGGTTCGGACGAGGTTCGCGCCTGGCCCATAAAAAAGGGAACGATTGCACATAATGCGGCCGGTAAGGTACATAGCGACATTCAGCGAGGCTTTATCAGAGCTGAGACTTTTACCTTTGATGACCTCAAAGAACTTGGAAGCGAGAAAGCCCTCAAAGCCGCCGGTAAGATCCGGCTCGAAGGCAAAGATTACATCGTTAAGGACGGCGATATTATCAATTTCAGGTTTAATGTTTAGGTACTCTTAGATTAATAAAACTCGAAGGCCATATTTGTGAACCGATTCTTAAAGCTATTCGTTCCGGGATTGATAGTAATATCAGTGGTGGTCTTTGTTCTGTTCGGTCTGGATCCCAAAAGTCTGGACACTTCAAAGACGTACACTTACAAAATCGTTAATTCCTATCCTCATGACCGGGAAGCTTTCACACAAGGACTTTTTTACGAAGGTGGCGTTTTATATGAAGGAACCGGGCGTAACGGATTTTCTGAACTTCGCAAAGTAGAGCTTCAAACCGGCAAAGTCCTGCAAACATACGAACTATCAGAAGAATTCTTCGGAGAGGGCATAACCGTTTATGGAGATAAGATTGTTCAATTAACTTATTTGTCAAATGTCGGGTTTGTCTATAACAAGGAAACGTTTGAACTGTTGCGAGAGTTCAATTACCCAACGTCCGGATGGGGTATCACAAATGATGGAAAACAATTAATTATGAGCGATGGTACGCAGAAATTATATTTTCTGGATACCGAAACTTACGAGCAGGTCCGTCATATCGAAGTTTACGATCGGGGTGTTTCTGTTTGGGGACTTAATGAGCTCGAATATGTTGAAGGGCAAATCTATGCCAATGTCTGGCCTACCGAGCGTATCGCGAGGATTTCACCGAAGACGGGCCGAGTGATTAGCTGGATAGATATGCGTGGACTCCTAACTGAGCAGGACTATGCTATGCAGGTTGATGTTTTGAATGGCATTGCATACGACAATGAAAAAGGCCGATTATTTGTAACCGGCAAGTTTTGGCCAAAACTTTTCGAGATAAAGCTGATTCCTGCAAAATAATACTGGCGAAAAATATCAGTGTCTGCTATAAGAATATGATATTCTGCCGTTGAAATAAGTAAAATTCACTTTGAATTGCCAATCTACAGTTTACTTTCCTTCTGGAGAATGAGTATGAAATCTGTTGCGTTAACCGGTTTGAATCAAATGGAACTTCGGGAAGTTCCGGATCCGAGCATACAAAAAGAAACGGATGTTCTTTTAAAAATTGAAAAGGTCGGCATTTGTGGTTCCGATGTGCACTATTACGAGACGGGCAGAATCGGCGAGCAAATTGTCGAGTATCCTTTCGTTGTAGGCCACGAATGTTCCGCTACTGTTAAGGCTGTCGGCAGCTCGGTAACCCGCGTCAAGGTCGGCGATGAGGTTGTTGTCGAGCCTGCCGCTCCCTGCCATAACTGTGAGCAGTGCGCTCAGGGCAGAGAGAACACATGTTATAATGTGCGTTTTCTTGGTACGCCCGGACAGGGCGGCGGTTGTTTATGTGAGTATCTTGTTATGCCGGAGGAATGCTGCTTTCCAACCAACGGCAAAATTGCCCTCGAGCAGGCGGCATTATGTGAGCCTTTGTCCATAGGTTTCTATGCCGTTAAAAGAGCGGGTTTGCCGGAAAATGCCGACGTGGCGATTCTCGGCGCAGGTCCAATCGGCTTAAGCTGTATGCTTAATGCCATTGCGACAAAAGCACGAGTCTGCTATGTGACTGATAAGATTGACGCGCGTTTTGAAGGTGCTAAAAAGAGTGGCGCAACATGGGCAGGCAATCCGGACAAACAGGACATTGTGAAAGAAATTCTTCAGCAACAGCCACTCGGCCTGGACGTTGTCTTCGAATGCTGCGGTCAGCAGGAAGCAATCGACCAGGCGATTGAGATGCTTGAGCCGGGAGGTAAGCTGGTAATTATTGGAAGCCCGCGCAGCGAAAGAATTTCTTTTGATATCAGCAAGGTACGCAGAAAAGAAATCGCCATCATTAATATCAGAAGACAGAATGAGTGCGTCAAGCCTGTCCTCGATTTGGTAACTTCCGGGAAAATAAATACTGATTTTATGATAACTCATCGATTTCCACTGGAACAGACAAAGAAAGCATTTGACTTGGTCACCGGTTATAACGATGGTGTTATTAAAGCTATGATTAGCATTTAGGTTTATGAAAAAGACAATATTTATGGAGATTAACCTCAATGAGCTGGCTTAATTTGGAAGGAAAAGTCGCAATCGTTACCGGAGGAGCATGTGGCATCGGCCGGGCTGTTTGCAGCGGATTAGCCGAAGTTGGAGCGATGGTTGTTGTTGCGGATGTTAATACAGAAGGCGCTCGTTTGGCGGCAAAGGAATTAAAGGATAAATTCGGCGGTAATCATATCTCGACAACAACCGATGTAACCGACAAAGGAAGCGTTGATGCTATGGTTACGGCAGCCCTCGATGCATTTGGAAAAATTGATATATTGGTAAATAACGCGGGCATTCTTATTCCGCGTTTGCTTGTTGACCCGGCGGGTAAAGAGGAATTGACAGAGCAGATTTGGGAGAAGATGGTATCCATAAATCAAAAAGGATATTTTCTGTGTGCCCAGGCGGCTGTACGGGTCATGATTGAATCAAGCGGGGGCGGTGTTATTATAAATATGACTTCCGAATCCGGTCTGGAAGGTTCCCATGGCCAAAGCGTTTATGCGGCTACTAAAGGTGCGATTTATTCTCTTACACGTTCATGGGCAAAAGAACTCGGTAAACAGAATATCAGAGTTGTCGGCATAGCCCCGGGAATTGTCGAGGTGACTGCCCTGCGCTCTGAGGAGTATGAACGTGCCCTGTCCTATACGCGTGGTATAACCGTAGAGCAACTGCGGGAAAAATATGAAAAAGCATCTATACCCCTTGGAAGAAGCGGCAAGCTTAGTGAAGTTGCAAATACGGTTTGCTTTTTGGCCTCCGAACGTGCCGGTTATATTCACGGCACTGTTATTAATGTTTCGGGCGGTAAGAGCAGGGCTTGAGCCAATACTTGTAGCATAAAACAATGGTTAGGGTATATGAAAAAAGCAAGTGTCATCAGCGTCGGCAATGAGCTGCTCAATGGTCAAACAGTAGATACGAACACCACATATTTAAGCAGCGAATTACTTTCAATCGGCATACCTGTTGTCAGCTCTTATACTATCGGCGATGATGTGGATGCGATTGTACGTGCGTTCAATTTGGCTGTTGCTGATGCTGATATCGTTCTGGTTAGCGGGGGACTGGGGCCGACTGATGACGATTTAACCCGCCAGGGGTTTGCCGGCTATCTCGGCAGCGAGTTGCAGTTACAGACTGATCTTCTGGACAGGCTTGAGAACTATTTTAAGAAGCGAAATTTGCAGATGTCTGAAAAGAACAAGATTCAGGCGTACATACCAGCCGGAGCAAAGCCAATTGAGAACAGTCTTGGTACTGCTCCGGGTATTATGGCCGAAGTACAAGGCAAACTGATTTTTGCCTTCCCAGGCGTGCCATCTGAAATGAAGAGAATGTTTGCTGAATCAGTTTTTCCGGAGTTGCAGCGATTCAGCGGCGAACAGGCTGTAGTCGTGCGAAAACTAAGGTGCTTTGGTGCAGGTGAATCCACAATTGCCGAACTGCTCGGAGATGCTTGTCAGCGAGGTAGAAATCCACTGGTCAACTGCACCGTCGAATACAGTATAATTACCCTGCACATAATCGCAACTTCCAGAGATAAAGACACAGCCCTGCAAATGGCGGAAAAGGAGGAAAAAAAAATCCGTAATGCACTCGGAGAGCTGGTTTACGGTACAGCAGAGCAGAGTTTGGCAGATGTGGTGGGCGAAAAATTAGCCCGGCAGGGAAAGACTATAGCCGTAGCCGAATCCTGCACGGGCGGTACCGTAGCCAAGCTGCTAACCGATATACCCGGGGCAAGCAAATATTTTACGCATGGGTGGATTACTTACAGCAACGCCGCAAAAACCAGTGAACTGGGCGTAGCTGCCGATTTAATTGAAAAATACGGTGCTGTCAGCGAGCAGGTCGCTCAGGCTATGGCCTGTAACGCCAGAAAAAAGGCCCGAACAGACTTTGCCATTGGCATAACCGGCATAGCCGGACCAGACGGCGGAACCGAACAAAAACCCGTAGGACTGGTATATATCAGTGTAGATTCCGATAATGGCTGTGATACCCAACGTTGCCTCTTCTCTCACGGTAGGCGGTCTATACGCCTTCGAGCGGCACAAACTTCTCTGAATATGCTCAGATTGAAATTGAATATTTGACTAACTGGCCTGAAGATGTTATAATAGAACAGTACTGGGGTTCTGCAGGATTACTGAGGAGACTATGGCAAAACAACGCAAACGTTTAGGTGAAATATTATACAAGGCAAAGCTTGTAGAAAAGCAGGCTCTTATCAATGCTATTAAGACTTCGAAGACCAGCAAAAAACGCCTCGGTCAGGTGTTGCTCGAACTTGGTTTGATAGATGAAGATACACTGGCCAAGGCAATCGCCAAGCAGTTTGGATTGCAATACGTAAACCTGGATACGACTCAAATTCCATCAGACGCATCCACGATTATTCCTCAGGAGCTTATGAAAAGGCATAACGTCCTGCCTCTCGGTATGAACAACGGCAAATTGAGATTGGTTATCAGTGATCCGCTTGACCTGGAGATGATGGATGCAATTCGATTCCGTTTGAATACGGAGATGGAATGTTCAGTTGCGAGTCCTTCCAAGATTCGCTCTTTTTTTGAGGACACTGTTGACGAGGCTTCAAAGGAAGAGAGCGACAGGCTCAGACACAGCATCGACGCAACTGCTGCAGAGCTTGCCGAGGTTGGTCAAGAGTTGCAGGCCGAAGCACTCCGTGCCCAGGGAACAGCGGGCGATGATGACGCTCCGATTATCAGACTGGTAAACCTGATAATTGACAATGCATATTATATGCGGGCCAGCGATATACATGTTGAACCAATGTCGGATAGAGTACGCGTAAGATACCGCGTTGATGGAGTTTGTCTGGAGAGGGACAATATTCCCAAGAGTATGCAGGCGCCGCTGGTAACACGTTTTAAGATTCTGTCGGGTATGGACATTGCCGAAAAAAGATTACCTCAGGATGGTCGTATTAAGCGGAACATAGGAGGGCAGGATATTGATTTCCGTGTTTCGTCTCTGCCTGGAAACCACGGCCCAAGTGTGGTGCTCCGAATCTTACGCCCCGACGCGGTCAACATCGGTATCGAGTCACTTGGCTTTGAGCAGAACAATTATGAACGGTTCCAGAGGATAATTAAAAGACCGAACGGCATCTTTCTGGTAACAGGCCCCACTGGTAGCGGCAAAACAACAACTCTATACGCCGCTTTGCAGGAGCTTAATAAACCTGACAAGAAAATCATTACTGCCGAAGACCCTGTAGAATACAACTTCGACGGAATGAATCAGTGTCAGGTCAAGGAAGACATCGATTTGACCTTTGACAAAATACTAAGAGCAATGTTGCGGCAGGCCCCTAATATCATACTCATCGGCGAAATTCGTGACGGTGTCGTTGCGGATATCGCAATTCAGGCAGCACTTACAGGACACCTTGTTTTCAGCACTTTACACACAAATGATGCCCCGAGTGCAATTACACGTTTGATAGATATGGGCGTCAAGCCCTTCCTTGTGGCAAGTTCGATACAGGCCATTATGGCACAGAGACTCGTGAGGATTATCTGCAAAAAATGCAAGGTGGTTGACGAAAATGCGGATCCCTATCATTTACAGTCGCTGGGTATTACCCCGGAAGTACTTGAAAAAGAACACGTTTATAAAGGAGCCGGTTGTAGTCAATGCCAGAATACCGGTTATAAAGGACGTCTCGCTATATTCGAGATGTTTGAAATGAACAACGAAATAAGAGAGCTGGCTTTTGCAAAGGCTCCTACTACCGAATTGAGAAAGGCTGCAAGAGCAAGCGGCATGAACACGCTGATGCAAGATGGAGTACTCAAAATTTTCAAAGGAATAACCACACCGGCCGAAGTGGTCAGAATAACGCAGACGGAAGGTGTGGCAGTAAATTAAACCAAATATAGTTATAGAGGATTTTTAAATGACTACCGTTAATATGGATAGGTTACTCCAGGCCTGTGTATCGCAGGGAGCGTCCGATTTACATATTGTTGTTGGACGACCGCCTGTGTTGAGAATAGATGGTTCGCTCAGGTCTCTGGAAACCAAGGTACTCGAACCTGATGATACCACAGCTTTAATGAAAAGCATAACGCCCGACAAAAATCAACAGGAGCTTCAGGAAGAGGGTGGAACCGATTATGGTTTTGCTTATGGTGACCAGGCAAGATTTCGTGTAGCTGTTTTTAGGCAGAAAGGCAATCTCTCGATAGTCTTACGTCGTATCCCGACAAATATTATGACCTTTGAGGAAATAGGTTTACCCAAGATTTGTGCCGCTCTGTGCCGTCGACCGCGAGGAATGTTTTTAGTTACCGGACCAACCGGATGCGGCAAGACAACCACGCTTGCTACTATGATAAACTACATTAACGAAAATCTTGACCGCCACATTATAACTATTGAAGAACCAATAGAATATTATCACTCTCACAAGAAATCTATTATTAACCAGCGTGCAGTCGGCATGGATGTGCCCAGCTTTGGTGAAGCCCTCAGACGTATTTTGAGACAGGACCCCGACGTGATTTTAGTTGGTGAATTGCGAGATTTGGAAACAATCGAATCCGCCGTTAGAGCCGCTGAGACGGGCCACCTTGTTTTTGCTACAGTCCATACTACAAGTGCCGCAGGAACAATTACCAGATTGATTGACGTTTTTCCTGTGGACCAGCAGGAACAGATTCGCATACAGTTAAGCAGTAATTTGATTGCGGTTCTCAGCCAGGCACTTTGTCCTTTAGCAACCGGCAGGGGCAGAGTTGCGGCTTATGAGTTTATGGTTGTAACGCCTGCCATCGCCAACCTTATCCGTGAAAACAAAACTTACAGAATTGATTCAAGCATTCAAACCGGCAAAAAGCTTGGTATGCAGCTTCTTGATGAGCATCTGTGGCGACTTTACGACTCCGGAAGAATCAACCTCCTGGAAATGCTGGATAAATCCCGAACGCCTGGCGCTTTGCAGGACAAGGCTAATGATAAAATAAACGCCATGAGAGGTAAGCAAAAGGGCAGGAAGAAAGAAGCACAGAAGGAAATGGAGGATTTAGGGCCTATCTTGAGGTCCTGACCAACGTCTTCTTTTATCATTTGCGTGGCGTTTTCAGAGTGGTTTTGTCTTGACCCAACTGCCGAGCTGGCAATCTGAGATTTCGAGATAACTTGTGGTTATATCTTAAATCGCAAAATTTCGCGCGGCAATCTCCCCCAAATAGCTAATGTCCCCAATCATTGGATGCTGCTGTTTCTTATCGATAACTATTACTTGCTGCCAGTGCTTGAGCCAGAGTTACAGCCCAGCCGGCAGCAATAATAATTATCAGAGCCAGAATAATATACCTTACTTTGACTTCGTTAAATAAACGCTCTATAAAGTGGAAATGTTTCCCGAAAACAGCAGTAACAAAAGCTAAAAAAGCGATAAGGACCAGCACGCAGCATAATAAGGTACATGCAGGCTGGATATAAAACGCCTCGGATATTTTGCCCTGGGAGAAGGCAAGTGTTGCAGTTGTCATCCCGCACGTTGGACAAGGCAGCCCGTGTTTTTGCTTGAAGCCGCAATACCCAATCCACCGTCCCATGTCGATGTTGTAATGTCCCGCCAATGCAAAAAAAACGAAGAAACCAGCCACCACCAGGCATATAACCACTGCTGTCAATCGCTGGCGAGATGATGCCCGGCTGAAAAATTTTGCCTTATTTACCTGTTGGCTTGTGTGCATAACTTCGCTACAATAGAACAATATAATGATTACGTCAAGCTCAGAGTCGGACTTCAAAAGACCAAACAGAGAATGAATGACAGACTAATGAAATACGAGATACGAATATGCCATTAGAGCAGAGAGATTTAAGCAGAATGCTGGAGACAGCTATCGTCTCGGCGCGCCTGGCCGGGCAGTGTGCGATGGAAGAAATCAATTTCATCAAAACATCAATTAAGAACTCCACCGAGCTGGTAACCCAGGCCGATTCCCGATGCCAGCAAATAATCATCGACAGGATCAAGGAGAACTATCCCGACCATGGTTTTATCGCTGAGGAGGGCGAACAGGGCAAAATATTCAAGCAGTCTCCACGAGGAGGCGACAGACAGTTCTGGTGGGTTATCGACCCTATTGACGGAACAAACAATTTTGCTCACCACATGCTTTTATTTACGGTCAGTATTGCAGTACTCTATGAAGGAGAGCCGATTGTCGGAGTGATTTTCGAGCCGGCCACGGACTCAATGTACACCGCTGTCAAAGGCGGTGAGGCACATTTGAACAACAGTAGAATAACTACAGGCGCTGCAGAGATGGATAAGTTTTCAAGTGTTGGCCTTGATAGTCATTTTGACAATGGTGTGCCTTCCTGGACGTGCGAAATTATGAAACGTACAAGATTCCGAAATTTAGGCACAACCGCTCTGCAGCTGGTATACGTGGCAAATGGCGGGCTTGTAGCCACCATTGCATTTAATCCGAAGCTGTGGGATATTGCAGCAGGGACCCTGATCGCCGAGGCCGCCGGTGCTGTCATTACGGATTGGCAGGGGGAAAAAATCTATCCTGTCGATTTGGAAAACTATGAAACTCAGCAATTTCCAATAATAGCAGCCAACGAAAAAGTGCATCCTGAGATTTTAGAACTTCTAAAGTCTTAGCGTTACAATTATCTGGGATCGGGAACCGGGTGTAACGCAATGATTTTCACTCTATCGTCGGTAGAGTTGACCTGGCTTCTGTCGAGTATGGCTATTACTCTTCTTTGTGGGCCATCGACGCCGATGCGAACGAGAATATAAGCGGTAAAAACATCGCTTCGTACGGTAACGAGATTGCTAATCCGCGAGAAAATCACATCTCTCTCTTCGAAATCGCTCACTGCCCCGTCGCTCGGTGTAAGGTCTGGAAAACGGTCCAGGTCGATAAGGTTATACAGAGGGTCATAAGCGTAGTATCCCATCAGTGGAACCTGTATCAGCTCGGCGATACTTTCAAAACCTTTGGCAGTTGTATCACGATATGAAACTATTTCCTGGGCGATTGCAGCATGCATCCATGGCAGTTGCTCTATCACAAATGATGGAGCTGTATTGACATTTACCCGGCCTTTTATTCTCGTTTCATACGTTCCGTGGCCGTGGGATGCAGGGTCGATGACTGTCAGGTACTGGAAAATATTCACAAAGGCCGGATTCTGCAAATTTACTCGGATGTCCTCTTCGCCTGGCTCGGACGAAAGTTTCATGCCGATCATATCGCAGGGGTCGGCGCTGGGTCCCAGCTTAAGGGCTCTTGTTATATCGCCTATGGTAACAAAAGGACCCACGGAGTTAGTAAGGTTGTAGTTCTTTCGATCTCCGCCTGTTCCATTTGCTCCGCCCAGTGTCTCGGTCGCAGACTGAAAATCCTGATATACCACATTCCAATTGTCGTCGAGTCTGCAAAAAGACTGTCTCGTTCCTTTAATGGTGTCCCAGTTAAACCACTCATCCTTGGTTTGCTGTTTGTCGAGATAAATATCTTCTGCTGATGCTGCTCTGAGAAGATAAATATCGTATCTTTCATCTAAAGTGTACGTTGGCGGATCCGTACCCAAAGAACGGTATGTTGCCAGCACCAGATTTGAGTCTTCTTTACCGGCGCCGGTTCCCATCAAACTGGTAACGCCAAAGCCGCTCGAAGCGGTAGAGCTGTTGGTTACTACAAATCGGCTTCCATCCGATATACCGTAGCCGGCCAGATTTATTGTGCCCACGATATCACCATTTGGTCGGCGAATCTCCAGTCGGAAATTGCCTAAGGGAATATCTACATCGAACGGATTATACAGCTCAATCGCAAAATCATTGTTCGCCGAATCATCTGCACTTGTCCCGCTAATACTGAATGCTATCTCACTTATAAACGGCTGAGCCTCGAATCCGTAATACGTTTCGGAACCAATCGGTAAAGAAGTTACGTCTGTATCATAATCACGATGGTCAATTATATTGACAGTTAACTGAGCGGCCAGGTCATTTGTATCAACAACCATGAAATTGGGGTCGGCGTCTCGAAGTCCTGCGTTTATCGCTTCATATAACAAGCTGACATCCGCCATATTAACATTAATCATCTTTCCGTTATTAAGCGTTGGTCCGGCCGGATTGATAATTCGGTCCATATTATGGGTAGTAGCAATATGTCGATAAGCATAGTTCGGGTCAATACCGCCGTCATCGTAGGCCCTTTTAAACCATATATCTAACTGGCGTCCTCCGGATGTTAAAGGCGTGGACAGAGTATTGTTTCTGAACTCAACACTCCATTCTTCAAGTCGTGTATCTATTCCCGTATGGTTCAACAGAAACCTGTTACGAAGTTCAAGCTCATCAGATATATCGAAAGGTGTATAAGCACCATTTGGTTCGCCATAGCTCCAGATAACATTCTGCTCGTACTTAAGCAAATCCAATGGGTCAACATCAACGCCGTTATTTGCTCTTGCGGTGAGCAAATTTGTCTCTTCTGCCGAGCCTGTCTGCGCAGCATCCCGTCCGGCCAAAGCCATAAGATTTATCTGCATTTGGCCTGAGCCGTTAATGTCAGGTAGAGTTACATTAGGATCGCTGAGGTCAAACTTATAAGCCGTATTTACATTTAACATTGCCCCGTGGTCAACGATTCTGATGGCGGCATAAATTGGTTTGCCTTTGCCGGAGGTCATATCGGCAAGATTAATCCACTTTGAATCACCTACGCCATCGCCGTCGGCATCGGCATTAGCTGTTAGGTTATTGAAATCGGCTATTACGCCATACTCACTTACGACCTCTGCCTGTATGTCGGTGCTGTAGCCGGCTAAATATCCTGTAACATCGCTTATCTGACGCCAGTAATAATCATTTCCGGATTGATGCGGCTCAAGACTCGCCAGCCATGGGTCCTCCGGGCCTGGATAGTCCTGGTATTCGGCTCCTTCGCCGGGGACATCTAAAGCTAATTCCTGTGATATTTTTGCGATGACTGTTTCAACCGCAAAGTCCAGTTCTTTGCGGTCGGATATTGCCGAGGTTGCTATCTTGTCAATACGGGTAACCAGAACAAACATCACGCCTACGATAGCCAACAGACTGGTCAGAACCACCGCCAGGATAAGAGCCGAACCGGCGGAAAAAGTGTACTTGCGAAATTTCTTATTTACCGTTTTCATTCTTGTCAAATTATTTGTCTAAATAGACAACGTGCGTAAAAGTCATTCCGTTTTTTATAATACCTCTGGAATCGAAAAGAGTGAAAGTGAACTTCAACGCTCGTCCAAGTCCGGGAATAGCGTTAAAATGCGTCTCATCTATCTGATCTCTCGGGTAATCAATGTTATTTATATTTATGGTTCCGTAAGGCGCCGGGTACAGCACTCCGGGGACATTATTTGGTTCGTTCAGGAAAAAATGCGTGTCCGTCAAATTGCCATTGCCATCCGGGTCAACTTCCGGTATCCATTGCTGCTGGGCGTCATACCAACCCTGAATCTTGAACTCGCTCACACCTTCGCACAAAAGCATATGAATTGAATTTGCGTCCGCCGGTTCAACATTTACTCCTCTTATTGCCATGCTTACACTGCTGTCATCGACCTGAATATCACTTGTGGCGGCGAGCATGTCTTTTTTGTTCTGCCACGAAATATTCTTCCAGCCATCTAAAGATATCTTGTCGTATTCATACCGGTTATTCCATTCGTACCATTGTGTATCACTGAAACTATCGAAGTCGGGAAAATCAGTAAGACTCGGATCGGCCGTTAATATATGGAGGTTTCTCGCAAGCACTCGCTTGGTTCTGTCCTGACCTTCGGCGCTGACATTACCTTTCTTTGCGATCATATAACAGATTCTTGCAAGATTACCCCGGACCATCGGAGGTTTGTAAGATTGAAAATCACCATCGGCAAAAAACATTATCCGGTCGAATCTCTCGTGCCCGTCAAGGTCGTTATCCTTATAATCAGTGGCAGTCAGGGGCTTGGCCACCCAGACTACAAAGATTTCCCCGTCTTTTCTAAGGCCTTTGAAATCGGTGTTGAGCTGGTCGGTAATAGCCCGCAGTTTTTGCATAATTTCGGAGTTTGCGATTGCGGTGCGGTGAGCACCGATACTGACCTTGAAAATGACGCTCGAAAACGACATAACTATAGCCAGAATACCGATAGCTACGAGAAGCTCAATTAAAGTAAAGGCTTTATTGTTTCGGGTTTCGTAATTCATAGTTCACAGAAACAGTCAATCGCTTATAATCTGTGTAATCCACATTTCAAAATCTGATTACCTTTTGATATATTGCTATACAGGGATATCTGCCACCGCCGACTGGTGGCGGTACTACCCATACCGAGCTGCTCGGCCCCTCCAACCAGGGCCTGTAGAGCACAATTATATTGGGAGCAACCGGGTCACGTTTCAGGACTCGATAAAGCCGCCCCGTCTGGTTGTCTGCAATAGTGCTACCGCCATTTATAAATATTTCCTCGCCTGCGACATTTATGGTAAGTTTATTTTCGTTACCTGCCCCGGCAACAGTTGAAACGTCGACTTTAATAGGCGCAGGCCTTTGAGAACCGCCCGGATACATTGTGCTATTGCCCACTTTTCTGCTGACAAAAACCGTTACCTGCACAAGCCGGTTGGTCGGGTCAGACCCAACATGTCTGCACAACGCGGACCAGTAATACTGTTTCTTAGTCAGACTCGCTATCGAAGGATATGCAAATTCTTCGGCAGCGATTGTATTTAATGCTTCCAATGGCGTCAGTTGGTCAACCACTAAATTAGGGTCGGAGAGATTAACGCCGTACAATCTGATTTTTGCAAAGGCTTCGTCGGCTGCTACCGCCGCGATAGTTCGCTCGGTGGATATAGTAGCAAAATAAATACCGGTGAGAAATGTGCCGCCTACGAAAATCATCCCAATAGCAAGCGTACCGACAGCTAACAAAACTTCGATAAGAGAGAAACCTCTATGTTGTCGTGTATTTCTCATAAGCTCATCAATCCGTTGAGATTATAGTTCCCGTATATGGATTTATATAGACCGGTTCCAGACGACTTAAATAAGTAAATCTTTCAATGGCGTTTAGTTTATCAAAACGTATTTTGTCATATATAACGAAACTGTTTCGGCTCGATTCCGCACCCAGACCAAGTTCAGCATAATCATCCTGGATGAATTTACCCACGCCGTACGTTGTTATATTCTGAGGGGAATTAAAGATGCTGTCCATTGATACTTTATTGGGCAGCCCGTTGTCAGGCTGATAAATTCCATCCCTGTTTCTTACGCGGACATCGCGCATTATGAGCTTGCCGTTCGGCGAAAATACAATCGAAAAGCTGGAGGTATCTGTAATATATCTGTTCTTTTGGTCCGGCCCTAAATTCTGCGGGTTTGTGTCATCGAGATAGGACGCATTAAGCGGTTCGTCGAGAGGTTCTTCGGCATCGGTCCAATTTGTACCGTGATTAATTCTAACCATTGAATCCATTACACCCATACTTTCAGGCAGCTTTGTTGGCTTGAAATTTTGAACCGCCCGAAAACCGGGATTCAAGCCTGTTTTTTCAAAATCGTGTATTATAAAAATCATATATTGGTTGCCGGCTGAATCCCGCTGAAACCTTATTCCGGCATAATGCTGTTCCTTCGCAGCGATAGCACGGGCGCTGGACAGAGCAGCGCTTATCATGCTTTTGCCGCCGGTCTTGGATTCAAACGATTCACGAATCATTCGCATAACCGGCAAACCAAAAGCGACAAGCAGCGACATGGTTGCAAGAACAACCACCATCTCTGTCAAAGTAAATCCGGTTTTAGTTTGCGGTTTATAATTCATAGCATTATCAGGGCAGGCCGACCTTTGGTTGTTGTGGCAATCTGCCCATCCATAATTTACATTTTTACCAATTACTGTTTGTTGCTTATGTCATCGGCAGTGCCGAAGATTTTGTCAGGCCCGGCCGATACCAAATCCGGAAAGTTGTCTCCGGCGACATATATATAATCAATTACCATCCCCCACGGGTCATATATTTCCGGCTGTGTATCAATAGTTCCGTATTCGTTCTTTACCAGGGATTCGGCGATTCTTCCCAGTATCTTCCGAGACTCCGGCATCAGGTCAAGCTCACTATAAAGATATTCCGAATGTATGAGTGCATTTGCAACATTCTTTTCAGGCTGTTCGGGAAACTTGTCTGTGCCATCATAATATTCCTGCAGGGCGGATTCCAGTAATGTAAAGGTAGATTCAAGGCCTCTTTCTTTGGACTGATCATTGATACGAGAAGCGATGCCGATTACCATTGTAGCCAGTATCGAGATTATAGCGACCACAACTAATATCTCGACAAGGGTTATGCCATACTTGTATTTATACCTTTTCATAGCTTTAGTTTGCTCGATCGGGTGTCGATGGAGGGCTTAATTACCAAAGTTGCGAATATCATCGTCTGTCCCGTAAAGACCATCTACCCCCGCGGAAATCAATATATAAGAATCCGGCCTGTAAGGCCAGGGTCTCGCGGTTATCTTCGGATCCAGGATGTAATTGTAAAAATACTGATATTGGCCGCTTGGATCCGCCAGTGGATGAATCTTAGCATCCGCTGTTTGTTTTATATTAACAATGGCGTCATTATCCAGAGCATTGTAAATTTCATGTATTGTTTTTCCGTGAGCATTTGCCCTGTAATAAAGGATTGGTGCTCCCGCCTTGGCCGTCTTGCCATTGGAAAGCGTTACGTTATTTTTGCCGAATACATCGCAAAGAACAAAAGTATTCGGTGCCAAAGGTGTCGTATTATTATACAACCCGGGGTAAAAAGCTGAGTAATTACCTAACCTGAAAGCATTGGTGGTTGCAAGCTCCAGATAGGGCTCTTTTCTCTGGTCAAAGTAAACGGGATTGTTGACATCGTATATATATTCTAAGTTGTCGTTGCGCCCGTTAGCTCTGAAATCTGATTTTGGATGGAATCCCAGCAGGTCCCAGCCCAGAAGAGCTTCTGTGAGCTTCTGCGAGCCGCAGTAATCGCTGCTTGTCGCCGGGCCGGTCGGCAATGCCCAGTCAGAGCCTGGGTAGTCGCCATAGTCGTTCTCAAAGGCCGTCAGGGCCAGACTGATGGTCATAAACTGAGCCCTTTGTTTTGTCTCTTTTGCTTTATTACGCACTACACTTAAAGCAGGGATAAGAAGACTAATCATCAACGCGATTATCCCAAGAGCCGCTAACAACTCAACAATTGTAAATCCTGTCCTTTTTCGCTTCACAGCTATTCCCTCTTTCTATATGTTTATGAAACTAATCAAAAACACAATACTGTAATATTGCGAACTCCAATTGATCATTTTATCAATCTGAGCGAAGTGAAGAATCTTCACATGACTAACAAACTAAACACTCAAATTCTTCATCATCGTCTCCCCGAAGCCGTTATTCTCGATATTTCCACTCAAAATTACAGATGTCGTCAGCCGTGCCGTACTCACCGTCAAATCCTGCGGAAATCAGAATATAAGAGTCAGTCTTGTAAGGCCGACGCAATGTTGAAATCTTATCATTCCTTGTATTTCTGTAGAACCTTGTAGGAGACGAAAGGCTAATGGTCGAAGCATTGCCTGTATCTTCCCACGGTTTACCGAGGGCAAATATTGCCTGATTGTCATTGAAATTGTAGATATTACCGTTATTGTCAGTCGCAGTTGCTACAAAGTTAGGGTCATGCAGTTTGTTTGATGTCTCTGCCTTGTAGTAAAGTACTGGCATACCTGTCTTTCTGCCGCTTCTCATGTCACGTCTATATATGTCACATAAAACAAAATTATTCTCATTAAAAGAACCTGTGTTACCGGGGCCGTATATTTCTGAAAGCATATTAACGTTGGCATTATCGAGTTGCAGAAACAGCTCTTTTCTGGCTCCCAGAGTAACGGGATCATAGAGTAGTCTTCCAGTGGTATCCAGGCCATCTGCTCTGAAGGCTGAATCCGGGTGAAAACCCAACAAATCCTTTCCTACCATTGCTTCAGTAAGTTTCATCGCACCACAGTATTGCTGACCGCTTCCGTCGAATGCACTTGATGGCGGATATCCATCCCATTCGTTATTGAAAAACTCTATTCCTATGCCGATGATGCGCAATTGGTTCTTTTGTGTTAATTTTTTGGCGAATCGTCTGGCCATATTTAAAGATGGCACGAGGAGGCCTATGAGGATTACGATAATACTCATAACCGTTAGCAGCTCGATAATAGTAAATGCCGCTTTCCTGCTGGAATGTTTTACGATTGACTTCATTTTTTTCTCCTTACTGTTTTAGTTAAATCTTTTTTATTTTGTTAGTATAGTTTTTATGACTGCGAGCCTAAGCTCGTGATAACCTGAATCATCGGTAAAAATACGGCCAGAACGATAAGCATAACGACTCCGCCGAGCACAATAATCATAATCGGTTCAAGCATCGACATTAATGAGGCGACGAGCACGTCAACCTGTTCGTCGAAGTTGTCCGCTACTTTCAGAAGCATTTTGTCCAGGTCACCTGTTTCCTCACCAACGGCGACCATGTTGGATACGATTAAGTCAACGGTTTTGGACTGCCGTAACGGGCCGGCGAAGGTGTCGCCCTGTCTGATGGAATTGTGAACATTATTGAGCATATTGGAAAAGACTTCATTTCCCGCAGTATCACGAGTAACGGTTATGGCATCCAGAATAGGCACACCGGCACCAATCAATGTACCAAGAGTTCTCGTCCAGCGCGTTACTGAAACTCTATTAGTAAGCTGGCCCATAACCGGAAGCTTCAATTTGATGGCATCCAGAACATATCTGCCGGGGCGAAACTTCCGTATGATTTTGAGCAGAAAAATGAAAGCAACTGGAAATGCTAATATAATCGCCCAGCCATATTGTGTTGCAATCCAGTTGCTTACACCGAGCACTGTGGTTGTTACGGGGTTCAGCTCACCTTGTACCATTTCTTCGAGCACAGTCTTAAACGACGGTATAACGTATTTCATCAACCCCAGAAGAATGCCGAAAGCCGCGCACAAAACCACCAGAGGGTAAACCATTGCACTTTTAACTCTTGATTTGAGTTTCTCGGCCTTTTCCATAAAGTCGGCCACACGAGACAATATCAAATCCAGCACACCGCCAGTCTCGCCTGCCGCTACCATACCGGTAAACAGCCGATCAAAGGTCTTGGGGTATCTGGCCATAGCTTCCGAAAGTGTGGATCCGCCTTCGATATCATCGGCAACATAACCGATAACCTTCTTGAATGTTCCGGACTTTTGCTGTTCTTCGAGAATCCTCAAAGACCGTAGAATGGGCAAGCCTGCATCCTGGAGTGTTGAAAGCTGCCGTGCAAACTGGGTTATAAATTTGATTTTTACCTTGCCGCCGGCACCTCGCCTGCGAGTTTTTTTAACTGCGCCCCTCTTCCCTCCTTTTTTGGCTGCACCGCGTTCCCGAACTTTCGTGGGGAAATACCCCATGTTGCGTATCTTGCTTATTGCTTCTTTTTGGCTAAGGGCTTCTACCTCGTCTTTTATCTCTACGCCCTGTGTGTCGAGTGCTGAATATTGGAAAAGCGGCATCTTAAATACCTCCTATGTATCAACTATTAACTGTCAGGTCCCGATTCATATACATTCAGTCATTTCCTATATTTCTTCCATTATTGTTTCTTTTACGACCTCATCTATGGTAGTAACGCCGTCGAACATTGCAGACAGGCCGTTATCGCGCATTAATTTCATGCCGTTTTTCTGGGCGGCTGCACGAAGCACCGCAGTTGAAGCCGAATTCATAATCAGGTCTCTTATTTCATCATTGAATATCATAATCTCAAAAGCACCCATTCGGCCTCTATAGCCGGTGCCGTTGCATTTGCTGCAGCCGCGGCCGTAATAAAACTTTTTACCCTTAACGTCATCCGGTGTAAATTGTAACTCCATTAGTTGCGCTTCGCTTGGCTCGAATGCTGTTTTGCAGTTTTCGCATATTTTTCTCAATAATCGCTGGGACACTATGCCCTCGATAGTGGCGGTAAGAAGAAACGGCTCCACGCCCAAATCCAAAAGTCGTGCTATCGAGCTTGGTGCATCAGTTGTATGCAGGGTGGTGAACACTACGTGGCCTGTCAGTGATGCTTGCGCGGCAATCTCAGCCGTCTCAAGGTCACGAATCTCACCGACTAATAAAATATCGGGGTCTTGACGCAGAATTGAACGAAGACACCTTGCGAATGTCAAGCCGATAGACGGGTTCATTTGGACTTGAATAAGACCATCAACATCGTATTCTACAGGGTCTTCAGTGGTAATTATTTTAGTCTCAATGTCGTTTAGCTCGTTTAATGCCGAATAAAGGGTTGTGGTTTTGCCGCATCCCGTGGGGCCTGTAACGATTATAATACCATTAGGTTTACGAATAAGTTTGCGGACTAAATCCTGGTCATCAGGCCTCAGCCCAAGTGCACCCAAATCAAAGCTTGCCTGAGTCCTGTCAAGGACACGCAATACAACGCTTTCTCCGAACATTGTTGGTAGAACACTGACACGCAAGTCGATTGGATTGTTCTGGACAGTCAGTGATATTCGGCCGTCCTGTGGAAGACGTCTTTCAGCGATGTCCAGATTTGCCATAACCTTTATACGTGAGCTGAGAGCCGCGGCAATATATTTTGGTGGAGGAATCATTTCGTAGAGCACGCCATCGATGCGATATCGCATCTTATATTCGTTTTCAAACGGCTCAAAATGAATGTCCGAGGCCTTGTCGCGAATTGCCTGCAGCAAAACAAGGTTCAGCAGTTTTTTTACAGGATTTGACTCGGATAGTTCCTTCAGTTCATCCAGGTCGATACTTTGATTTCTGCCTTCAAATTCCGAAAGGAAACTGTCACCTTGTATTTCATCTATCAGTTCGTTGATATTTTCGTCTTCTGTCTCGTAATATTTAGTCAAGGTACTTTCCAGCGCATCACGGTCGGTTATCTTCGCGGTAACCTTGAAACCCATCAGTGTGCTTAGGTCATCGGTGGCTCTGAAGTTATCGGGGCTGTCAAGGGCAACAATCAATTCGTTTTTTTGCTTGTTATATTCTATTGGTACGATGTGGTATGTCTTGGCCATTTGAGCAGGCACCTTCTCAACCACATCAGGAGGGATGTCAATACCATCCAGACTCATATATTCCATTCCGCGTTGGGCGGCAAGTGCCATTTGAAGTTGGAAATCATCGATCAATCCAAGTTCAATAAAAATCTGACCTATTTGTACGCCTTGCCGCTGGCTCTGGATTTTCAAGCATTCATGAACTTTGTTCCTGCTCAGAACACCCATTTTAATTAGAATTCTGCCGAGTGTTCTTCCCCTTAATTGCTCTACGGGAGGGAGCTTTTGTGCTTCTTTCATCTTTCCCATCAGAGTTTTTCCTTAACTGCATTCATTTCAAATCCATTTTATTATACGACAACAAAACCTTCTTGGCAAGTAAATTATAGCATAGACATTTAGTTATTCAGACTGAGCGGATCGCCCATTTAGGTATTTTGCGAGCACTGATGAGTAATTTAACAAAAATAATAGGTTTTAATAGGACTATTTGCTAATGACACACCTGTATTTGATAAAAAATGGAGAAGAAAAATCCAGAGGACAAATTAAGTGGGACTACAATCTGTTAATATGGGTAGTTTGTTAGGAGTGGGACACAATGATATGCCTTTGGTATAGCAAAATAGCATTGAGAACAAAAGGACAATTAGTTATTCAGACTTTGCAGATGTTTAACGTAAGTGCTTGATATACAAGATGATAAGTAAGGAATGTCAGCGATTTTCGAAAATCAACTTTTTTACTAATGCCGCCGGTGGACTTCCTCAGGGAGCTACAACCTATAATCCGGGTCCGCTTGAATTGGCCCGGACTTACTACTGGCGTATCGATGAGGCTAACGATACCAACGCCGGTAGCCCATGGACAGGTAGCAATTTAAGATTATGTAGTTGATACAGCAGATTTACGTAAATTTGGGGCATATGCTGATTTATTCGGTGTGGGCCTTTTAAAATAACAATAACATTGCCAACAGAATCACGTTTGGCGTCTTCGGCCTCGCTTAGAACAGGTTTGGCGATTATTTTATTTTAGTTATTTCAAAGATTACTGTGCCGCCGCGTGTGTATTCACACGGGTCGGGGCAGTGAATGTAGGCTTTGGTTTTATCTTCTTTTCCGTCCAGGCCCCATTGCGAAGGTTCAGAGACACGCAGAGCGTTATAATAAGGCATTAAAGAAGCCAGGCCATGCATGCAGACAGGTGTGTCGCTTACAAGCTGATAGCCTGCCTTTAAGGGTAAAGGAATCTCCTGTTTTATATGTTGGGCAGTGGCCGTTAATTTCTTTTACGGTAATGATTAAATCCATATAACCAAATCTCCAATAATTAGATTCACTTTAGATACGCTATACTATTATGCCAATTACTTCAGTTTGTTCAAGACATTTTTAGGCCGAGAGTAACACAGCTAAGATGATTCGTTAATTAGAGATGAGTATTTTTGCAGCGTTAGTCTTAATATAAGTGTGCTTTGCAAACTATTCAGAACATTAGCTTCATAATGTGCTCAAGATCTGTTTGTTGATATAAAGGCAGAAAGCCGTAGCGTGTGATTTCATTCTTGCTCGATGGCACATAAATTGAAAGTCCGGAGTAAGAAGAATCAGGCCTCTTAAACGCTTTGCTCACAATAAGATGGTTCTGGGACCAATTAAGAAAACTGCTGAGTTCTTTGCCGGCAATATCATTGTTAGCCGAGTTGAGAGCTTGTAAATAATACATCAAATCATAAAACCTTTCACTCTCAAACTCAAATAGACTTCGGCAGGAATTGGGCCGGTTCAGACTTGACTTTTGTCCAAAAGATTTTAGTACAGGTGTTAGTTTTTCGGGGAGTTTTTTGAGCTCCTTATTGCTAATCAGGGTGTACAGAGTGTAATGTTCATCTTCCCGCATGACAGTTTCGGCAAGGATTTCACCCGTGATATTCGGGTCACGGGCAACCGATGCAAGCGTTTTAGTGTAGTAGGTATTAGGTGCATCCACTTTTAGTGGAGAGGCAAGTATATATTCGGCCGTGTCCACAAAACTATAAAGATTCTGGACTGCCGCACGCCCACACTGCTGAAGGAAAAGGAGTCTTACTTTGCCATCAGCTTTTTGGTTAAAGTCTGCGACAATTTCTCCCACTTCTGCGGCACGAAGCCATTTACCAGAAACAAATCGTTTGTTTTCACTATGATTTCTAAACGGTTTCCGGTCGAGACATATATGGTTTAATGTTCCTCCGTGGTCCAGGAAGACAATACAGTAATTCTTTGCGTTCCACTTTTTTCGTACCCAATTGAGATATTTTCTCAATTCGTTCTCATCCGCACTGTCCTCGCTTTTCAGGATGATTTCTTTTCTACGCGGTTTTCCGTTTGCCTGGTACAAAGCGATACGTTTCATACCCTTGTTGCCTATAAAATCCGCCTGAACTACAACCGCAACTTTCGAGTTCACAATGCCCTTTGTTAAATCACTTAGTATGACCTTGCCGAAAGGATTAAGGTCATTATCATAAGACATATAGTAAACGAAAACCCACTCGTACAAATTTGCTTTTGGATTGATAAGGGCAAAGCCGAGTAACAAAAGCAGTAACACTGACAAGCATAGCTTTATACCATATCTGTTGTTTCGCATATTTTATTCCCTGCCATCGCCGTTTTGGCCTTCGTATTATAGCATTTCCAGATTGTAGTTCAAAATATGTTTCAAGCGAAAGACAGGGCATAGGTGAAGATTGCGGGCGACGAGGAATTTGCTTTTATAGTGTGATTATTTGATTGAGACGACAAAACAATTGTAAATGAGTGGGAAAGAAATTACTATAGTCGGCAATTGAAATAAAGGAGCAAAAGATTATGGCAGAAGAGCTGGTTGGGATAATAGGTGGTACGGGATTGGGCGATGCGCTGGCTGAGCATATCATTGATGCGGAGTTTTATGATATTAATACACCTTTCGGCAGACCGAGCACTCCTATTATGGTTGGCAGGATAGGGCAAAAGCGCGTTGCATTCTTAAATCGTCACGGCAAGGGGCATAGATTTTCGCCGAGCGAGGTGCCATTTGCGGCTAATATTTTCGCCCTGAAGAAACTCGGCGTCCATACGGTAATAGGTAGTGGGGCGGTTGGGTCGCTTCGGGAGGAAATCGCCCCTGGAAATCTTGTCATCGTTGACCAATTTATTGATAAGACATTCAAGCGGGCAAACAGTTTTTACATGGGTTTTGGTGCTGTGCATTGCGAGATGGCTCAGCCGGTTTGTGGGAGAGTGCGAGAGATACTGATCGGCATGGCCAAAGGTATCGATATAAAGACGCATCCTAAAGGCACATACGTATGCATGGAAGGGCCGCAGTTTTCAACGAGAGCTGAATCGCTTATGCACCAAAGCTGGGGCGCTGATTTGATTGGTATGACTGCTATGCCGGAAGCGAAACTGGCCAGAGAGGCGCAAATGTGCTACGTCCTGATTGCCTTAGCCAGTGATTATGACTGTTGGAAGCCGCACGAGGCGCAAAAGAACAAACAAACCCTGCTCAAAGAGATAATCGGCAATCTTCAGGTGGCAACGTGTAATTGTCTGGAACTTGTCAAGGCCGTTTTGGCAAGCGAGCACAAGCTTATTTGTGATGACTGTCACTGTAGAAATAGTCTCGAATTAGCTGTCTGGACAGACCAGAGCCAAATCGCGATGGCTGATAAAGAAAAATTGAAAGTGCTTTTCAAATAATTCAATTATTTAACAAGGATAACAAGGATGAAAAGAGCGGCTCGAAAAATATTTGTTTTGGCAGTTGGCTTTGTAGTTATATCGATTGCGGGCTGTGGGCAACCGGAACCACCCAGCGATAAAATGAGCAGACTAATATCGGTGGAAAATACGAGATTAAAAAAGGAATTAGAGCTGCGCAACAAGGAAATCGAAAGATTAAAAGGGCTGCATAACAAAGAGAGCAAAAAGCAGTATAAACTGCTTGCCGAATGTATGCAGGAAAAAAAGAAATGGCAGCAGAAGGCCCAACAAAACGTAAGGAATCAGGTAAAAGGTGTATTTGATTCTGTTATGGAACAAAACGCAAAGCTTGCTGAGGAAAACGAAAAGCTCAAAGCACAAATAGAGAAACTCCGTGGTCTGTGAAGCGAAATATAAGATAGACTTCATACCTCACAAGATATAATGGGCGGCAGCTTTGAGAGTGCTAACGTCCAAAAGAATCACACATAAAAAACACGACATTACGTATGATTTGACAAAGCAGAAACAGTAGGAGTGAGTTTGAGAACAAAAAAAGCTGCTTTTATTTATTCAACGGAGCTTGAGAATTTTAGTTATCCGGAGGATTGTCCATTTAATACGAGCAGGGCGGGTAAGGTGCGAAAGATTCTAAATTCTATGGCTCTGCTCTCCGGTGACAACTGTAGTGAGGTGTCGCCGGTTTCTGCCGAGAGAGTTGTGCTGAAAAAATTTCACTTGGCCCGTTATCTGCATGCATTAAAAACAGCCGCGAAGGGTCATTGGGATACCGAGGCACTGAATATGGGAATCGGAACACTGGATTGCCCTGTTTTTGCCGGGATGTATGACTACGGAGTTCTGGCTACCGGAGGGACACTTACAGGCGTCAAAATGATTCTGTCGGGTTCTGCTGAGTTGGCGTTTAATCCGTCAGGGGGATTTCATCACGCCGGACCGGAACGGGCATCCGGCTTTTGCTATATTAATGATGTAGCCCTGGCATGTATGGTATTAGCTGAAGAAGGCAAGCGAGTTTTGTATCTTGATGTGGACGTTCATCACGGTGATGGCGTCGCATACGGATTTTATGACCGCTCTGATGTGATGACCATATCTTTTCATGAAAGCCCGGAAACGCTGTTTCCAGGAACAGGATTTGTCGAAGAAATCGGTAAAGGAGAAGGTAAGGGCTACTGTGTAAATGTTCCTCTTCCAGTCGGCACTTATGATGAAGTATATATGAAGGCATTTGAGGCCATAGCTCTGCCGTTAATTGGCGCATACAATCCTGATGTAATCGTTTTTGAATTGGGAGCTGATGCCCTTGCCGGCGACCCGCTTGCACATCTATGTCTTACGAACAATGCTTACGCTGAAGTTATCAAGCATCTGTTAAGTTTTGATAAACCAATAATTGCCACTGGAGGTGGTGGCTACAATATCGAAAACACAGTAAGAGCCTGGGCTTTGGCATGGAGTATCTTTACCGGAGCTGAAAGCGACCATGATATGCATTATGGCGTCGGTGGTGTTATGCTCGAAAGTACGGACTGGCAGGGGGGCTTGCGGGACAGAGCTTTTGCGGTTAGCCAGACACAACGCGAAATGGTAGCCCCGGCTATAGAGGCAACGATAGAACTGATTAAGACGAACGTCTTTCCAATTCACGGGCTATGACAGCCATCATGTCAGAACATTGTCAGGCGCTGATTTCGTGCGGCTCGCTGTCGCCTTTTGGTATTCTGATGTTCTCTACGAGGGCCTGCACGTGAGCCGGGGGGGGGGAGGTAAAGCGCGATACCGTCAAAGCCACCGCGAAATTCAGAACCATACCCACGGTGCCGATTCCCTCCGGTGAGATGCCTAAGAACCATCTCTCGGGAACATTGGCGGCCGGATTTACAAACTTAAAATAGATGATGTAAGCAGCGGTAAATGTGATGCCTGTGAGCATGCCTGATATCGCTCCTTCCTTGTTCATGCGCTTGGAGAAGATGCCTAAAAAGATAGCAGGGAAGAAAGACGACGCAGCCAGTCCGAATGCAAACGCAACCACCTGTGCGACAAATCCCGGAGGATTAACGCCGAAATAACCGGCCAGAATAACAGCAAGGCCAGCCGCAATTCTGGCGAACAGCAACTCCTGTTTCTCCGTTATGCCGGGGATGAAGATCTTTTTCAGTAGGTCATGCGAGATAGAGGTTGATATGACCAGGAGCAGACCGGCCGCCGTCGACAGGGCCGCGGCCAAGCCGCCGGCTGCGACCAGTCCCACCACCCAGTTGGGCAACTGGGCGATCTCAGGATTGGCCAGCACCATGATGTCACGATCAACGAATAATTCGTTGTCACCGTCGGTGAGGGTGTTACAGACCAGACGCTGGCCGGACGATCCGAGCCCCTCGTCGAATTCCGGTTTGCCCTCGAAAGGCAGTCCACTACGGTACTGGACTTTGCCGTCTTCGTTCTTGTCGATCCATGCGATCAATCCGGTCTTTTCCCAGTTCTTGAACCAGGACGGAATGCTCGCATATTCCTTCTCGTTTACCGTCTCGATAAGATTGGTCCGGGCAAAGGCGGCGATTGCAGGGGCGGTAGTGTAGAGAATCGCGATGAAAACCAGCGCCCAGCCGGCGGAAATCCGCGCGTCCCTGACTCTGCGAACGGTGAAGAAACGGATGATTACATGGGGCAATCCGGCGGTTCCCACCATCAGGGCTGCTGTGATACACAGAACATCGAGCCGGCTCTTCACCCCGGATGTATATGCGGCAAATCCGAGTTCCTGATTCAGACCGTCGAGTTTGTCGAGCAGATAGACGCCTTCTGAGCCGACGAGTTTACTGCCGAAGCCAAGCTGGGGAATCGGATTGTTGGTCATCATGATGGAAATGAAAAACGCCGGCACCAAAAAGGCGAAAATAAGAACGCAATATTGAACGACCTGAGTGTAGGTGATCCCCTTCATTCCTCCCATGACGGCATAGAAAAATACGATTCCCATACCTATCACGACACCGGTGCCGATATTGACTTCAAGGAAGCGGGAGAACACTACCCCCACGCCGCGCATCTGCCCGGCGACGTATGTGAAAGATACAAAGATCGCACAGCACACTGCGACCGCGCGCGCCACGTGCGAGTAGTATCGTTCTCCGACAAAATCGGGTACAGTGTACTTGCCAAACTTTCGCAAATAGGGCGCCAGGAGCAGAGCCAATAGCACGTAGCCGCCGGTCCAGCCCATTAGGTACATCGAGCCGTCTCTTCCCATAAAGGAGATCAGCCCCGCCATCGAAATGAACGACGCCGCTGACATCCAATCGGCCGCGGTGGCCATTCCATTGGCCACTGGGGAGACTCCTTTGCCCGCGACATAGAATTCACTCGTGGACGAAGCCCTCGACCAGATGGCAACCCCGATGTAGAGAATGAAAGTGAAGGTAACGATAACATAGGTCCAGGCCTGTACATCCATCATTTCTCATTCTCCTTCTTTTCCTGGACTCTGAATTTTCTATCCAATTTGTTCATCAAGCGCACATAGATGAAGATTATGATAACAAAAACGAGAATCGAGCCCTGCTGCGAGAGCCAGAAGCCGAGCTTAAAGCCGCCTATCTTGATCTTGTCCAGAAGGTCGACCAGTATGATGCTGAAACCGTAGGAAACAATGAACCAGATGCTCAGCAGAATGGTGAGATACTTGAGATTCTTTTTCCAGTACTCTGTTTTGAAATTATTATTGGACATAAGTATTTCTCCATAGCTTGACGTGATTGAGGAATTCTGCGCAAGTGTTGGGTTTATATCATGAGCAAGATACTATTTTCTCCTAAGAAATTCGGACAATCAGCCGCGTAAAATGGGGGCCATCCGCCCCATCTCGCGGCCAAAGTACACCCAAAAAATCCTATTTGAGTTGTGCTATTATAGCGGCAACCGTGGAGAAAGGCGACTACTATTTTATAGTGAATTCTTGGATCTAAGACCTGTACGCGAAGACACCGCCACCTATGAGGCAGCCCCCTTCGTTTCTTGGGTATTCGTGGAGTTGCAAACTCGACAGCTTATGCTTATGCAACATCGATTTTGTGGTGTGGCGGCTTTAGGAAAATAGCCGTTATCGCTGCGAGAATGAGTAGTATCGAAGCTCCGTAGTAAGCGTAAGCAAACGTCAGGTGTACTTGATACATTCTGCCCGCCAGGTATGCCAGCATGAATCCGCCGACACCCCAGGCTGTAAATATCAGTCCGTAATTCATTCCAAAGTTCTTGAGGCCATAAAAATCTTTGGTGATAGATGGGAAAAGCGAGAGGTTGGCGCCGTAGTTTGCGCCGATTAAGGTTGAGATAATTGCCATCATAGGTATTGACCCAATGGAGTTTTCACTACTTGCTCTTGAGAGTAGTAATATCAGAAACGCCTGAAAGACAAAGCATATAATCATTGTCGCCTTGCGCCCGATCTTGTCGCTAAGCATTCCTGCAACTATGCGCCCGCCTCCGTTGCCTATAGCGAGCACCGCCACGAGCACAAAACCCAGGCTTATTCCGACCTGTTTGTCCGCAATCGCTGCGAGCTTCGAAATAATCATCAGGCCGGCCCCGGCTCCGCACGCATACATGAACCAGAGCAGGTAGAATTGCTGGGTGCGCAGCATTTCCCTGGGGGTAAGTTCTTCTTTTTTGTCCAATGAGAGTTGTCTTCCTTCGGCCTCCGCTTTTTCCCTGGCCATAGTCTGCTGTTTCAGGCGCCCTACCTCACCATATTCCTGTATAAACTGAAGAACCTTATGCGGCGATCGCACCAGTTGGGCCAGACTTACGATCACAACCATGAACGCTATTCCCAATATAAGGATGGCTGTCTTGAAACCGCAAGTGATTATCAGCCACCTTGAAAGCGGCGCGGCGTAGACTGAAGCCAGCCCGAAACCGGAGACCACGATGCCGGTGATGAGTCCCGTCTTGGCGGGCGGGAACCACTTCACTGCTGGCGGCGTAGTCGAGGCGTAGCCGAATCCGATCCCTGCTCCTGCAAGGACGCCGAATCCGATGATAAAGACTGCAAGCGACGTTGTCATACTGGCAAGAACAAAGCCGACACCAACGAGGATGCCTCCGATCATAGCCACATACTTCGGTCCAATTTTGTCCTGCATTCTTCCGGCAGGGACCATAATAAGTGAAAATACCAGGCAGGCAATCATATAGGGTAACGATTTGTCGTTCTCATTCCAGCCCCACTCCTCGGGCACATGCTTGCTTATAACGCTCCATGTATACAGAATACCGAGCGCAAGGTTAATACCCATACCCGCAAACGTAACACGCCATCCATAATTTTTGAATTCAGGTTGCGCGGCAGTAATATTTTCACTCATTGAGCAGTTCCTTTATTACAAATAGGGCGGACGTGTGCTTAAAACACACGTCCGGTTTGTTTGGCATCTTTTAGTGGAATTATTCGCCTCGGTTTTTAATTAATGCTTCGACTACGCTTGGATCTGCAAGTGTGGTAATATCTCCAAGGTTGTCTGTGTTCTTTTCGGCTATTTTTCGTAGTATTCGCCGCATAATTTTGCCGGAGCGGGTCTTTGGAAGGGAGGGAGCAAATTGAATGGCTTCGGGTGTTGCGATGGGGCCGATTTCCTTTCGCACGTGCTTGATAAGTTCCTTCTTTAGCTCATCGCTTTCCTCGACACCGCCTATAACTGTAACAAATGCGTACAGTGTCTGTCCTTTAATCTCATGAGGCATTGGTGTAACGGCGGCTTCGGCCACTTTTTCATGACTGACCAGAGCGCTTTCAACCTCTGCGGTTCCGATACGGTGGCCGGAGACGTTGACGACATCATCGATTCTGCCCATTAACCAGTAATCACCGTCTTCGTCAATACGGCAGCCATCGCCGGCGAAATATATATTGTCGTACATAGTGAAGTATGTATCGACAAACCTGTCATGATCGCCCCACATCGTGCGCATCATTCCGGGCCAGGGCTTGCGGATACATAGTTTGCCGCCTTCGTTAACATCGCATTGACTTCCATCGTCACGGAGAACAACCGCGTCAACACCGAAGAATGGGCGGGAAGCGCTGCCTGGCTTTAATGTGTGGGCACCGGGCAGCGGTGTAATCATAAATCCACCGGTCTCTGTCTGCCACCATGTATCGACGATCGGGCAGTTGTTACGACCTATTTTTTCGTAGTACCACATCCATGCTTCCGGATTTATCGGTTCACCGACCGAGCCGAGAATTCTGAGAGTATCGAGTTTATATTTGGCGGGCCATTCATCGCCGAGCCGCATAAGGGCCCGGATGGCTGTGGGGGCGGTGTAGAAAACAGTTACGCCGAATTTGTCACAAATATGCCAGAAGCGTCCTGCATCCGGATAGGTAGGTACTCCTTCAAACATCAGTGATGTGCTGCCGTTTGCGAGTGGGCCATAGACAATGTAGCTGTGTCCTGTTACCCAGCCGATGTCGGCGGTGCACCAGTAAATATCGTCGTCGTGAATATTAAATACGATTTTATGTGTGAGGGCGGTGTGCAAAAGGTATCCACCTGTCGTATGAACTACACCCTTGGGCTTACCGGTCGAGCCGGATGTATAAAGGATAAACAGTATGTCCTCGGCATTCATAGGTTCGGCATCGCATTGTTCGGCCGCATTTGCCATCTCGCCGTGATACCACAGGTCCCTGCCGTCTTTCATATTGCAGGGCTCATCATTGACCTTAGTGACTATTACACTTTCAATTGTAGGTGTTTTTTCCAGTGCAACGTCGGCGATATCCTTGAGCTTGATGTGCTTACCGGCCCGCAGTGAGACATTTGAGGTGATAAGCATTTTGCAGTCAGAGTCATTGATACGGCCTTCGATGGCTTCGGAGCTGAATCCGCCGAAGATGATTGAGTGAATCGCGCCGATGCGTGCACATGCGAGCATGACGATGGGAAGTTCGGGGACCATCGGCATGTAAATAGCCACACGGTCACCCTTCTTTATGCCCTTTGATTTGAGAACGTTGGCGAATTTACAAACGTCTTTATGCAGTTCTTTGTAAGTGAATTTCTTGACGTTGTCTTCGTCTTCACCCTGCCAGAGCAGTGCGGTTTTGTTCTCGATTGGCGTTCCCAGATGTCGGTCGAGGCAGTTATAGGAAACGTTCAGTTGGCCGTCGGCAAACCACGTGTGCTCAATTTTACGACTTTTTGTGTTCCACGTATATCGAAGGCTCTTCGTGGGTTCCTTAAACCATGAGAGGGTTTTTGCCTGTTCCAGCCAGAATGCGTCCGGGTCGTTAATAGACTTTTCCCACATCTGCTGATATTGCTCGGTATTGTCTATATGAGCATTGGTCTTAACAGAGTCTGGTGGTGGAAATGTCCTATTTTCTGTCATTAGAGAGTTGAATCCCTTTTCTTGTGCCATGATTTTCTCCTGTGAACAACTGAAATTTATTAATCTTTAACAGCTTTGATTTATGCTCTCCAATGGATTGCGTGTTAGATTCTGAAAGAATTTATTGTAACACTGCCACGCTAAGTTCCACTATGTTCCTGATAATGGAATGACGAGCTTTTCACACTATTATCCGAGTTAATAGGAAATGTCAATTGAAAATTTTCTTCTTTAGAATTTATACTCCATCCCTAAGATACAATATGTTACGTCTTTATCGGGATTGATCGATTTATCCATTGTTATCTGATAGTAAATCCCGGGGGCAAAAGTCAGATTTTCAGTTAAATCAAAGTTTGTTGAAAGGCCAAAAGCCGCGTATGACCAGTCATGGTCTGTACTTTGCCCGCCAAGGCCGTCATGATAAGCTATTTCTCCGGATATATGGAGGGCTTTCGGCAGCTCAATTATATCAAGGTCATAGACGAGACCGAAACGATGCACCCAGCCGGTAATGTCGTCATGAGTATAGCCGCTGCCCGCGGGGTACTCATAATGGGCCTTATATTTAGGGACTATACCCTCGGGGATAATGTTTGGCATGGAAAATTCGAATATCCACTCGAATGTAGTATTAGCTACATTGCGGGCAAGGCCGGTGTAGTGTTCGTATCCACAGCTAATGCTATAGTTTGTAGTGTAAGGTTCACCTTCAAAAAGTGTACTTTTATAATAAGGTCTGTAATCAAACCTCTGCTTGTCAACGTAGCCGCTTGCGGTGGCATTGCGGTGGGCAACTTTTACACCGTAGCCTGTTCCATACAAGTCGAGGTCGATGATCTTAAAAAATGCGCCTTGCTGGCCGTAACCATAGGCACCCTTTGACAGCCATTTACTCATGTATTTAAAGTTGAGAGTAACACCAAGCTCACCTTCTTCTGCCCGGACAGCATCCCCCAAGGCCAGCAAAAACAAAGCAGTCAATAAAATCGTCTTCTTCACAGCTTTTTCTCCTTACTTAAAGCATTAAGTACTTACCAAAGTTAGAAACGGGCATTATATGCCGAAATGGGACAATGTCGAGTGCTGTTGACAGAAATTCTTAAATATGAGAAAATAGTGCTATAGAATCAGTAGATATTTATTAAAAGGGGGCCGATAAAACTATTTGGCCATAATTAACAGGTGAAATTCCCAGGAATTTACGCGTTTTCAGGGGCGAAGAAACCTGGTACACGAAATTACATGTGTTTACCTGTAAAAATACAAGCCAACTATTTGTCATTCCTGTGAAAACAGGAATCCAGAAAATCATCAATAATATTGTCATCCTCGCATGTCATTAGTGCAGACCCAGCTTCAATCATCAATCGTAATGTAGGGGCGGTTCGTGAACCGCCCTAAATACGTATCTGTTACGTTATGCTGTTCATTGTAGGGGCAATCCCATGTGGTTGCCCAAATATGCTAATCACATTTCTACCTGCGGTTCGGCACTATTTTTATTTACTACGTCCATAAAAGGACTGCGTAATGCTAAATGTTCCTCATGCTGGCCTACGGTAGAAATGCTCTTATACCCTTTTTCTTTCCAATTCTCTAATCAACTAAAATTCACTTTGCCTTTTTACTTTCTTTATGTTATTTCTATTCAATAAAAGCGTGAGATACAACTGCGGATTTCTCTTAAAAAATGCCTGCTCTGTTGTGCCTAAGACGAGCATGTAGTAGCGTCCTTTTTTCGGGGGCTGAAAATTATTAGCAATTTTTGTAATGGAACCCAAAGTATGAACATCGAGAGAACAATTAAAACTGCGTGGATTGTTGGGCTTATTTATGCAGCAATCACTCTACTTGGTGCATTTTCAAGTATTCTTATGTTGATTGATGTGGCAATAATTTCTGCTTTAAGTATTGGTATTTATAAGCGAAGCAAAGCATGTAGTATAATTATGGTGCTGTATACTTTTTCTAATATCGCTTACAGAGTTTTCCAGTTAATGCAGCCATTTGGAGATGTTTATGCAATTGGTGTTGTTTTAAATATTGTCTTCTTGATTTTTTTCTTTCGTGGTATGCGTGCTATTATCGTTTATAACAATTTAAGTCAAACATCAGATAATTCTGAAAATGACAAAAGACCTTCTGTCAACATGTCATTAGTGGCAAATGAAACAAAAGAAGAGCAAATAGTTTCTTCAAACAGGAACTTTGATGCTGGCCCTTATGATGAATCAGAAGAAAGAATTAATCCTATTACAAAAACTATAAAAGAAGAACCTGCAAACAAAAAGATACGTTCTGTGAATTATATTCGTAAGCACTGGCGAGGCGAATTTTCACTGGCCGTATCATTTTGGATTAACCTTGTTCTACTCAATTTCCTTAAAGTCTTATTTGAGAAATTGTTTTCATACAATGAAATCATTGAGAACCCAGTAATTGTTGCTCGTGTGGTAATCATTTACGCTGTCTTTTGTTATATAGTTGTCTACCCTTGGCAAATTGTAGGTTTATGGCGTTCATGTAATCATCATATAGAAAAATGTGGTAAGCGTTTTTGGGCACTTACATCTCAGGGATTTGTCATCGTTGGATTTATCCTCACAATAGCCCTTCTGGGGAAGTCATGGCCAATTTATAAAGACTATTTCCGCATTGGTTTTCAAAAAGATGAGTGGGCAAACTACACACTCAAATTGGAGAAAGACAACGCTTTCATTCACTTGCAAGGCGGACTGGGCTTTGGAGTATCAGAAGAAGTTGGCCAACTTCTAAAAAAGTATCCTGAAGTCAAAGGCATCATATTAGATAGCAGTGGAGGTAGAATTTATGAAGGACGTGAGCTGGCCGACTTAATATCTACGTATAGTCTCGACACATATTCTTTTGAAGGCTGTTATTCAGCCGCTACAATAGCTTTCATTTCGGGCAAAAATCGATTTCTGGGAATAGGTGCTAATTTAGCTTTTCACCAGTACCAAGTGGGCTATAAAAGTATGGATGGCTTTGTAGACATGAAAGATGAGCAAGCGAATGATTTGCTTATTTTCCAGCAGCAAGGAATAAAGAGTGAATTTCTGGACAAACTATTTATTACGCATCAAGATGAATTTTGGTATCCAACAGTCGATGAAATGTTGGAAGCCGGTGTAATTCATGGGATTGTCAATCCATCTGATTTATTCCCCATAGAATACAGTTATACTTCAGAAGAAATTGACGAAGCATCTCTAGAAGTTGAGGAAGCGTTACTCGATATCCCCCTCTACAAAACCATCAAACGATATGACCCTGAGACCTATAGAAGAGTTATAGTAGAAGCTGGCGAACTATTAAAAAAAGGCGCTACTTTGATTGAGGCACAGCGTGCTGGGGCAAACCTTCTAAGGCCGCTGGCTAAAACCGTTATGCCAAAATCAAGTGACGAGGCACTAATCCAATTTGCTCAAGTAGTTGTTTACAATCTTAAGAAAGCCAAAGAGATAGACCCAATTCTTGGTTTGAAAATGCTTTATCCTAAACAATATGGATCTGTTTCTTTTTCTAAATTTCTCTCTGATGATGAAAGGGCGCCTATGTTAGATGCACTTAGCAAAATCATCATTGATGCTTATGAGGAGAATAATCCAGTTGTAGATACAGAAGCAGCCGAGCTTCTAATGGAGAAGTTATCCCCTATATATGAAGAATATGCTAACTATCTGGAATTGGATAGCCTACAAAACACAGATGATTATGAACGGCATTGTGATTTTGTGATTAAGGCTTATACGGCCATTTTAAAAGAAGATAAAATTACAGCTGGCAACGCTTTGCGTTATATGTTCAGCCCAGAATAGATTGTTTTTAGGGGTCATAAGTTTCTCACCATATTTGATTCTGGCACACGAATAAACTCTTGTCTCTCACTGCTCGGTTTTGGTGCGGTGATGGTGAAGTAGGAGTTATAGGAGACTTTTTAGACAGGATAATAAATTAAAGGTGGACAAAATGACAAACGAAAAACAAACAAAAAATTTCCAGTTATTCAAGACTTTCATGGCAATTGTCCTAGCAATCATAACTATTCTAGCTGCACTTGTTGGGATAAATAGTTATTTCGATAGCCGTATTGAGCGTGCTGTAAATGATGAACAATTTATTAGAAGAGTATCGTCTCACGTCAGACCATATGTTATTTTTGATGCAACAACAATCCACAAAGATGGTGGAGCCATGGAATACTTGGAGGAAATTGAGGTAGAAGTAACTGGCCAGGTCTATAAAAATGTAAATCCTGAAGAAAAGCATGATAGTCATTTAGAAATTACCATTACCCCAAAACAATATTTAGCACATGCTCCGCTAATTGAATCACTTGGTGGACTAAGAAGTATGATTATCTATGATGGTAAACGAGGCGCCAAATATCAGTGGGTTTATACAGTTCTTGTCCGTCCTCCATTTGGTGGGGATATAAAAACACAGAAATTTAGATTGGAAATTTTACGATAGAGTCTTTAGAATATCTTTTTAACCTCCTCCGTTTTTATTTCGTAAACAATACCCAAAACAAATTCAACCCGTGAGATAGCGAAGCGTTATCTCACTGGGGAGCCACTCATCAACACCCCAAAACATCTCTCCATTCTTCGTTCAAAAACGCTCACTGTTAAAAACAAAAATAAAATATTTCCAAAATTTTTATCTCCTTCCATAACAAAGAGTTACGAACATAAAGCCAAAAAATATAGCCGAATTTTCGACTCAAAACTGCACACTCCTCTAATTATAGAGGGAGTCTTTTTCTGCCCTCACTGAATATGAAATATGAAATCTGAGATATGAGATAACCAATTAACCAATCATGAGCATCGAGAATCTAACTTTAGCTCACTTTAGGCACTTTAGTCACTTTAGTTCACTCTACATTTGTAGAGATAGCTCTACAAATCAGACCTTTTTATGCAAAACAAACCCAATTTTGGAAATGACAAAATGAACATAACTATAGATATGACAAGTAAATACGAGATTTTATCCGCTGGCTCAGGCCAAAAAACAAACCCAATTCAAACCCAATTCAAAGCCAATAAAGCCAAAAACAAACCCAATTTAACCCAAAACAAACCCAATTCAAAGCCAATCAAAGCTAATAATCAATCATCATTAATCACTAATCATTTAGAAGGTAAAGCCAATAGTAGAAATCTATTATTAATCGACTTCAATACCTGCTGCTCTTTTGGCGGATTCCACTGTATTATAAAGCAGCATAGTTATTGTCATTGGCCCTACACCACCGGGGACGGGAGTGATAAACGAGGCTTTTTCCTTTACTGCCTCGAAATCCACATCGCCGACAAGACGATACCCCTTTTTCTTTGTTGCATCCTCGATGCGATTGACTCCGACATCAATTACCACTACGCCTTCTTTAAGCATATCAGCCGTAACGGTATTTGGGCGGCCGGCAGCGGCGATGACGATATCCGCTCGCTTTGTGTGATAGGTAAGGTCCTTGGTGCGGGTATGGCAGACGGTTACGGTTGCATTGGCGTTGGGCTTTTTTTGGATAAGCATATTTGCCAGAGGTTTGCCGACTATGTTGCTTCGTCCAACGATTACTACCTCAGCTCCCTCAATAGTTACGCCGCTGCGTTTCAATAGCTGGATAACGCCGTGCGGCGTGCAGGGCAAAAACGCCTTTTCACCTACCACCATTTTGCCCACATTTACAGGATGAAATCCATCAACATCTTTGGCAGGGTCAATTGCAAGCAGTACCTCAGCCTCGTTAAGACCCTTCGGCAAGAGTAACTGGACAAGAATGCCGTTTATTTTCGGGTCCTTGTTCATCTTCTCAACCAGTGCCATCAGTTCTTCCTGTGATGTTTCGGCAGACAGGCGGTTATTGTCGGAATAAATTCCAATATTTTCACAGGCTCGTTCTTTTGCGGTAACATAGGATTTTGAAGCGGGATCTTCACCTACCAGGATAACTCCAAGCCCGGGAACGATGCCCTTTTCTTTTAGTTTGGCTACTTCTTCCTTCAATTCCACCCGCATATCGGCGGCCACTTGTTTGCCATCTATAATTTGTGCTGTCATCGGTCACTCCTAAGAATCCGACAATGTTTTTATATATTTAGATTGTGTTTAGAACAACCCTTGAACCTTACCGGTTTTTACATCCACATCGATATTACGGTAAGCCGGATTCGATGCCGTGCCGGGCATCAGCTTAATCGCTCCGGATACCGGCACGATGAAGCCAGCTCCTTTGTAAACAAGGATATCACGAATTGGAAGTTCCCAACCGGTTGGCCTGTTCTTTAAGTTGGGGTCGTGCGATAAGCTAAGGTGCGTCTTAACCATACAGGTCCCTAAATTTTTGCAGGTCGGGTCGGCCTCCATGGCTTTAGCTTTTTTCAGTGCCTCATCACTATAAGTTACGCCGCTCGCACCATATACTTCTTTGGCGATTAGTTCGATACGTTTTCTAAGTGGAGTCTCCAGTTCATAAAGGAACTTGAAGTCATTAGTTTCGTTGCAGGCCTCCATAACTGCTTCAGCAATTTCGATTGCTCCATCGCCGCCTTTGAGCCAGTGTTCGGAAACCGCAGCTAAAGCTCCGTTTTGCTCGGCGATTTTTCGGACAAGATTAATTTCGGCCTTGGTATCGGTGTAGAAGCTGTTGACGCAAACGACGGGGCTGACACCGCTTTTCTTTACTGTTTCGATATGGGCGATCAGGTTTTCACAGCCTTTTTCGACCAGTCCGAGATTTTCATTAGTGTATTCTTCGCTTAGGGGTATGCCCGGTTTCACTGCAGGTCCTCCGCCGTGCATCTTCAGGGCACGGATGGTTGCCACAACAACAACCGCATCAGGTACAAGACCTGACATACGGCACTTCAAATTCCAGAATTTTTCGAAGCCAATATCGGCACCAAAACCGCTCTCGGTTACAAGATAATCGCTCAGTTTTGTTCCTATCCTGTCTGCGATAACAGAGCTTTGGCCGATGGCAATGTTTGCAAATGGGCCGGCATGCACAAATACAGGCTGGCCTTCGATGGTCTGGAGCAGGTTCGGATTTATCGCATCGGCCATCCAGGCGGTCATGGCACCGTCAACCTCAAGGTCGGCGGCGGTGACTTCGTTGCCCTTTTTATCGTAAGCTACGACAATCTTAGCCATACGCTCTCGCAGGTCTTTTAAGTCTTTGGCAATGGCCAGTATTGCCATGATTTCACTTGATACGGTAATTTGAAAACCGGAATCCATCTCGAAGCCGTCCATTTTTCCGCCTCGTCCTATCCTGATATCTCGTAGTGCCTGAGCACAGAAGTCCATTGCCCATTTCATCTGCACACGTTCAGGGTCAATATCTAATCGCTTTAGATTACTTTTAGCCAGGCGGGCATCGTCATAATTGCGTTCGTGCTGCATACGTGAGGTCAGTGCGACCATAGCCAGATTGTGGGCGTTTGTAATACAGTCGATATCACCTGTCAGGCGGATAGAGAAGGGAGTCAGTGGAATGCACTGTGCCAGACCTCCGCCGGCCGCTGAACCTTTGATGTTGAAGGTAGGGCCGCCACTGGGCTGCCGGATTGCACCGACGACGCGTTTTTTCAGTTTTCCGAGCCCTTCTATAATACCGATCGCGGTGGTTGTTTTGCCTTCACCCAGAGGCGTCGGTGTGATAGCTGTAACGTCAATGTACTTTGCTGTGGGAGTGCCCTTTAGGCGGGCAAGGGCTTGTTGGTAATCGACTTTAGCCAGCTTGCGTCCCATCGGAATAAGCTCACTTTCCTTCAATCCCATCTCCTGGGCCAGTTGGCTAACAGGTTTCATCCCTTCTTCGGCAGCTTCAGCAATCTGCCAGTCTTTCATTTTTGTCGCGTCAAGCTTCATAGGTCTTTCCTCGTATATTGTAATATTGGTTAAGTCTGCTACACTTTTGTGCTCAGCCCTGTGAAGGCAGGTGCTTTCACAGGAGTTCCATATTATCCCCGAAAACTGCCGAAGCAGTTATAACGGTAGAGCTTTTTTTTTGCACTATTTTGCTATTTGAGTATTTGCAGCCTTGTCCGGTTGTGTTACGTTTATATGCCAAATTAGCCTTTATTTGCCGAGCCATAGACCTTCAGGAAAGAGTCTGAATATATTTGCTTATTCATCAGCATTTCAGAGGTTGCTACAACGTTCATCAGGTCCTTGTCGAATACGTCGGCAATAGCTGAGTCCAGGCCGCGAGAAATAGCCATGGCGAGAAATACCCGGTTTATCATGCTTCTTTCGGATGTTCCCTGAGAAAGATTCGACAGGCCTATTGTCATATGCGGATGTGGGTCCGACAGGTATTTTATCTGATCCATCGCAGTTAAGATATTGCCGGGTTGGACTTGCGCGTTCGGCACCTTTACCGGCAAAACAATGGTGTCAATGAACAGCCGCCGAGTATGAAAACCCTTTTCCATCGCTTTTGATACGATTTCCGCGGCTATGGCTATGCGGGCATCGGTGTCCTGAGGGACCCCGTTTTTGTCCATGGTAAGTGCGATGATACGTGCTTTCGGACCGGCCTTGTTTGCCATTTCTATGTATTTATCGAATATTTCTTCGTCGCTTTTCTTGTTCAAAGGCGTTGAGTTCAGCAGGACACCGTTCTCGGCGTTAATGACCTTTAATCCTGCTGCTATAACATTAGGTTTCTGGGAATCGAGGCATAGTGGTGTAGAGCAGGTTTCCTGAATGGTCTCGACCAGCCATTGAATAGTTCCTTCCTGGTCAGCAGCGGCGGTACCGACATTTACATCCAAATATGAGGCACCGGCCTCAGTCTGATTTTTAGCTAAGTCCTGAATGACTTTCTTGTTTTTATCTGCGATAGCCTGCTTGACATCGGTGAACATCCCATTTATTCGTTCTGCGATTAATATCATTGTAATTTTTTCCTTTCTCCCTATATGGGCTTTTGCTGCGAAGCTGCCCATTTGATTATTTATTTTGGCAGACCTGATTGATGAAATTCTTGACGGTAGCGGCGGCTCTGGGATGGCGAATGCGAATTATATCAACACCGGCCTGCAGCAGGCAGACGGCGGTCGCCACTTCCCACATAGGTCCTCGATCCTCAGCCGGTCCCCATTCTGGTGCATCGGTGATCTTGGCTTCTTTGGCCCGCCATGATTCATACCCGACGTCACAGATTACCGGCATAGCCATCATCTTGTCGCCGGATAGGGTGGCGAGACGCTGGCGTTCCTGAATCGAATAGGCATATTCTATTCCATAGCCCAGCGCTCCGGTTGACTGGAACGTTACTATTCGTTCAAGAGGGAAGCCCATATCAGAAGTTAGGATATTGACCTGCTTTGCGATATTGATATCCAGTGGGGCTTGAGTGATGAGATAATGGCCATCAGCTAAAGCAATCGCGGTCAGGGATTTGTAATTGTCCTCTGTAACGGTTCCAATGAGGCATTTTTCACCTTTTACCGCACCGCTTACTTTGGGCATAACCTGGTTGTCTTTTTCGTCATTTCCACAGCTCCAGAGCACAAGAGGGACCCCAACTGCTTTTAAGACTTCCTCGGTTACCTTGATGGCGTGGGCGGCATCCTTATCTCCTTTGTCGGGATGAATGCCTTCGAATTTTAAACAAATTAACTCTGCTCCAAACTCTTCTACGCACTTTTTAGCCCAGTCACCCGGGCTGTCCAGTACATCTTTATAAGGTTCAAGCAATACATCAGGCCAATCGTCGGGCTTACTGTCCAGAACGTCCATAGCAATAACCGGTTTTTCACCAGCATCGGCTGAAGAGCCGCCATAAACGACATTACTCGCACCACCTATGGTTACCGTTGAGGTTCGAGTACCGCCGTTTTCTTTGGTTGCGCCAAGCGTGAGGCGGTTTACGGAGCCGGTAAAACTCTCTGCAATTTCAGGAACTGGCATTTTAAGACCTCCAATAATAGTTTATCGTTTATAGTTCAAGGTTCGTAGCCTGCGAACTCAAAACTAACTTATCTTCTCTTCGAGTATTTTACGTACCATTGAAAAAGCGGGACTGTCATTTGCAAGGTCAAAGACCGTTTTGTCTTGCATCGAGGCATCAAAAAGTGCCTTATCATAAGGTATATGTCCGAAGTTGTCTATCCCGTCTATTTCTTTATCATTTTCGGTCCTGTTCCAAATGACACCTGTTTGCTTTACAGCGATCGGCAATTTTTTGGAAAGATCAAAAATCCTCTGAGCAGTGAGGGTGCCGATGGTATTTGGATCTGCTACGATGCACAGCAAGTCAACGTTATTAGTGGTTCGGCGGGAAAGATGCTCCATTCCCGCCTCATTATCAATAATCACATACTCATACTGCGAGCTTAGCTCGTCCAGGAACTTTCGAAGCATATTATTTACGGCACAGTAACAGCTCGGCCCTTCCGGCCGACCCATCGTCAGTAAATCAAAGCCATTGGCCTCAGTGATTGCCTGCTGTATTCCGTACTCAACCGAACGTAACTTGTCCATACCAGTATTGCTCGGTGATTTAGCCCGTGTCTCTTCGCGGATGTCAGCAATGGTTACCTCCGGCTTCACTCCCAGGGTCAGGCCCACACAGGCGTTTGGGTCGGCATCCACTACAAGTACACTTTTTCTGTCGGTTTGCTCAAGCAGGAACCTTGTAGTCATTGCGGCTAAGGTTGTCTTGCCTGAGCCGCCTTTTCCACTTACTGCAATTGTTGTTGCCATATTTTCTCTCTCGTATATTGTTTTAGTTTTACATTTCGCACTTTACTGCTGATACAGATGGAAACAATGATAAATCCGTATGCGGTAAGAAATTAGCTCTCGTAAATTCATCCATATAGCTCGGATGACTCATCAAATCAAAATATGTCATACCTTCGGCGATTTTTTCTGCTGTTTCAAGAGCCTTGCGGCTTAACAGAACCGTTTTTGCGCCTGCGATGGACGTGTTGCCCACAAACCGCATTTTCTCCAACTGTACATCCGGCAGCATTCCAATATTAACCGCCTGCTGAATGTTCAGAAAGTTTCCGAATCCACCGGCCAAATAAACCGCATCTAAGTCCTCGGCCTTTGTCTGTGTTGCTTCCATAAGCACTTTGATGGAGGCAAAAACGCCGGCTTTGGAACGGATCAGATTGTCGATGTCCGGCTGTGTGATGACTATTTCATGGTGCTCGTTATCTGCTGCGGATATTTGGAATTGCCGGCCCTCATTACCTTCGGTTAACCTTGGCTGGCCGTTATCTTTGAGTCGTCCTGTTCTATCTATGATTCCTTTGGTAAATAATTCGGCAAGTGTATCCAGAAGGCCTGACCCGCAGATGCCAACCGGATGTTTCTCTCCAATAGTTTTAAGCTCTATGGAACCATCGTCGAGAATAGTTAGTTTTTCTATAGCACCGGCTCCCGCCCTCATGCCGTGCTTGACTCCGCTCCCTTCAAACGCAGGGCCTGCCGAGCTTGAGGCGCAGGTGAGCCATTCTTTGTTGCCAAGAACCACTTCACCGTTTGTCCCTATGTCGATAAATAGCGAGATGCCTTTCTGGGTAAAGATTCGCGTTGCCAGAACGCCCGCTACTATATCGCTGCCAATATATGCGGCCACACCCGGCAGGCAGTATAACAGGCCCCGTTTATTTATTTGGATACCTACTTCCGCGGCTCGAATCGGCGGCACAAAGCCAGCTGAAGCGATATAAGGCTCTCTGCGGATTCGAGTTGGATCAAGATTCAGCAAAAAATGTATCATCGCGGTGTTGCCGGCACAAACGATGGCATTCAGGTCCTGTAAATCGACTTTCTGTCTTGTAGCCAGTGTTACTATTAGATTGTTTACGTCGTTAACGATGCGATTTTGCATTTCATCAAAGGCGTCGTGTTCTTCGGCGTAAATGATTCGGCGAATATAATCTTCGCCGAAGTTTATTTGGCTGTTGTATGTTGCTTCGGTATCTATTGTGATGGCTTTTGTCAGGTCAACAAGGTGGGCCACGACGGTGGTCGTACCAAGGTCAACAGCAACGGCAAAGTTTTTTTCGCAGCGATTACCCGGCTCAATCTGGATGACCTCAGTGGTTTCTCCCCGGCGACCTACCGTTACGGTAACCTTATAGTCGCTGCTTTGCAGCAATCTGGATAGTTTTTGAAGGAGACGGAAACCGGTCTGCATTATAGGAGCGTCAATCTGTTCACGTATAGCCAGGTACAATCGCTCGTGGTCTGCCGTGTGCTCGTGCACTGTGGGTGGTGACATCTCTAAGTAGATTTTACGAACCAGAGGATCATGCTCAAATATTCCTTCCCGAACTTTTGACGGCAGCTCACTGAATCTGTGAGCGTCCGAGTCCATAAGTATTTGACTTGTTTCCAAAGTATGAGACTTTGGGACTGTTATGGTCATATCGGAAAGGACTTTGGCTTGGCAGGAAAGGACGACATTTTCCCGCACTTCATCAGGGGTAAGTAATGCAGTTGGCTTGCTTTGAAATTGCCCGGCGTCAATTATTACTTTGCATTTACCGCAATATCCATCTCCGCCGCAGATGCTGCTTAAATAAATGCCGGCTTTGTGGGCGGCTTCGAGCAGAACGGCCCCGGACGGCACTTTTATCTTTAAGCCGCTTGGTTCAAAACGGATTGTGTATTGTTTCTTCTTGCTCTCTTCCATTATCTATACTTCCGTCTTCGCTGAAGCGAGGGCGGACAAGCGATGCTCGATTTTTCTTTTTCTGAGTATCTTACATCAAGCAGCGAGCATCCAGTTTAATTCCAGACTTCCTGGAGAAATTTAGGCAGCATCGAACATTCTCTTGGGCCGACAATAACCTCCCAGTTTGTGGCCTCTTCGAGTTTGCCGCTCATTACAGCGACATAGCCGGGGATGATTAGCTTACGGTGCTTGACAAGGTCTTCCACGCCATATTTGGTCATGGCATCAGCTACTATTTTTTCATTGAGCTTGTCCCCGGAATAAGCCGTCAGGACACTTGTACCCTCGGTGTCAACCACGAGGACATAGCTTGGTATTCTACTGGACTCGACGTCAGATTCTACAGTGTAATATGTCAGTGAAAAGTTCGTAGTAAACATTACCGGTGAATTCTCATTAGGTTCGCCGATGCGATAGATTTTTGGCTCTACCTGGACTGGCTTCTGCGGGTCGGTGTAGACGTTCATCACCGCGGTCAGCATGGGCAAAATCGCGTACGGTTCGACAGTGTCGAGTACCACTATACCGGCGTATTTACAAATCAGACTTATAGCGGAAGCTACCTGTGTATCAGCATCGCTGTCAGTTGCATAGGATATTGATGGATACCCCAGAGGCCGGAACGCTTTTTTCAGGGCCAGTGCTCGCATTTTTGAGAGATTAACCAATTGACTCTCCAGGTTCGGGCTCTGGATGTTTAATACTATATCTTCTACTCCTGCGGCCTTAATCTTTTCGGTAAGTCCGGCCAGTGCGTCAAATGAGTCGGCTTTTGCAACAATAGGACAGTCGTTTTTCTTGGCTATTTTTGCCATTTCTTCTGCGGTATTCGGCGTGGCCGAAGCAAGTAAAGGCACAGATTCTTTAGTTTTAGCTGCCGCTGCGGCCATTGCATCGGGTGAATCGGTTACCAGAATTAAAGCAAGGTCGCTGGAGTCTTTTACTACAGCGGCGGCCTGTGCAAAAGATTCGGAAGAGCCGCTGTTATTGACCAGAGCTATGGCCTTGACTCCGATTTTGATGCCGATACGCTCAAACTGGAGAGCATTTACGGATTCGATGCGTTTGGTTAAATCCTCACCGGTAAGTTTGTCCGAGACGGTTACCGCCAGAGTGGTCGGATTGTAAAATTTTTCCTCGTGTCGAAACATTACGGTTTCCTGCCCAAGCTGGACCTGATTGTCCTGAGTACCGAACACGATTTTTCGCATTGGCGGGGCCGATGCGGCGGCAAGTTTTTCTTTGGCTTCTTCAGAAACGTCAGGGCAGTCTTCGAGTTTGGCGCGTTTTTGAGCAAGCGCCATAGCAAAGGCCAGGCAAGTTGGCATGCCGCACTTTTTACAGTTGGTTTTTGGTAGGAGCTTGAATATGTCCAATCCTGTTAGTGCCATAGTATTTTTCCTTCATTCGTATTTTATATATGCTATTTAGTATCTCTCGTTTCGGGTTTTCTTTACGAGATATATTTGGCATTTGTTAGAACATAGGCTCTAAAGTGGCTACTGGATGCTCGTTTTTAGTGATAAATTCCAGTACCTCTTCTTCGGTAGTGGCTGAGGTCTCGTCGGCAATTTTGGCGAAGAATTCTTCCGGTTCCAAACCTATTTCCTTGATTCTTTCGGAGAGAGCATCCTTAATTTCTTCTTTGAGTACTTTTGGCATCCAAACAATCCGCGTAATCCCGCCTTCAGCATGGATGAATTTTTTTGAGCAGATATAATGCTTGGAATGACCGATGAAGCCCGGTGTTTGCTGGCCGCCTCCGACGGTCCCGGCCAGTGTCGAAAACTTCATTCCACAGGGTGTCATCTCGGGATACTCTCTGTTGACAATCATTATTCCTCCTGTTGACGGCAGTACAGCGGCGATACATTCGAAACAGCCGCAGGAGGTCATCGGATCGGCAATCATACTGTACTGGCTCATTCGCTCAATATTGCCGCCACTGGTTTTGATTACAAATTCGTTCACTTTGTCCCACTGACCGATGGACGGATCGACACAACTGCCTTTTGAGATGGGTTGATTGGGCCCCGAGGGAGTTATTTCGAATGCTGCCCGGCAATCCAGCCAACTGTAAGCGCCGCACAAACCAGGCCGCTCCGGTGAAACCACACATACATGGTTTGGAGCGAAACTCTGACAGAGTGTGCAGGAATAGAACGTATCGATATCTTCGTCCTGCATGCCTGCTAATCGTGCATCACGCTCGGCATATACGGCCTGGGCTTGCTGGCGAAGCTCTTCCACCTGCTTTTCGTCGGTGTATATCTTGATCTGTACTTTGTCTAAAATGCTCGAATATTCGTCGTGGAACTTGGCGTGCAGGAGCTTACCGATATGCTCGAGTGTGAAACCCGCCTTTGCGGCGCCTTTGCTGATTCGCACCCAGTTAATATCCCGCTGTCCCATGTGCCATATTCCCTGCGCCTCATTCAAAAATGTGTGTATATGGCGCTCCAGCACAGGTTCGAAATCAGATTGCATTTTTCTTCCGGCTACTTCGACTATAATACCCAGCGGCAGCCTTCCGCCCGGTTCAAGAGAATCCGAATCAGGTCCTATCACCTCAACGTTTGCGTCTTCAACCTCACTGATATCGCGCATTTGAAGCCATTCGAAGGCAGGTGTTCTCTGGCCGCCGAACTCACAGTGCATTTCTTCTTTGCGGATTCGTTCACCTTCGAAGGCGGGACTGACAGAGACCGGAATTGGTATTTCGGTGATTTTTACCTTAAGGCCACGGACTTCGACCGCTTTTTCTACTATCTTGTCATAAGGAATATTTGATACGACGTGCTCATACGTACATACGCCGGTAGGAAGAATTTCCGGAATGTCGGAATCAGCGATGACAGGAAAACCATAGTTAATTGCACCGGCGGCGGTGGCATACCATTCGTCGGTAACCTCGCCCAAGGCCATAACAAAGGCGAAAATTCTGTTTTTGTTGTAGAGCAAATTTCGTCGGAAATCGCCCGCCTGAACGCCTCCGAAGCTTAGGGCTGCCCGGCTTGCAAAACCAAGAGCATATATGGCTGATGTGATTTCCCGTCCGAAAGGCACCAATCGCGTTTCCCAGCCCAACTGTACGCCACCTTCGATGAGCTGCTCGGCGAAAGTGGTACCGTTATGGTGCGCCGACATAAAGACATACAGGCAGCGTTCCTGTAGTTTACGGGCGATTTCAACCGCAGTTTCCACGTCCGGTGCAGCGCCTACTATAGCTGCAAAGCCCGGCGCCGTTCCGTCCACAAATTGAATGCCTCGTTCGCGAAGGATTATGTCGTCGGCCGCACCGAGCCAGATATCGTCCACCGGATTGGGCCCTATTAAGTACTTGCAGGCCTCGATCATCTCCTCTGCGAAAAGTGTTGCCATACCGGCGTCCAGAGCAGGGCCCAGATAGGGCACCCACACATCATCATTAACAGGCGGTGGCAGTAAACCTTTTATCTCCTGCATTACTTCTTTGAAATCGGACAGTTTTTCGACCGCTATCCCTGTCATGGAATAAATGATGGGCATATAGTAGCCGGTGTTTGGAAATTCAACTTGGCAATCTTCGCCTTTTTCGCCGATGGCCTTCGTTAAAATGTCTTCGGCCTGTTTGGCTATTTTGTGGGCGCCACGTATGGCTGCTGATGCGATTATTTTTGACATCGAATAACCTACCTTTGCATTAAATATCTTGAATATGCTATATTACATTTCGCTTTTCTTACTGTTCTATTCTATAGTTAAAGCTCTGCGGTCTGCCATATCATAGAGCTTGCGTTCCTTCTCTTTGTTGATACCCAGTGCATCGCGTTTGCTTTCGATATGTTGGATTATCATTTCGGCGGCTTTGACGGGGTCGGATTCTATGGCCCAGTGTCCGCCCAAGTCTTTTTCAATTCCTTTGAACAGATAATCACAAACGTTTTTGCTGCCCAATATCGGCATTGTTTCTTTGGCGAAAACGACCAACATACCGCTTGCCACGAAATATTGTCCAATCGCCAGGGCTTTTTCACTAACCGACTCAAGGCACGCTCCTGCTGCCGGCAGTTCGGAAATATCGTCACCCAGGCCGCCTTCACGGACAAGTTCGCTACACGAGACCAGCAACCTGGTGTTGTCAACACAACTTCCGCAAGTCAGCACTGGCGCGATACCAATAGCTTCGCAAACCTCTCTCAATCCCGGTCCTGCCAATTCCACCGCTATTTTGGGATTTGTAAGTCCCTGTTTACCGCACGCAATAGTGGCGCAGCCGGTAGTCAGCACCAAAACATCCCGTTTGATTAGTTCCCTGACCAGAGTTGTATGTGTATAGTCCTGCGGCATTTTAGGATTGGTACAACCAACTATGCCCGCAATGCCACGGATACGGCCGTTAATAATATTGTCGTTTAACGGCCTGAAGCTTGCACGGAAACGCCCGCCTAACATATAGTTTATCGACTCAAAACTAAAGCCGCCTACGGCAGCGTTCTTTTCCTTCGGGATGTAAACATCTCCGCGATTCTTAAAGTTATCGATAGCCATCGTTACCAGCCCTTTAGCACTCTCCAGGGCGTTATGTTCATCCATCGAGACGTGTTCTACATCCGGCATTTGTGCCTTGTCGGTAGTAGTTACAAGCTTGGTATGGTAGCATTTCGCTACCTGTGCCAGTCCCTGCATCACACACTGGACATCGACCGCCATGAGTTCTATTGCGCCTGTCGCAATAACGAGTTCCTGGTTGAGAAAATTGCCTGCGATTGGTATGCCGTGTCGCATCAGCAGTTCGTTGGCTGTGCAGCAGGTTCCTGCTACGGTTATTCCATTGGCTCCAACTTTCTTTGCTTTAGCCAGAAGTTCCTCATCCTGGGACGCCACTGCTATCATTTCCGAGAGAATTGGCTCGTGTCCATGGACAATAATATTTACCTCATCTTTTTTCAGGACTCCCATGTTCACTTCGCCCGTACCTGGGTAAGGTGTTCCAAAGAGAACATCCTGTAGCTCGGTAGCCAGCATTGCCCCGCCCCAGCCGTCGGCCAGAGCCACCCGGCTGGCATGTGTGAGGATATTCTTGTAGTTTTGGTCTACACCCATAGTGCTGCGGTGCAGCGATTCCGTTACCTCCCGATCCACAGCGCGAGGGGTAACGCCAAGCTTTTTCCAGATTTCCTGACGTGGTGCTGGTGCTCGCCGGGCCATTAACTGGGTTCCTACAGGCTTGCCAAATTCGGCAAGAGCTATTTCGCCAACATCTATGCCAATCTCGTTTACCGAACGGTCTTTGGTTTTTACTCCCAGTTCCTCGGCCAGTTTGAATAATTTCGTGGTGTCTTTCATTTTGTAATCTTTGGCCTCGCCTTTGGCGCCTGCTATAAACACTTCGGCTACGGTTCGGCCATGATCGCTGTGGGCACTGACTCCCGCGGCAACTGCTCTTAGGAAATTTCGTGCCACAATAGTGTCTTCATCTGCGCCACAAACACCTAAGGGAGCTTTCTTGGTAACTCGGCATGGCCCCATAGCACAAATCCGGCAGCATATCCCCTGTTTTCCAAAGCCGCACTGTGCTCCTTGAGCATCAAGCCTGTCCCATGCGTTCTGCTGGCCTTTTTCGGCCATAAGGGCTATCATTTCCTGTGCCGCTTTATCAATACTACGTTTTTTGGGATCCATAAATGTACCTCTATTCTAATGTTTAACACCAATATTCCATTTTGTAATACGTCCCAAAATGGGAAACTACTTTCATAATGTAAAATTTTTGCGTTGTCAATTATTGTTTTTTGGCTTTTGAAGAAGGGCCGGAAATAAGCTCTACCAATTTGTTTTTTGCCTGTTTGAGTTGCTCTGTAGCTTCAGCATCAGCCCCAAAGACGGCTGTGCGTCTGAGATCGGCTTCCTGTAGAGAGCGGCTGTACCGAAGAGTTCCCAGCAGCGCTGTATCTTTCAATTGAGATTTTATTACCTCCAACTGAGCAGGTTCTGTAATCTTATTTGCAATTGTGCCAACACAATCAATACCTAAATCTTTGGCCATTTTATTGATGTTGTTCGCTGTTTCGATACTTCTGCCTCCAGGCTCAACAATAGATATAAAGGCATCAATACCTTGTACACTTGCTCTGCCCAAAAATTCAACGCCTGCGGCTAAATCCACCAGGACCAGTTCCTTACGTTGTAAAATAGTATGGGTCAGCAGTGCTTTTAAAAATGCTCCTTCCGGACAGGCACATCCTGCGCCACCCTGAGTAATTCCTCCCAGGACCAGCAGTTTCAAGCCATTAACTTCAATTGAGTATTTTTCCGGCAGGTCGCTGACTTTAGGATTCAGCTTGAAGTATGTGCCAACTGCGTCTTTGCCGGTGCCGGTGCGCTCAGCGATTAGCTGTTTCATCCTGGTAAGCGGCTCCGGGCATTGCTGCGAAGCTACGCCAAAGGCCGAGGCAAGAGTGGTATTGGGGTCGGCATCAATTACGAGGACATCAAATCCGCTTTTGGCGAATAATTGTGCCCAGATTGCACAAACTGTAGTCTTTCCAACACCACCTTTGCCGCCAATTGCTATTTTTAAACCCTGCATTCCGAATATAATAACGGCCTTTTTATCGGCCGCTTGGGCTCCAATGTCTGAGAAAATACATTCAATATAATTATAAGCCTACAACCTAACAGCTTTGTCAGAAGCTGTCAAGCATTTACGCTGTAATATTTGCAAATCATATAGGATTACCCGGATTTATCTATTTGCTCAATGTCGATTACTTTTTAACCACTCTCAGCAATGTTTTTCAACAAAGCCCCAACGGTTAGATTTACGGCTGCCAATAATGCGTCTAAGGGCAGTTGAGAAGCTGCGGTCTGGTCAAATAAAATAGAAGCTCGGGCTTCGAATTCCTCATCGCGCCCCCAAATCACTATGGTCAAAGGTAAGCGAGGTAACATATACAGGCGAATTGATGCGTCGCCGAATTCACAGCGTTCGGCGTTAAGCTTGGCCGAAACCTGGTGTAAAATTTCCGGGTTGTTACCAAAGGCTTCTTCTAATTTTTTAGTAGGCAGGCCGTGCTGGCCTCTGAAGAAGAACTGCCCGCCCGGTAAAGTTTCACCAGAGACAAGTTTGTTGGCCGGGGGTAAATCCCGGGCATTGATTAAATATGCAAGTATGCAAAGCTGTTTGAGAAACTTAGCCTCCTCCTGTGTAGAATCAGACAGTATGGAAAAGATATTCCTGTCCGAAAGATTTACCGCATACTCGGTGTTCAGCAGGGTAATATTGTAACGCGCCGGGCTGTCTATATATTGGCACTTTGCCCGTTGTGCTGTTTCGGTGCCGTCCAGTTTTTCAAGTTGTTCCCAAAGACCTTCATGAGCCATTGTGCTTCGTGCCTCTATTCGGATTTCATTTCTGTATAATTTTGTTCTTCAAAGCAGCTTTTTTTTTGAAATTCTTCATAATCAGCTATCGTATTAAGGTTTATGAACCAATCTGCACCTTCCATCTCAATATACTTAACTGTGCACAGATTGAAAACATCTGTTATTTTGTTTTTCCCTGATGAGAGCGTTTTATTTATGGCTTCGAGTGTACTTTTACGGTAGATAGCAAAGAGAGGTTCGTATTTTTCTTTACCGGTCACCGGAATAACTATATCCGCCCGGCTTTCGATAGCTTTAGTGAGCATTTTGTTTACACAGCTTAGGTTTATTTTGGGGATATCGCAGGCAACTACGAAATTGAATTCGTTAGCAGATGCTTCCAGAGCCGAAGCTATACCCATCAAAGGACCTCTTTCGGGCACTTTGTCCGGGACAACCTTGAAGCCGAGAAACGCGAACTTGTCCACTTGGTTGGCACTTATTAGTATCTCATCGAAAGAGCCGCGAATCTGCTCGCATATCACCTCTATGATAGATTGTCCCTTAATCGACAACATACTCTTGTCGATACCCATTCGGCTGCTCTCCCCGCCGGCCATAATTATTGCTGTTGCCGGCATGCTTATTACCCATTTGCCGTTTATAAACTTTATCCTGTTTGGATCAAAATCAAAACTGCTGCCATCTGAAATCACAATCCTGTCTGCATATTTTTTTGCCGCCTGAGCTGAACTTTTCCAGTTTTTCGAATCGCGGCTTCCGACCATCAGAAAAAGACCCGGCTTGACCACTTGCCTAAGCGAGTTTGACTCACAAATTGAAACAGTATCATGCCCGATGACGTCCAGCAGTGCGGTTATACCTTCCAGAAGGTTTTCTTCTCGAACACGCAGCCAGAAAACCCGGCTTGCACCGGCAGCCAGAAGTCTTGCCGTATCTTTCCCGGAACTGCTGTTAAGCTCTTCAGTAATGCTATAGACGCCTTCCAGAGAAGAGCAGACCCCGCAACCCTCACCGCCTCGAGGGCATCGGCCTTCTTTGTCCTTTATAGTAGTAACTTTTATTCCTATGACATCACAGTTTTTATCGAATTTACCCAGAAGTGCGCAGGCCAGCTCTGTCTTGCCGACATTACTTCCGGCCGACCCAATCATCAACATTCCATCAAGCTTGAACATCTTATTCTTCAACATACTTAACAGCGGAGGCCTTGAAACTTAAAATCACCTTTTTTCCGCAATGCAGATTCAGTGTTTTTACGGATTCGTTACTTATTAGTGCAGCAACTTCTAATGGAGTGCTGTTCGCTTTGTTTATCAGCTTTGATTTATCTGTATTAATGTCAACTATGACTTCGATTCCAGGGCCGGCTCGTACAATATCCACAATTGTTCCTTCGAAGTTATTACGGGCGCTTGTTGGCTTTGCCATTGAGTCAAGATTGCGAATCGTGACATCCTCACTTCGGATACAAACAAAGCCGTCACCAGCGGGACTGTCGGTTAGGACTGAAAAATCAAGACTATCTGTTCTAAACTGTTTTAGGCCTGACTGGTGGTGAGATTGTTCCAGATGACCCTTAAAGAAATTTCTAATGCCGATAAATCTGGCGATGAATTCGGATTTGGGGTGCTGAAAAATATCCTCGACTTTTCCTGTCTGTGCAATTATTCCTCTTTCCATAACGGCGATATGAGTGCCTAAGGAAACTGCTTCTGTATAATCATGTGTTACGTGTATTATCGTTTGTCCGTTGGTATTAATCCTTCGTAAAAGTGCACGTATCTGAGGTCGAGAAGTAGCATCAAGTGAGCATATCGGTTCGTCCAAAAGCAGGCAATCCGGTTCACTCGCCACTGTTCTGGCAAGAGAAACACGCTGGGATTCTCCGCCTGATAGCATTTGGGATTTGCGATTGAGTATGTCGGTGACTCCGAAATCTTCTGCGAGTTGGGCTACTCGTTTTGAGATTTGAGATTTTGTGTATCCGCTGCGAAGTGGATATGCGATATTATCATAAACCGTCATATGCGGGAATAGTGTGTTGTTCTGAAACACCAAACCGATTTTACGCTTCTGAATCTTTTCGTTGGTGATATCTTTTCCGTTTAGAAATATTTGTCCGGCGTCTGGGCGGGTAAGACCTGCTATAATCTCGAGCAGTACACTTTTTCCCACACCAGAAGCACCGAGTAGAACAAAGTACCAACCCTGCTGGACATCGAAGGAAACATCCTTTATCTCGAAGCCGCTGAATGCCTTTGAAATTTCCCTAACGGTGAGCAGCATCTTTACCTCTTACTAAAAGCCGCAATATAATGAAAAAAATAAGGCATATCGAAACGAAAAGAACGGCTACCGGCCGGGCGTATTTTAAACCAAAAGCTCCAAGGCGTTCATGTATCAATACAGGCGTAATCATAGGATGATAGGCGATAATCAGGACGGCACCAAACTCGCTCATTCCCCGTGCCCACATTAAAATCAAACCGGAGACGATCGATCTTGACGCCAATGGAACCGAGACGGTGAAAAATACCCTCAAAGGGCTTGCTCCGAGACTTAGAGCGGCCTTCTCAAGACGAACAGGGACCGCAGCAAATCCGTCCCGGGCAGAATTGACGAGAAAAGGAATACTGACAAATGCCATTGCCAGCATGATACCCACACTGCTTCCGACAAAGCTGAAGCCCATCTTATCTGCCGCTTGTCCCAGAAAAGTGCCGCGGGAAACAACACACAGCAAGGCTATCCCCGCTACGGGATGTGGTATTACGATAGGAACATCGATTATGCCGGAAATAAGACCCTTCAGAGGGAAATCCTTTCGTGCCAGGAGGTAGGAAAAAGGAATAGCGGCGATGGCAAATAATGCTGTTGCTGCCATTGACGTCCATAATGTAAGCCAGATACTGTTTCGAACTTCCTGGTCTTTCGCTGCCTCTGCAAGCTCCGGCAGTGAACAATTTAGGAACATACTTACCAATGGGGCGATAATAAAAAGCAGCACAACACCGCCAAGTGCTGCGAATAACAGTGATAGAGGCTCGTATTTTCTGTTTAATGTTTCAGTTTTCATTTTACGCTTCCCGGAAGAGCGAAGATTTTCAATGACTCCGGCAGTTTATTGAAAGTTTCAGTAGTTGAAGGGACCACAAAACTTTGTCCGTTCTTTTCGAGAATAGCGCCGCCCGAATCAGCATCGAGCAAAAAGTTTAAAAAGGCCGTAGCAAGCTTATGGTTTGGCGCATTTTTGAGTATTGTTACGCCGTATATTATTGGCTCACCGGATTTGGTAATAAATGTCCCCGGCTGTTTGCCGGTCAAGCTAACCGAAGCGGTTTTGTAAAAATCGGACAAATCCGCATTCTTTAGATTAATTTCATCAGGCAGCACTAAATATTTAAGGTTGTGCTGCACAGCTACACTTCTATATATGAAGAGATAATCAATCGTACCTGTTTCCAGAAGTGTCAATAAATCAACTTCCTTTGGGCGAATGTATTGTTGGTCTTTTGCCGTAATTGCCTCAACAAGGCCCGGCCTGTTATAGAATTTTTCAGCAAGAATCGTTATAAGCAGTGCTCGGTAGCCACAGGGATCTGAATTTGGATCGGACCTACCGAAGGCTACGTTTTTTTGAAGCAAAATATCGAACCAATTTTCTTGATTGATGTTATTTGCCCGCTTGGAATTCTCGACATAAACGATTACCATTTCATTGCTTGCGAATTTTATATTCCAGTCGGCATGTTCGGGAATCAGCAAATTGTCAATTACAGTATAATCCGATGAAGCCATCACATCACAGGGCTTTTGTAAGTCTGCAATTTTTCGAGCGCATATTCGACTGCCTGCGGCTTCAAGCAGAATTTTAACATCAGGGTGACGGGCTTTAAATTCTTCTGATATCTCTTTAAAAGGAATCGCGAGACTGCCTGCGTGAAAGATGATTAGCTGTTCAGATTCGTGTCCCGAATGGTTTGAAGGATGTGAATCTTGAGCAATGAGCCATATGAGACCCAGAGAACTCAAAGCTGCAAGAGTTAGTACGATTTTTGCCGTCCTGCTCATTCTGCAATTTTCCTTATATGTTTTTCATAAGCCTTTTCAACAGCTTTTTCGATGTCGCCGTGAAATTTAGTGTAGGCTTTAACCCATTTTTTCCCTTGTTCGGTTAGGGTGCTTTGGCCGCCCTGGGTACCGCCTCGATGTTTTTCGACTAAGGGCTCATTCAAGGCTTCCTGTGCTTTTTTCAGGTCGCCCCATGCCTTTCGATAGCTTATCCTTAGTGATTCGCTGGCTTTAGTTAGTGAACCTGTGCTTTCGATGGCTTTAAGCAGACGCCATTTGCCGTCGCCGAAAACCCCTTCAATGTCTCTGGTACTGAGCCAGAGCTTGAATTTAGCTCGTAAATTCTTCACATTCTTGTCCTCTCCAGTGTCATTTAAAACAGCCGAGCTGACATTTACAGATTTTTATATTACACTGATTGCACATACGTCCTATTTCAATAATTTCCACATCGTATTTTTTGGCCAGCTCAAAGGCCTCGGCGCACGTTAATCTTTTTTTATCCTCTGAAGTTTGTCCGTTGTTGGTGACTTTGAGAATGGCGTTCAATAATTCTTCTTTTTTGTCCATTTGTATTTATCCATAAAAATATCTTTGGATATGCACAGCTCGACATATCGACAAATATATTAAAACTTTTATACTATGCTGTCAATTTATATCTTATGTTCGTTTTGTTTTATTTAATGAATTTTGGCCTGGTTCAATCCTGGGTAACAGTTTGGGTGTACTTATCTAATGGAGATTGAGGATTCCTCCCGATTAAGAGAGT
>VRUK01000093.1 GCA_019456195.1 Planctomycetota bacterium | reverse complement strand
GCCGGGTTGGCAGAACACGCATGAAAATAAGACCTGAAATTACTATCTTTACTCTGCGTTGAAAAGCTCAAAATAAGCCGCGATTCGAAATCTAATAAGATTAGTAAGCGTTCTGAATCACTTCATTTCAATAACGGCAACGTCCTCTGCGGCGAGTGTAAGGGTGGCTTGCCCGTTACGAAAGTTGATTTTTTGGCCGTGAACTAACTCACGTCTTGCTGCCGAAGTTTTTCCTTCTATAGTGATGCTTACGCTGCGGCGCTCGGAACTGTCATTGAAAACTGTCAGATATCGATTTCCAAACCGTTCGACATAGATTTGCTTGTCGCTCGATCGAGCATGGGTAATCGGTTCGAAGCCCGCTTCGGCCACAAGCCTGCACAGCGGAACATATTTCTTGAAGAGGTCTCTGTCCCGTTCATAGAGTTCGGGTCGCGTAAAGTAATGGCCCTGTGAAGCATTATGGCTGAAAAAACCGGGATACATACCGTAAGCAAGGCAACGCTTCATATATTTTTCCACAAGCTCATGAGAAAATTCTTCGAAACGGGTGTTCATAAGGAAGCAATACGGTTTGCCTTTGCACAGTACACGGCGATAAAGCAGGTCGCTGTCAGACATCGGGCGCCATGTCCGGCCGGGGTTCCAGTCGGTTTCCGTGCCCAAGACATCACACAGGGGTGTTAGCCAGCATAAGCGGATGGGCGTGGAATTCGCCATCATGAGCTTTCCCATACTGTGTATGTCGTCCGAGATAGCACGAATATATTCGAAGGCTATCAGTCCGCGAAAGATGGCGACCTTACGGCTCTTCAGCGAGAAGGTCAAAGGCGTTTGAGTCGCTGCGAAATGGTCGCGGCGAAAGTTCAGCTCGTCGGTCACGTAGCCTTCACTCGAATCGATATATTCTCCATCCAGGTCGGCTCGGCGGTTGGTTCCGTAAAGTGATTCTCTAAGCTTTGAGTTCCACTTGTTTTTGAATTCGGTAATGTCACCCCCAAGACCGGGCATCGAATTAATGCTCCAGACCGCTCCATCGCACCAGGGCGTATTAAGCAACCGCGCAGAAAATCGCCCGGCTTCATCATGATAGCCGCTCGTTAAAAATGCCTTGGCACGAGGGTCTGATTTTTCATCAGCGAGCTGTCGGGCATGGCCCAGGGCGGCCTCAAGCGTTCGGGGCATTTCTTTAGGCATGCGCATCCACCAGGTCATCGGTTCGGTGTAGCGGAAGGTAATGATATCGTGCTCATCGTCCCAGGCTGTTTCATTGTTGCCTTCTTTGAATTTGAAACCGAAATCCTGCCAGTCCTTAACTTCGCTGATTTTTGCAAAAGGCATCCAGAGACCCTGCTCAGGTGTACGGCAGCGGAAGTAGTCGTCGAATATTTCATAAAATCGAGACAGGGCAGCACGAAATCCCCATTCAGGATTGAAATTAAACTTACAGAATCTCAAATGAGCAGTTGGCTTTTCAGGTGCAAGGCCAATATCATAAGCAAGAAACAACTCACCCGTTTGGCTGTTGTAGCCCGCACGGAAAAAAGCCGGCCGGGCCATATCGATACCCAGGGCGAAGCCCTGGTCATCAGCAGACACAGCCGCAAAAGGATACCGCGAGAGTTGGCCGTTGGCCCCGGCTGAGAATCCATTGGCATTGATATATTCGCGGGCCGGCTCGACCATCATACTTTGACGCGGATCCTGTAACCAGTAGCATTGGCGGCGCCGAATGGGAACGGCATAAATCAAAGTTACAGCGCGGTCTTTTCCGGTCTTATCGCTAATGGTGACATCATAAAATACATCTCGGCCCACACTCTTTTTTTCATATGTAAGTTCGAGGCCGAGAGCGCTTCGTTCAAGCCGAACGAAGTCGGAGCCGGCGGCCACGTCACGAACCTGAAAACCTTCTCTCGCTTGCCCCGTCAAAGCAACAGGCACGCCGTCGAACATACCGGCTCCTTTTGGGGGCTTAATAACACGCAGCTCGGGACTGCGGAAATAGGCCTTGCCCTTATGACGACGCAGCAGCATATGAAATGAAACAGACTTGACCGGCTTTTCAGGAAATACGGTAACTTCAGCTTTCTCCCACTTACCTGTACCTACGTTGTAAGAGTCGGTCTGGCCCCACAACGAGCTTCCATCAGAATAAACAAGGTCAAGATAAAGGGAATAATCACTGTTGCGACCACCGGCTACTGCTTCCGCCCTGCTCCAGGCCGTAGCAACAATCGGTTCGGGTTTGCTTTGGTTCAATACAACCGCCTGGGAGATACCTCGCTGGGCCTTCGCATCGTCGCCGTTATCGCAAATAAAAATATTGCCCTGCCGTTCGAAGCCTTTTTGCCAGGGTCTCCAGACATCAGGTTTAAGAAGGTTTTCTTCTGCATCGCGCAAGTCGAGCACTCTCTTTACAACAGCACCATCAGGTTGTGCATAAAGGGATTGGGTTAATGCCAAAACAAAATATATCAAGAGCAGAAGGGCGCAGATTCGAATTATATCAATGCGATTTCTGAAATCTATTGAATACAGGGAGGTTACGTTTCGTTCTCTCATCACTTCAATATCCTCGATATGGCCGGTAGCAGAAGTTCGGCGATTTTAATATTTTCACTATATCATTTGCTGCTTATGGATTTTAACTTCTTTTATCCAGCAATACAAGACCGGTACGACTAACATAGTAAGAATTTCAATCGTCATTCCGCCGAAGGAAGGTATTGCCATCGGTACCATGATGTCCGAGCCACGCCCCGTAGAAGTGAGTACCGGAATCAGTGCCAATATCGTCGTTGCGGTCGTCATAAGGCAAGGTCGAATTCTTCGTTTGCCCGCCTCTATCACCATCTGACGGGTCTGGTCAATGCTCGCAGGCGTTTTGTTCTGGAACGATTGCTTCAGATATGTACACATCACGACACCATCATCGGAGGCAATCCCGAACAACGCCAAAAATCCAACCCATATTGCCACGCTCAGATTGATTGGATGCACCTGGAAAAGCTCCCGCATATTCACACCGAATACGCCAAAATCCAGAAACCATCCCTGACTATACAGCCATATCATCAAAAAGCCGCCCGACCAGGCAACAATTATTCCTGAAAATACCAGCAGGCTGGTTGTTGTGGATTTGAACTGTAAATACAAAATTATAAATATGATAAAAAGAGCCAGGGGTACAACTACCGACAGTGTTTTAGCTGCACGAATCTGATTTTCATAGCTGCCTGCAAAAATATAACTCACGCCTTCCGGTATAACGAATTCGCCGCTGTCAATCTTGGTTTGCAGGTACCGCTGACAGTCTTCGACGACATCGACCTCGGCATGGCCGGCCTTCATGTCAAACAGGACATAGCCAATAAGAAATGTGTCTTCGCTCTTTATTGCCTGAGGCCCGCGCACATAGCGAATTTCCGCCAATTGGATAATTGGAATCTGTGCCCCGTCGGCCGATGGAACCAAAATCTTCCCTAACGATTCAATCTGGTCCCGTAATTCACGTGCATATCTTACCCTAACACTATATCGCTCGCGTCCCTCAACCGTTGTCGTAATTCGCCTGCCGCCAATCGCAACCTCAATAACATCTTGTATATTTCGGATCTTTATGCCATATCTGGCGATGGCATCCCGGTCGATATCAATCTCAATATAAGGCTTGCCTACAATCCTGTCGGCAATTACCGCGGCCGGTTCCACAGAAGGGACTTCTTTAAGAAAGCGTTCTATCTCCAGGCCAACCCGATCGATAGTATCCAGATCAGGCCCTTTAACTTTGACACCCATCGGCGCCCGCATGCCGCTCTGAAGCATTACTATTCGCGTGGCAATTGGCTGCAATTTTGGCGCTGAGGTCGTACCCGGAATCTGACCTGCTTTTACAATCTCATCCCAGATGTCATCCGGGTTCTTAATATGGGGCCGCCATTGTCTAAAGGGCCGACCGTAACGGTCAGGTATGAGCTGGTCTTTCTCATCGCGAGGGTATGTTCCTGTTTTTTTGTCATACCGGAAGCGAATGTGATGCCCATCTTTGTCGGTAATATATTCAGACTTATAATTGATGATCGTCTCAATCATAGAAATTGGCGCTGGATCAAGGGGTGATTCGACCCGGCCAATTTTCCCCACTACTGAGTCAATCTCAGGGATAGACTGGAAAGCTGCATCCTGCTTGTGCAGTATGTCCAGACACTCCCCGATAGAAGCATGGGGCATAGTTGTAGGCATATATAAAAAGGAGCCTTCGTCCAAAGGAGGCATGAATTCTTTACCGAGTCCCGGAAAGCTATGCACGCCGGCGTACCACAATCTGTTTGCTTTTAATCCCTCCGGCACAAAGAAAAAGACCCTCCCGAATCCGAGCCATACCATCAGGCCTATTACTATGAGTGCACCGGGGAGCGATAAAAAAGCTTTTTTATGCCTGAGGCACCAGCCTAAAATGTGAGGATAGAATTTCTGGAAAATACGGAAAAACAAAAGCAGCCCGCCGATTAACAATGCCACAAACACCAGATTTCGCAGCATACCTTTTTCCGAACCTAAGGGTAGCCAGTGATTGGCAAGTATAAATCCAACCAGAACGACCGCCAGAGCATTGGCAAGAATGGGCAGCAGGCTGTTCATTCTCTTTGGGATGTAGTCTCTTGTGAGATGGTAAAGAGCAATTGCGCCGATAAGAACGCCTATCCACCAGGTAAGCCAGAAAGCCGCGACAACAGCAGCGACGGCTAATAAACCACCCAATAAGTACAGCCTTAGCTTTTTTAGAGCAGCTTTCTTTGCAAATAGGATATGGGCCGCCGGCGGAATTATAGTCAAAGCCACTATCACCGAAGCAACCAGTGCAAAGGTCTTGGTGAAAGCAAGGGGCTTAAAGAGCTTTCCTTCAGCCCCGGTCATAGTAAAGACCGGCAAAAAGCTGACCACGGTAGTTGAAACTGCTGTCAAAACCGCACCGCCAACCTCGCTCGCTGCTTTGAAAATCACCTCCTGCTTATTCTCATCCGGCCTGGCTTCATTAAGGTGCTTTAGAATGTTCTCACAGACTATTATCCCCATATCAACCATTGTACCAATGGCAATTGCAATTCCCGACAGCGCTACAACATTAGCGTCTATTCCGCCGACTTTCATAGCGATAAAGCACATCAGCACAGCCAAAGGTAGCAGGCCGCTGATTAATACCGAGCTTCTCAGATGCACTACTAAAACAATAACAACGATGATTGTAACCAGTATTTCCTCGGTCAGGGCGGTGTTTAATGTGCCTAATGTCTCGTAAATAAGTCCCGTGCGGTCATAAAACGGTACAATTGTTACCTGCGAAACCGTGCCGTCGGGCAAAGTCTTTCTGGGCAGCCCGGGCGATATCTCTTCGATTTTGGCCTTTACATTTTTAATGGCTTCGAGAGGATTATATCCATAGCGAACAACTACAACGCCACCCACCGCCTCGGCACCACCTTTGTCCAGCGCCCCTCGGCGCAGTGCAGGTCCGAATGAAACCTTCGCTACATCTTTAATGTAAACAGGGACATTATCGTTGACCTTTATAACAGACCTTTCTATGTCGGAGAGGTCCTCAATAAAGCCCAGGCTGCGAATTACATACTCGGCCCTGTTAATCTCGATAGTCCTGGCGCCAACATCAATGTTGGACATCTTTACCGCCATAAATATCTCATCCAGGCCGACGTCGTATGCCCGCATCGCATCAGGGTCCACGTCTATTTGATATTCTTTAACAAAGCCACCGATGGAGGCCGCTTCGCTTATGCCCTTGGCAGATAGTAGGGCATAACGGACCTGCCAGTCCTGGATAGTGCGAAGCTCATCAAGGTCCCACCCTCCGGCCGGATTACCTTTTTCGTCCCGGCCCTCAAGCGTGTACCAAAAAATTTGCCCCAGACCCGTCGCATCAGGTCCCAATGTAGCCCGGACACCTTCGGGAAGCGTTCCGGCTGGCAGCGAATTAAGCTTTTCAAGGGCCCTGCTTCGTGACCAATAAAAATCGATATTGTCCTCGAATATAATGTATATTGAGGAGAATCCGAAAAATGAGTAGCTGCGGATAGTTTTGACACCCGGAATCCCTAAAAGGGATACTGTCAAGGGATATGTTATCTGGTCCTCAACGTCCTGTGGAGAACGCCCCATCCATTCGGTGAAAACTATCTGCTGGTTTTCGCCTATATCTGGTATAGCATCAACGGGTACAGGGTTTCTCGGTAGATTCCCAATGTCCCAGTCGAATGGGGCCACCATAACACCCCATCCGATGAACATTATCACTAAAAGCCCGACGATCAGCTTGTTTTCAAGGCAAAACCGTATTACTTTGTCTACTGGTGATTGGTTCTGAAAAGAAGGTAGTTCTTCCATAACTTTATCCGCTGAACCTGAACTAAACTGTCTTTACACTACTGCCGCAGTTCTCCTACGGCCCCCCGGCAAAACCAACCTCATACAATTCAGAGGCGAACTTAAGGCCAGGCACCATTAAGTCTTGAAGCTGCTGTGCTTACTGCTTGAACTGGGGCAGTTTGGCGACATACTTTGCCGGTTCTGCAGTAAATTTATCTTCGCAGCCGGGGCAGCAGAAATACACCTTCTTACCCTTATACTCAACGAAAAGGGCCTTATCGATGGGACTGTCCATAACCGGACATTTTGTCTGCTCTATTGCGGCGACAACCGCCCCTGCCGACTCTTCCATCATAGCCGCATGGTCATGCCCTTCATGTCCCTGCATCTGTGAAGTGACTGTTTCGGCGGGTGTCGGCTCCTCCTTATTGCAGCCATTTACCATAATCAATCCGACAAGCAGCAGACTTACCACCATAAACATTATTTTGAATTGTTTCATTTTGCCGTTCATTTCTTTTTCCTTTCAAAACTTTTAATAACTTATTGTGATCATTAATTCTTAAACTGAGGCAGTTTGCTCAGATATTTTTTAGGATTTTTCAGAAACGGAGTTTCACATCCTGCACAACAGAAATATACTTTTTTGCCTTTATACATAGCGAAAACGCTCTTATTGATTTTCCCGCCCATGACAGGACAAACGGTTTGTTGCGCGGTTTGTGTTTGCTTATTCACGGCAGCACCTACCGTCATTGTGCCGCACGTCTTCTTACACACCGATGCCATGCTTATTGGCGCAACTGAAACGTTCCCAAGTTTCTTCCGCTGTCCGAGAGTAAGAACGGCCAAAGCCTTTAGTCTGGCCTGTCTTTCGATTTCCAAAAGTTTTCGGTTTTGTTCCGCTGTTAAACTCAAGGTTTTAGTACGGGCTAAGATAGCGGAGGGACTGTCCAAAAAGATTTTCGTTTGCATTAACGTTTTGTGCTGGTTCGCCATCAGCTTCGACGCCTGTGTATTAGAAGCCTTTGTTGTTTTAGCCTTTGCAGCACAACCCGGGCAGCAACTGTCTGCAAAAGCCGGGGCGGCCGCGATAACCACTGCCAACAAAAATATCACAGCCTTGAAGTTTTTCCGTTCAATCATTTTCCACCTTCCTTTCAAAAAAAGTTTACAAAAGATTTCTATTTCATTTAGGCTCTTCGCCGATTACTTCGGTAACCTGGCCGCATTTGAGCATAGAGGCGCCAAAATAAGGATTACGGGTGTCTTTATCCGCTTGCAGCCAGTCTGCTCCCTTGTTATTAAACGCCATTGGGCAATTAAGCTTGTACAGGGTCTTACCTTCGTAAATTCCAAATTGCCCGACAACAGCAATAAGTTCATTGGAAAGCCCCTCAAATCCTTCACGCATCGGCTCGATTGCCTCGGCATTCTTTATCTTATCTAATGCCGACTTCATCTGGACGCTGCTAGCCATCCACGCGTTATGAGCATTGCCGCTGACCAAACCCATTTCAACCGCAGAAAGCGATTCTAATGTCTGGCCCACCGCTTTGGCGGCACCGTACTTGTCATCAGAAGCCAGGGCATCCTGCAATAGTAAGTAATTTTCAACAACTCCCCAAAGCTGCCTGCGATACTCATCCGGCACTTCAAAAATCTCGTGGCCACTATCTGCGCTCATCATACTGGGCTTGGCTTGTATCTGAAGGGCCGAATCAATCTTAAAGTTACCGTTCGTAACGACAATCTCCCCTTCGGCAAGCCCTTCTCTGACCAGATAGTAGTCTGCTGCTCTTGGACCAAGAACTACCTGTCTGCCCTCGAACGTTGGCTTATTTGCATCCGGTATCCGGACATACACAACCGCACGTTTGCCCGTTATCAAAGGCGCAGTGGCGGGAATTACCAGAGGCGGTTCATCGGGCACACTGGCCGTGACATATAGTGACTCAGTGGCCACCAAATCCATTTCGCAGATATCGCAGGTTCCAGGCTGGTCCTTAACAACAGAAGGATGCATCGGACAAATCCATTTGCCTGCCAGCTCTGGTTCCATTGCGGCGCCGCCCTGGGCAACTTTCGCCCGCAATACGCCCCTTACAAACATTCCGGGTTTTAGCTTGCCGTCAGTATTATCAACATTGAGACGCACCTTAACCGTCCTGGTCTTCGCGTTGAGTATGGGGTCACGGAAGCTTATTTTGCCTTTGAAGACCTGCCCCGGATATGCCACAGTAGAGAATTCAACTTCCTGCCCATACCGAACCCAGGGCAAATCAGATTCGTAGGCATCCAGCTTTACCCACAAACGCGAAAGGTCTGCGATAGTATAAATCGGTGTGCCGGTGTTGACGTACATACCTTCAGTAGCATTTTTATGGATGACTACTCCACCCATAGGTGAATAAATCGTTATGTGAGTGACCGGTCCGCCGGAGTTTTCGATTTTATCAATTTGAGCACGGGCAAGTCCAAGTAGTTGAAGTTTATTTCTGGACGCCTCAAGCATGGCGAGAGTGGTTCTTTTCATCAGGTCGGAGGTATTCTCACTGATACTGCCGGCGGCTTTGAGAGCCTGAAGCAGTTCGGCCTGTGCGCTGATTAGCTCGGGACTATAAAGATCGACCATGTGGTCGCCCTTATTAACCGTGATGCCGGTAAAATCCACGTAAAGCCGGTCGATTCTGCCGGGAACCCAGGCGGTGATATTTTTTACTCGGGTCTCGTCATAATCAACCTTGCCAACCATGCGGATTTCGGCCTCTACAAATTTACGCTCAACAGGGGTCGTTTGAACCTCCATAAGCTTTAAGGCCGCTTGCGAGAAGGTGATTTGTCTCTCACCAATTGCACTTTCCTCAGTAGTCATCGGTATTAAATCCATTAAACAAATAGGGCACTGACCGGCTTTGGGCAGGCGAAATTGAGGATGCATCGAACATGTCCAGACGGTCTGTGCCTGCGCAGCAGCCTGATGGTCGGTATGTTCATTTGTCTGGGCGACGGGAGATTTGTGTAAAAACGAATGAACAAAATAACCCGCAAGGAAAGTTACAACGACCAGAATAACGGTCTTAAATCCTCGACCACTCAATAACGATTTGGCTTGTATCATTTTCATTTCAGCCACCTATAACATTGATTATTTTCTATTGATTATTGATTATTTAAGGAACCGCCTTCGGCGATATTTTTTTAATTATCGTTAATCCTTAATCAATAATCATTCCTGTGGGCAGTTCCGCCCCGACAAGCATTTCCAGTTCAGCCAGTTTCTGCTGATTGTTTGTAACGGCCCTTTCGTAGTCCAACTCATATTTAAGCAGCATGCGCTGGGCATCTATCAACGAGAGGAAATCCACCGCACCTGCCTGGTAGGCGGTTTCAGATGCCTGAACAAGCTCCTGAGCCTTCGAAATTAAAACATCCCCGTAAAGATATGTCTTTCTGTGACTATCTTCGATATCGTAGAGCACCTCGAACACTCTTGATAGTATTTTGTTTTCGACGTCTGTTCTTTGTGCTTGAATTTTCCTTACATTTGCTTTTGCCTGTTGCTCAGCGGCCTTATAGCTGCCCTGCCACAGAGGGATATTCATTGAAAACATCAAAATCACAGGGTCATCGCCGCTGCCTTTGACTCCCGGAGAAACCGCTCCACCCGTCTGAATCCAATCGAGGCCTACTCCTATATCGGGATAGAATTTCTTTTTTGCCAGCTTTACAATATTTTTGGCCGCTTGAATTTCCCAGCTAAGCTCGGCAAGCTCAGGATTCGCTCTTTTTAATGCCTGAATAATATGCCGCCGGTCAAGCGTGACATTTTCCGGCTGACCTTTTTCGGGCCAGACTAATTCTGCATCAATCGGCCGGTTAAGCACTGAATTGAGTTTTGCAACTATCGGCTCTCTGAGCTGCTCCAGACTTTTTAAGATATCCTCAAGTTTAGCTAATTCCACCTGGACACGGATTATGTCGGGATGTATCGCTGTGGCGGTTAGGTATTTTGTTCGAGCAACCTCTTCGAAATGCTGCAGCAGTTCGAGATTCTGTTTCGCAATATCGATAGCCGTGGCCAGATATGCGAATTCGTAAAAAGCCACTTTTACCCGTCGGAAAAGTGCCAACTTGGTTGTTTCGTATCTTTGCTTTGCAGCTTGTGCCTTTGCCGCGGCCACGTCGGTTCTGGCCTGGATTTTGCCAAACCAGGGAAATACCTGCATTATGCCGAACTTTTGTTTTTGCGGGCCGACCCGTGTTTCGACCTCCTCTATAAAATAACCGTATGTAAATTTCGGATCACTTAATGCTTTTGCCTGGGGAATCTGCTCTAACGCCGCCTTCCACTGCTCAAATTTTGCCTTCAACTCTGCATTATTGAGTGAGGCATAACGCAGATAATCCGCAAGTTCATGCAAATCATTTGTATCAGATGGCTGCTGCGAAGCTCTGACAGATAAAGTTAAAACGAGCACAACCACAAAAGGCAGAAGGACTTGTCTGTTCATATTTTTCACCCCTTAAATTTGGCACGATACAATCATTTCACTATCTAAACGTACACAGCTTTTCACCATATCTTACCCTCTGCGTGTTTGATGTATCAGTTTAAGGATCTCATCCAGCTTTTGCTGTTTTTCCTTTTCTGAATTTCCTTTTATAGCTTGAGTTACACAGTTTTGAAAGTGTTTCTCTAAAATCTTTTCTTCTACCCTGGCAAGTGCACCTTTGACAGCATATATTTGGTTTAAAATATCAATACAGTATTTGTGATTTTCAATCATCCTTTGAACACCACGAACCTGGCCCTCAATTCGCCTTAATGCGACCAGATTATCTTCGTGACTTGGATGTTTGTCCATTTCTTACCCCTATTTTAAGTCTGCACATCCAATATACCCCCCAGGGGTATGTTATGTTCGGAAAAAAACTGTTTTTACACAATTTAATTTTAGTCCGATATCGTGCCGCCGGCAACGATATTATCGTTGCTATTATATAGCACAAGCCTTTGACCGGGACAAGGCGCAAATTGAGACCGTTCAAATTCAACGGTCATATCAGTCTCACCCCCATCGATGAGTTTACAAGGCCGAGGATCACCGTAGGAACGGATTTTTCCAAAGAATTTTCCACCCGGGACAAGCTCTTCCGGTATTAGGGTGTTAATCCGGTTTGCCCTGACGGTATGAGTGCTCACCTCTTCTCTTGAACCTAACGCAATAGTGTTTGCCGCAGCATCAATCTTACCGACATACAGCGGCTTACCGCCGGCATAGCCAATACCCTGCCTTTGGCCAAGGGTATAATTTGCGATGCCTTTATGCGTACCTATCCTGTTGCCCTGCATATCTGTTATGTCACCCTGCCGATTGGCCTCGAGGTCGTCCAGAGCCAATCGATAATCACCCTCTCCCGCAAAACAAAGTTCCATACTTTCCGCTTTATCCGCAACGCTCAGATTTAATTGGGCGGCTCTCGAACGAACCTCTTCTTTTGTTAACTCGCCTAATGGAAGAATAAACCTCTGAAGTTTTTCTGGGGTAATTCCATAAAGAAAATAACTCTGGTCCTTGGCTTTACCCTTTGCCCGGCCAAGAAGCATCTTACCATCGGCTTTGAAAACTCTCGCGTAATGACCGGTCGCGAGATAGCTAATGCCAAATATTTCCTCTATAAAATCCCAAAGCAGGGAAAACTTCAGGAGCGTATTGCAGTCAACACAGGGATTTGGAGTTTCACCTCTCGAATAAGATTGACGGAATTGCTTTATTATAAGCTCTTCGAAAGCATAGGTAATATCAACAAAATAATGAGGTATATTCAATTCGCCGCAAACAAAGGCGGCATCGGCTCCGCAGCATCCTCTTTTATTGGTATTGCACGAAACGGGTATCTTCATCGTGATACCTAAAACATCCCAGCCTTGTTCTTTGAGCAGATAAGCCGTAACGCTGCTGTCAACCCCACCGCTCATTAATACAGCGACAGGTTTTGGGCGATCCTTGTCGGGTCGCCAGGGCGAAAAGCTCGGCCCCAATAACTTAATGTTCCACTTATCGGTTGTCATAATTACCGAGAAGTTTTTATTCGAACAGCCCCGTACTAATATATCGCTCGGCGGTATCAGGCAAAACGACAACAATTAATTTGTCGGCATTTTCTTCTCGTTTAGCTATTTTGAGCGCGGCAGCCGCAGCAGCGCCTGATGATATACCGGCGAAGATGCCCTCTTCTTGGGCCAGGCGTTTTGCTATATCAAATGCTTCGGCATTTGATACTTGTACTACCTCGTCAACAACTTCCAAATCCAACACGTCCGGGACAAAGCCCGCTCCGATGCCCTGAATCATATGCGGACCGGGTTTACCACCGGAAAGCACCGGTGATTCCGCCGGTTCAACAGCAACTATTTTAACCGATGGTTTGCGCGATTTCAGCTCTTCTCCAACGCCGGTTATTGTACCACCGGTACCTACGCCGGAAACAAAGATATCCACCTGCCCATCAGTATCAGCCCAAATCTCTTTAGCGGTTGTTTCCTTATGAATCTGCGGATTCGCAGGATTCCTAAACTGTTGAGGCATAAAGGCGCCATCGGTTTTTTCCACGATTTCATTGGCTTTATTGATCGCGCCGGTCATACCCTCCTCGGCAGGCGTAAGTACAAGTTTGGCGCCGAATAGCTGGAGTATCTTTCTTCGCTCGATTGTCATTGATTCGGGCATAGTAAGTATCAGCTTATAGCCCCTTGCCGCTGCGACCCACGCAAGAGCGATGCCGGTATTGCCGCTGGTTGGCTCAACAAGGGTCATTCCAGGCTTGATTTTACCGGCTCGTTCGGCGGCTAATATCATACTTACCCCGATACGGTCCTTGACACTGCTGGCTGGATTGAAGAACTCCAGTTTACCCGCTATCTTTGCTTTACAATCTCTACCTACTCTGTTGAGTTGAACCAGCGGTGTTTTACCAATCAACTCAGTCATATCTTTTGCAATTCTCATTAAAAAAACCTCTCAAATATTTCTGTTGTTCGTACTTTCCTTCTTTTTAACTTATTAGTAGTTATTAATAGCTCCTGCTATCAGGATCGACGGAATCCCTAACAGGCAGAAGTAATTCGGAAACCAAATCAAAAAGCCCAATTCTTTATAATCCGTCCATTCTGTTGTTACTTTCAAATTTCACAAAATCACATTGCCAAAATTACAATCTACAACTATTTTTGAAGTTTGGCAAACTAAGGTTTTCCCTGTCCCTTAACGTAGGGTTCGTAAAAACTAATATACTTAAAAGCATCATCCGGAGAGATTGCAACAGCCAATCCTTTATATTTCCGTGCATATTGAAGCGCAGCATATACGATTGCGCCGGTGGTTGGGCCGACAAGAATACCATCTTGTCTTGCCAATTGGATTCCCGTCCGGTATGCATCTTCATCTTCAACTGTTATGGTATCGTCAATTACCGACCTGTCGAGAATTTTCGGTACGAGATCTTCCGTGAGGTCGGATATTCTTTTCATACCGGGCAAGTTATGTTCGGCGCTTGCCGGTTCAATACCTATTATTTTTACGGAAGGTTTTTTAGCCTTTAGGTATTTGCCAACACCTGTTATAGTGCCGCACGTTCCAAAACCGGCAAAAAAATAATCAACTTTCCCGTCGGTTTGATTCCATATCTCCGGACCTGTTGTTTCGTAATGCGCCTGAACATTCAGTTCATTTTCATATTGATTCGGGCTTACATACTTTTCCCCGCCTTTGCTTTTTAATATCGCATTTACCAAACCTCTCGCTCCTTCATTTGGGAACACCGGACATAATTTGTCATCTGCTTCCCATAGGGCCTGCACTCCCAGCAACCTTAGTATGGTCTTCTTTTCTTCGGGTATTCTCTCAGGAACAGCTATTTCAATTGGAATGCCTTTTGCATTTGCAAGAGCTGCCAGGGCAATACCTGTATTTCCTGATGAAGGCTCGACCAAAAAATTGCCCTGCTCGATTTCAAGCCCTTCCAGCATAGATAAAGCAATTCTGTCTTTGATAGAACCGAATGGATTATACCTCTCCAATTTAAGGTAAATTTTGAAATCCGAGTTTGGATTAACCTTCTCGGTTATTCTTACCATTGGAGTTGGATTTTCCGGGCTGGCGATTAAATCAACTATGCTCTCGTAAACCCTGTTTTGCGTTGTCATTTTCACTACTTTAAGAATTCTCTAATCATAACATATTGCCGATTTTCGATTGATGATTTCAAATCGAAAATCGAATCTGGTTCTGAGAAACTATTTTTTTCGGCGCACTTTCACACAAGAATGATCGCCAACGTTTTTAACTTCCAAAACTTCCTGTCCCTGTTCGGCAAGACTTGCGGGGGTGTTTCTTGAAGGCTCGCCGCTATCGAGCAGCACTTCAAGGATTTCTCCTATGGACAGCTTTTCAATTTCCAGCTTGGCTTTAACAAAGTTCAATGGACAGGCAACACCACGCAAATCGATAATATGATTATCGGCATCGCCCTTATCAACATTGGTTTTCTTAGCCACCGGCTCTATCTTAAACTTGAGATTGGCATCAAGGGACAGATAAAGCTCTTCTACTCTTTTTGTTAAATCCTCTGCCTGTGAAAATAAATCCTCGATTGACTCTCTATCGCCCATACGCCAGTCAATCGCATCATCAAAGAGCTGCTGTGTCTGAGTTTTAACCCAGCCAGGCTCAATAAGACCTTTGGTAAATTCAGCAAATATTTCCCTGTCCTTCTTTGGCTCCAGACCAAACGTAACCATCAGCGCTCTGGCGGCGGCAATAATCGCTTTATAAATATTTTCACTGTTAGCAGGTTTCGACTTGAGTGCAACTTTTGCTTCGTCGATATCCACCTTGATTACGTCCGTTACGCCGGCACCGCACTCACCCGGCCCCCTGCCGGCCAGTGAAAAAGGCTCATTCGAACCGAAGTCGTAATAATAGTCATCCGGAAATTGCACCGAAGAAAAATCACTGTATTTGCCAACCAGGTTTTTTAGCTTTTCTTCCTTAATTTCACCGCCTTCAAAGGCTTCTGCCAACAGCTCAGGTATTTTTTTTGCTGGTACTGTACCTATCCTTTTGCCCAGATGTGCATCACCCTCAACGGTTTTTGCGCCCACCATTACATCATAGCATGGCATCAGTTTGCCGTTGACTCTTTTGGCTTTGCCCTGGAATCCTATTGCGGCGATACAGTGATGCCCGCAGGAATTGGGACAACCGCTGATTCTTATGGTTGTCTCGGGTAAATCGGCTGAAAAACCGTTATGGCTAAGCTTATTTGAAATCGCCTCAGCCAAACCTCTCGAAAGACACAATCCAAGTTTACATGTTGCAGCTCCGGCGCAGGCAACTATTTTGGAACTGCCGTCCCCAAAGACATCTATACTGAGCTTCTTTAGTTCACTATTAACCTTGTCAACATCATCCTTAACAACACCTGTAATGAGAAGGTCCTGCAGTTGAGTAGTCCTTATGAGTCCCTGGCCGTATTTAGCTGCGATTTGACCAACTTTGCTCAGGTCATCCGCGGGTATGTCACCGTTATTTAACCGTAATCGCACAGTAACCGACGTCTCTGGAACTTTATAAACTGAGGTAATCTCACGAATTTGCGGTGCGGTGCAAGAAAGCCCCTCGGCCTTGAGTATATCTCTTTGGGCCCGGTATAATTTGATAAATTCTTCAATGCCGACTCTGGCGAGCACGTATCGCAGTCTTGCTTTATGCTTGTTTGCCCTGTCACCGTATTTATCGAACAATTGCTTGATGGCCTCTGCAACTTCGAAAATCTCTTCCGCTTCTATGAAATCTTCTATCTTCGCCGCAACCACAGGATTCGAACCAAGCCCCCCCGCTGCGTAAACAGAAAAACCTTTCACTCCGTTTTTCATATGGGCGAAAAAGCCAAGGTCGGCTATAGAGGCAAACGCGCAATCCTTTGAGCAGCCGGAAAAGACTAATTTGAATTTTCTCGGCAAATTAAAAGAGCTTCTGTCCTGCAAAAGATATTCCGCGGCGGCAATCGAATAAGGAGCGACATCAAATTCTTCTTCCGGACAGACCCCCGCTTCTGGACAGGCTGTAACATTACGGACGGTATTACCTCCACCGCCGCGTGGAGAAAGCCCGGCTTCAAGTAAACTTTCCAATACGTCAGGTGTATCTTCGATATCAACCTCGTGAATCTGAATATCCTGTCTTGTTGTAACGTGGATAATTCCATTGCCATAAGTCTTACTCAACTGAGCGATTCGTTCCAATTGATGCGGCAAAACCAGTCCCGCTCCGATACGTATTCGAACCATGAATTTACCTACCGTTCTTTGCTCATAGATTCCCATCGGTACTCGATAAGCTCTGAAGGCTACCGGTGACGTTTGGCCGTCAATAAACTTTTTAACCCGGCTGCGGTAGCCGAGAGTATCTTCTTTGACGCTTTGGGGAATATGCAGAATTGGCTCTTCTGTATTAATCATTCTATCTTTCCAAAATCCTTATAGGCACTTCAGTTACATTAGTTCCCGCTATACGAAAACCTTTGACCGCAGAACCATTATTGTTCTGCAGCGAAACAATTACATAAATCACATTCGGCGTAAGAGCCAGCCTGATATCCTCAGCCGAAGGTCTGGCCGGCGTTTCAGGATGGCTGTGATATATCGCTAACATCTCAAGTCCGGCCGAGCGAATATCTTTGACAGTCGAAAACTGCTCCATCGGTTCCATCATATAATGGGTGCAACTGTTATCAACGTTTCTCATCTGATAAAACTTCTCGACTTTACCGTTACTGCCCGCCAGAATTCCACAGACCTCGATTGGCGCCAGAGCTTTAGCTTGAGCGACCATCTGTTGTAATATTTCAGTTGGAATCTCTAACTTCAACATTTGCAGTCCTTGAGATCACATACAACCTGTTCTTCGTCCTTCAGTTCTGTTATTTGTGGTTTTTCGCCGCAAAGTGGGCAGTTTGGATTACGGTTTAATGTGACCGCACGAAAGTTCATTTCAAGCGCATCATACGTCAACAAAGTCCCGGTCAGCAACTTGCCGAGTCCCAGCAAATACTTTATTGCCTCGGTTGCCTGCAAAGAACCAATGACCCCGGCCAGAACACCAAGCACACCAGCCTGCGAACACGAAGGAGCCGCATTGGCAGGGGGCGGAGCATTAAAGATACAACGATAGCATGTTGTTTCGCCGGGTAATATAGTTATTAACTGACCGTGAAACCGCAGAATCCCTGCATGTGAAAAAGGTATCTTCTCGAAATAACACGCATCGTTGATAAGAAATTTGGCGCCGAAATTGTCCGTACCGTCAATTACAAAATCGTACTTACGGATAATATCTGTTATATTCTTGGCATCCACTCTGGTCTGGTAGGTCTGGACGGTGACGTCCGGATTTATTGCCCGCATCTTATTCTCGGCGGATTTTATCTTTTCGACGCCTACATCACTCGTATGATGGATTATCTGGCGTTGTAGGTTTGACAAATCCACCTTATCAGAATCGACAATTCCAATTGTTCCAACCCCTGCGGCGGCAAGGTATAAACCAGCCGGGGCACCAAGGCCGCCAGCACCGATAATCAAAACTTTGGAGCTTAGCAGTTTTTCCTGACCTGCTCCGCCAACCTGCTCCAGGATTATGTGTCGGCTGTATCTTTCTATTTGTTTTTCAGTTAAGGACACTTCCGCCTCCCATAAAATATAGAAATTCCACTTTATCGTCGTCCTTTAGTACTGTCTCTTCAAACCTGGTTCTTTTTAGAATCTGCCCGTTAAGTTCAACCGACACCATATCCGGCATCTGTACATTCTCCTGAGCCAGAAGTTGATTCACAGTCAAACCACCGGCAATATTAGTCTCTTTGCCATTTATAACAAGATTCATTTTATCTCCTTGAAAGCCCTTTCTATTGCCTGCTGAAAATCAGCCTTTATGTCTTCAAAATCCTCAATACCGACCGAAACACGGACCATATCTTCGGTAACTCCCATTTTTTTCTGCTCGGCAATGGTGAACTCATGAAATATAGTAGATGCCGGATGTAATACCAATGTTTTCGCATCACCAAGATTTGCAAGGTTCTTTGCCAGTTTAAGTGAATCGATAAACCCAAAAGACCGTTGCTTATCACCAAGACCAAACGTAAGCAGCCCACCGCCACGGCCGGCAAACAGCTTAACAACTCTGTCGTTAAATTTGCTGTCGGTCAATCCCGGGTAGTTCACCCAGGATACTTTCGGATGGTCCTGTAGAAATTGAGCTAATTTCCCTGCATTTTCGCCGTGTTTTACCATTCTTCCCGGTAGAGTCTCCAAACCCTGCAGCATAAGAAAAGAATTCATCGGAGCAGGACAGCCGCCAAGATCACGATAAATAAGGTTTCGTAAATTTGCAAGGAAAGCCAATTGGCCTACTCTTTCAGATAAAGCTCTTATATCATCAAACGCCCCTTTTCTCCAGTTATAGTTTCCCGTATCGATTATTGCCCCGCCAATCGCTGTGCCATGCCCGTTAATAAACTTTGACGTGGAGTGAACAACAATATCAGCACCGAAATCCACAGGCCTGATAAGAAAAGGGGTAGTAACGGTATTATCAACAACCAAAGGCACATTGGCCTTATGAGCAATATCAGCTATCGCCGGCATATCAGGTACATCCATTCGAGGATTGCCAATAGTCTCGATGAAAATCAGTTTTGTCCTGTCATTGATGGCTTTTGAGAATTGATTTGTATCCGCGGCATCAACAAAGTTGGTCTTTACTCCGAACCGCCCTAACGTATTTTCAAACAAAGATACAGTCCCGCCGAATATGCCCGTCGCGGCGATTATCTCGTCACCGGCCCTGGTTAAACTCATCACAACCGACGCTATAGCCGCCATGCCGCTGGAAGTGGCTATACAGCCAATCCCATCTTCAAGCAGAGTCAGTCTGACCTCAAGAGCGGTCGTGGTTGGATTCGCAATCCGTGTATAGATATAACCGGGAGCTTTGCCGTGAAAAACATCGGCAAGTTCCTGGGCGGTTTTGTAGGCGTAGGAGACGCTCTGGCAAATCGGTACTGCCGTAGCGCCGCTCATACTATCGCCTGCAAAACCACCGTGAATTGACAAAGTGTCTGGCTTCATTGTTCAACTTTTCCTTTTTATTATATTTGGTAGTCAAGTAAAGGCTTTGTGTGGATGCCACACTCACCGCCGCACTTGCTCGTTCCAATCCAACGGCCTGCCCGCTCGTCAACACCTTGTGCGATTTTCGTGCACGGTGCACAGCCAAGAGACCTATAGCCTTTGTTGTAAAGCGGATTAACAGGTACATTATTTAAGGCCAGATACTGCCATACTTCACGCTCATACCAAATAAGAATGGGATTGAGCTTAATCAGACCTTTATCCAGTTCTTCCACTTCTTTGTAATTCGTACGCGTCCGGCCCTCGGTGCAGCGAAGCCCTGTAACCCAGCACGCAACGTTCATTTCCTGCACAGCTTGTCTCACGGGTTGAACCTTGAGGATTTCGCAGCACTTGTCAGGATCGGTCTCGTAAAGCTTATCCGGAATCTCTTCTTCGTTGCTGAAAATCTCCAGCTCCGGATATCTGGCAACTTCTTCTACCATAAACTCCTTCGTTTCCTTTGGTTTGAACCTTGTAGTAACTATGAAGCCTCGAATCTTCGGACTTACACGTTTTGCAAGATGCCAAATTGCACTGGAGTCTTTACCAAGGCTGTTCGCAACTACCAGGTTGTCGCCGAATTCTTTGTAAGCTTTATCTATCAGCTCCAGTGAGCGATCGACTTTCTCTGCAAAATTAAGCTTCTCAACAAGCTCCACAACATTTTCTGTAACTTCTTGAATTAACATAACCTTAAATCTCCTTGTAACTTAAAAAATGGAAACGTCTATATTTCGTATTCCGGTCTAATTAATTTTCCGAATTTCATGCGAATCCAGAGCCTTTCGTGGAAATAATATGCGCCAAGCTTGATTATTGTATCAGCAAGACCAATCTCAGCAGCAAAAGTCAATTTTCCGGTAATAAGCCAGGCCACAGTAAAAGTAATCAATGTTGCAACAAACCGCCAACTCAAGGTCTTTACTATAGTTCTAACATGTGAATCCATGAGTTATTGCTCCCTTTTCCACAGCATCCCTATGGTGTTACTGTGATACTTAATAAAAAAAACAAGTTCATTATAAAAACTCTATTTTCTTGTCTTAAATGTTGTAATTTGGAACACATTTATCTCTTTTAGCCTTTTCAAACTCTATCAGGTCGGCAATTGTCTTGTTTGCGCAAACCTCGGATACCGCATTATTTACCTCCTGCCAAAGCTTTTTAAAGGCTTCGTTTCCAAATAATGAGGCGTCTCCATTATCTTTGAGGGCTTCTGGTGCAACTGAAATTTCGCCCTGGATATATTCAATTACTTCTCTGACCGTCAGAGTTTTAGGGTCTCTTGCCAGTAAATAGCCGCCTTCATTGCCTCGTCTTGATTCAACAAAGCCGCCATGTTTGAGTTCGTTAAGTATAATCTCCGTAAATCGTTGAGATATCCTTTGAGAACCAGCGATATCATGAGTTTTAACCGCCTGGCCGGTATTTCGCCGGGCAATTTCAAGTATTGCTTTTAAGGCGTATTGGCATTTCTTAGATATTTTCATATAAACTATACCTCAGTAATTCTATCGGAATACTACTCTATCGATATAAATGTTTGGTGTCAACCGTTTTTTTATAAATATTTTTCATAAATATTGAGTAATCCGAAAAAAACGCTGTTTTTCGTTAAATTTTTGACAACATCAGTTGACAATTTTTCGTAATATGCTACTAATGCAGTAGGAAATTATAAGGAATATAATTATGAAACTTTCTACTCGAACCAGATATGGGATACGGGCTATACTGGAATTGGCAGAAAATTATGGCAACGGGCCTTTACAATTGAGAGTTATTGCACATAATCAGGGAATATCTGTAAAATATCTGGAACAATTAATGGCCATGCTCAAAGCAGCCGGGATTGTCAGGAGCGTTAGAGGCTCCAAAGGAGGGTACATCCTCGCTAAATCACCCGGCCATGTAAAAGTTAGTGAGTGTTTCCAATGCCTGGAAGGGTCCGTAATTACAACAGAGTGTGTTGAAGACGAAAGTTTTTGTGAAAGAACAAATGATTGTATTGCCAGGCAGGTATGGACAGAAGTGCAAAAGGCCGTTATGGGAGTTTTACAATCAATAACATTACAAAACCTCGTTGACAGGGCAAAAAAAAATAAAGAGATACATTATCATATATAAGGCTTGAAAATGAAAAAGAACAAATTAACCTCCCGGAGAATGGAAAAACTGGTCAGTGAAATTGCCCAAACATATAAGGACGACACCGGTATAAATTTTATTGATGTCTCTAATCTGCCAATCCGACGAAAGATTTTGGAAATCCTTGAGTTGCTGACCGAGGTTCTTTTCCCCGGCTATACAGGAACAAGAACGGTAACGAAATCAAATATCAGTTTCATCGTCGGAGATATTCTGTGTCAGGTCTATACTGAGCTTTCGGAACAGATAGAACGAGCTTTTCAATACCAGTGCAGAATTAAGAAGTGCGACGGATGTGATTGCCGGACAATGGCGGAGAAAGCCACGCAACATTTACTGACGCAACTGCCGAAAATCAGAGAGCTGTTAAAAGGTGATGTCGGTGCCGCCTTTGGCGGAGACCCGGCGGCAAAATCTTTTGAAGAGATTGTGATAAGTTATCCATGCATCATGGCGATTGCAACGTATCGCATCGCCCACGAGCTCTATCTCAAACAAGTGCCGTTGATTCCACGGATAATGACTGAGTGTGCCCATTCCAGGACAGGTATCGATATAAATCCCGGAGCAAAGATAGGCAAAAACTTCTTTGTTGACCACGGCACGGGTGTTGTAGTTGGCGAAACATCGGTTATAGGCAACAATGTCAGGTTCTATCAGGGCGTTTCATTAATCGCCGTCAGTATCCCCAAAAAAGCCCAGAGCATAAGAAGTGCCAAGCGCCATCCCACGATCGAAGATGATGTTACTATATACGCCGAAGCGACCATACTCGGAAATGTTACTATTGGCAAAGGTTCTGTAATAGGAGGAAACGTTTGGATTAGAAACTCCGTTCCACCCGGGACGACGGTATCGATGTCAAAATTTGAGTCACTGTACAAGCACAGTAAACATAAAAAGAATAAATAATAAAAACAGCACAGGAGCCAGCGGTTGAAAAAGTTAATTGACCATATTGAAAGATTAAAGCGACAGCATAATGCTGTAATACTCGCGCATAATTACCAGCCGGGAGAGATACAGGACATCGCTGATTTCACCGGCGATTCTTTGGGATTGAGCATAAAAGCGGCCCAGACAGAAGCTGAGGTAATCGTATTCTGTGGTGTTCTGTTTATGGCCGAAACCGCCGCTATTCTATCACCCGAGAAGACCGTGCTCCTGCCTGATAAATCAGCCGGCTGTCCGATGGCTGATATGATAACTGCTGATCAATTACGCAAGCTCAAGCAGGAACACCCCGATGCGCTTGTGGTTTGCTATGTGAATAGTACCGCCCAGGTCAAGGCCGAGAGTGATTACTGCTGCACCAGTGCCAATGCGGTCGAACTGGTAAGCTCTTTACCAAAGGATAAACAAATTATCTTTGTGCCGGACCAGCATCTTG
>VRUK01000092.1 GCA_019456195.1 Planctomycetota bacterium | reverse complement strand
TCCCGGCCTCAAGACCCGAGTGGTATGCCGGTGTATCAGGCAATACGCTCAACACCTTCGGAGATTCATCTTCTTTCGAAAACCTTATGCCAATACCAGTAAACTGATTGGTCAACGCTTTTTCAAATTTCTTTGCCTGACTGGGCCAATAGATAACGGTGTAAGGATCAAGTGAAGCCAAGGCTCCCTTTGCAAACTGCACAATCAGTAAAGCCGGCGGCAATCCCATACCTCCAAGCTGAGATTCATTCATTACTAAAACCCGTTCAAAAACATCTACTAATTTCTCCTTACTTAAAGATACCTGCGATTCGTTCAATTCATCCAACATACCAGTCAGGACTGCTATATAGGCTTGAGATCGTGTATCTCGTATCTTATTTTTTGTATCGAGATATGGATTGCTTATTACCTCCGCTAACAATTTACAGCGATTGATACCTTTGATTGCCATACTGCGATAATCAATAATACTAACATAACTTGAATCCAGAAAATCCACAGCATTAATGAACATTTGCTTTTCTATGCCATCATAACGCTCCTGGCAAGTCTGACATGGGTTGTCTTGTATAAATGCCGCAATATCGGCCTTCTCCTGAAGCAATTTAGCATAGGCTGAGTACTTGTTGTCGTTTTCGTATATCAGCGTCAACTTACTATAGCATATTGCGTATGCATCGAGCCATCTACCTTTTGATTCGTATTCGGCAGCGAGGTGTTTGGCTTGCCGGACGGTTTGTTTTACAAAAGGATCATTAAGCAAGGCTTGTCCCTGTTCTTTGCTGGAATACTCTAAAGCCTTCAACACAACAGTAAATACTTTACCAACGTCATCAATGTCTTTTGGAAAGCCTCTTTCTCTAAGCTTATCAAGTTCGCTTTTTTGTTCCCGATGGATATCATTTTGATGATCATCCCGCCGGGCCTGCATGGCCATATATTCATCGATAATTGTCCCAAGCTGTCTGATATCTGTGCTCTGAACAGTAATCGATTTGCGAACAATCTCCTGAGCACTTTTGAAATCACCTCTCGATATCTTATCGCAGGCCAAGTCAACCGCTAATGTAACTTTGGACATCTGGCCGGCAGCTACATTGGTGTATTCACACGAGACCGCTAAGAACACAATCAACATTGGCCAAAAGGTAAACGACCTATAATGTTTGCAGTGGTCAGAAACCGACATAAGAACCCGCCTCTTTAGTTGAAGGATTAAGTAATACTCCTAAAGAAAACTATCGGCAAACTCAAACCCCGGGAATAGTGTTTTTTATACTGAAAGCAGGGCAAAGGTATGAAAGCCTTTAATCGTATAAATTAGGCAAAGGTTTATATCCTGTTTCACTGGAATGACAAAAGAAAGTCCGAGAACACGAAACAGGTAATACGAGACGGATACTTCAAACTTTCGAGTGTTTTATCGTAAAAAAACGTCCGGGTAATTTGTCGTTATCAGAAACGATTATTATGTTTTAGATAGCTAATAAAGCTACAGTTCTTCTGAATTAACCATAAGATTATAGGGCTAAAATAGAGACATAGTATAATGACATACAGGAATGAAAAAAATCGCACAGCTCACTACCATAAAAATCGTTTCCTTGTACTCACCTTTATAATTCTACTTATAGAGAGTATAGCCTGGGGCCAGCCACAGCAGACCAAAAAAGCTCTTTCGTGCAAAACACTCAGAGCAATGGCAAGAGTGTATATGGCTTATGGAGAATACACAAAAGCACAGCCATTGGCAGAGCAGGCATTAACTTTGGCAAAAAGCAATGGCGAATCAGATTCTGAACTTTCTATGTGCCTGATTGACTTGGCGACACTTTATAAAAGCCAAAACAAGCTGCTCGATGCAGAAAATATGTGCGAGCAGGGCCTGAAACTACAGAAAAAAGTCCTTTATAAAAGCCATCCTTATGTGGCTTACACATTGAGAACTTTAGGTTCAATCTATACAGAGCAGGGTAACTATATCAAAGCAATAAACACCATGGAAAAGGCAATGGCTATTATGCTCGAAAGTCACACTGAAAATGATAAGGCATTGGCTCCATTCTGGGTAGATATTGCCGCCATTCTCGTTGCAAAGGGTGATTATAAGGAAGCCGAAAGTTATTATAAGAAGGCCATGGCATTCATAAATATCAGTTACGGTCCGGACCACCTTTACACAGCAAATGTTCTAGGTAATGTAGCAAAACTATATACTCTACAGGGAAGGCACGACGAAGCCGAAGAATTGATTGACCGTACAATAGCAAAACAGGAAAGTATCTACGGGGCGGAACACCACCTTGTAGCTCCGAGCTGGTTGACCAAGGCAAGAATCTGTCATGCAAAGCGAAACTATGCCAATTCAGAGAAACTGTTTGAAAAGGCACTGGTCTCAGTGAGAAAATCAGGCAATATGGCCTTATTCACAAAGCTCGAACAACGTATAGAAGAAATCCGCACTAACAAACAGACCATATCCAGGCCGGTTGCAATTGTCGTAGATAAAGACCTTAAAACAACAAGATAAATCGTAAATAATAAGCTCACCCTCTGACGGGCGGGCTTATTTGACAAGGCAATAACTAATCTGCCAATTCAAATCCGCTTTATCAATTACTGAAATTTTCACCGCTTCCCCTAAGCCCTACATCAAATGCAGCCATTTCACTGTTTTCACTCCATACGAGGTCTTTGCCGTATTTTTCGATTGCTTAACGTGACGAGTCCGCATATAATTATACATTAAGATTGAGCTAATAAAGCTACTATGCCACTTCTGATAGGTTAATCCTAATAGGGAAGACAGATGTGCCAACTAACAGCAATGAAAGTGAAATACATCAGCTTCAAAAACATGTCTTTAAAAAGCTTTAGTCTTACTTTTTTTATCACAGCAATCATTTCTACTGCAATTTTCACTACCAGAGCAGCCGACGCACAGGCACAATCATCTTCTCCTGATTATAATGAGGCTGTACGATATGTACGCAGTTTTAATTTTGAATCCCTTCGTCTGGCCATTCAAGACCTTATCGAAACGTTTGGGCAAAGGTATCCGAAAGGCCAGTATTATCTCGAAGGCCTGGATAATCTGGAAAAATCATGTGATTTTATCCTCGACTCTTTGAATCGTAGTAACAATTCAGCCAGAGCAGATGTGCTGAAACTCGCGCACGACCTAAACAATTTGCGTATTGATGCACTGCTTTGTAATCCGCTGCTTGATTTCAAAAAACTGCTGCTGCTCAAACGCAAACGCGGCCAACTCGGTCTGCCCGTAAATCACAAGTGCAACACGGGTATAGAGAGAACCGGTTATGATAACGAAATTGCTGTGCTGGCTCCTGTACGTACTGACGGAATGTTGCAAACGCTTTTTCGACCATCAGGAGGCCTATTCGTCGGCGAAATTGACCTGCACTTCGACGCAGATAAGCTTCTTTTTACGATGCCCAGGGGCAAAAGCTGGCAAATCTTTGAAATTTATGCCGATGGCAGCGGTCTTCGACAAGTCTCGCGAGGACAACGCCAGGAAGATGTAGATAACTTTGACGGCTGTTATCTGCCCGATGGTCGCATCGTCTTTTCCTCGACGGCCTCATATACGGGAGTGCCCTGCTGGCACGGCAAAGAGCGAGCATGCAGTATCTACCTTATGGATTCAGATGGCGGCAACATGCGGCAGTTGTGTTTCGATCAGGACCTCGACCTTCACCCCGCTGTACTACCAACAGGACAGGTGATATTCAGTCGCTGGGACTACACGGGGCCTATGCATATCTATTTACGTCCGTTGATGGTGATGAATCCCGACGGCACCGGCCAGAGGGCGGTTTATGGAAGCAATTCGTATTGGCCGAACGCACTTTATTACCCACGAGGAATACCCGGTTCACCAAACAAAATTGTGGCTGTTATCGCAGGGTATCACGGAGTACCACGGATGGGTGAATTGGGAATATTTGATATTACAAAGGGCTGGTATCGGGCCGATGGCGTTGTCCAGCGAATTCTTGGCCGCGGCAAGCCTGTCAAGACGGTCATTCGTGATAAACTCGTCGATAAATCCTGGCCCAAGTTCCTTCATCCATACCCACTCAGTGAAAAATATTTCCTCGTTTCGTCCCAGTTAAATCGCAAGTCTCCATGGGGAATTTATCTGGTGGACGTATTCGACAACATGCTGCCGATTCATGTGCTGCCCAGGCATGACCTTTTCGAGCCAATCCCAATAATCAAGACACCCCTTCCGCCGGCAATCCCGGACAGAGTGGACCTGAAACTACAGGATGCTGTTGTCTATCTTCACGACGTCTATGCCGGCCCGGGACTGGCCGGTGTACCTCGGGGTACTATAAAGAAGCTCCGGGTTGTGGCTTATCATTTCGGCTATCCGGGGATGGCCGGGCCGGATAAAATCGGTTGCGGAGGACCCTGGGAAGTAATGCGAATCATTGGTACCGTGCCCATACACGAAGACGGCTCAGCGATGTTCCGGGTTCCAGCCAACACGCCACTGACCGTTCAGGCGCTGGATGAGCAAGGCAAGGCCGTGCAACTGATGCGGAGCTGGTTCACGGCGATGCCCGGCGAAACCGTTTCCTGCGTTGGTTGTCACGAACAGCCAAAGCAAATCCCCATAACCCACAACAGGCTGGCCGCCAGTCGTCCTCCGGTTGAAATCGATCCATGGTATGGTCCGCCGAGAGGTCTTGATTTTGAAAGAGACGTTCAACCGGTACTGGACAAATATTGCATCTCCTGCCATAACGGCCGAGAACGTCCGGACAGAAAAAATATCGCCGACCTGCGCTCGGAACGTTTTGTGAAGAACTATAGCGGACGAGAGCTAACGAAGCTGGGGGCAAATCGATTGCACCCGACTGTGCTCAAAGCCCTCGGAGGAACAAAGGTTCGCTACACACCAGCATACGAAGCACTGATACCTTATATCCGCAGGGTCAATATCGAAGATCATGTCGGCATGCTTACACCCGGTGAATACCACGCAGATACCAGCGAGCTAATACAGTTACTCAGCAAGGGGCATTATAATGTCCAGCTTGACAATGAGGCATGGGAGCGATTGATTACCTGGATTGACTTGAACGGCCCCTGTCACGGTACATGGAGTGAGGTAAGCCCTATTCCCAACCGAGCCGACGAGCGGCGACGTGAATTAAACCGACTATTCGGCGGGCCTAAAGATAATCCTGAACGGGTCCCTCAAATTCATCGCCTTTCAATTGAGCCGATAAAACCGGAACCGATGCCGGAAATGAAAGCGGCTTATATAGCGCAGCGTCCGGATTCGCAAATCAGCCTGCGCCGCCAACAATCCGCTGGGGCATTTGAAAAAACAATCAAGCTGGGCAGCGGTGTAAAAATGAAATTAGCCAGGATTCCCGCCGGCAATTTCTTTATGGGCGACCTCAACGGCGAGCCTGACGAATACCCGATTGCACAAGTATCTATCAATCGAGATTTCTGGATGGGCATCTGCGAGGTTACCAACGAACAATACCATCTTTTCGACCCCGCCCATAACTCGGGATATTTCACAAAACGCTTTCAGGGTCCGGACGGTCCTGGCATGTCGCTGGAAGGTCCAAATCAGCCGGTTGTTCGCGTATCATGGGAGCAGGCTTTTGCATATTGCGATTGGCTTTCAAAAAAGACCGGCTTGAAGTTTACGCTGCCTACTGAGGCCCAATGGGAGTATGCATGTCGCGCAGGCTCAAAGCAGCCGCTTTCATACGGTGACATGGACACAGACTTCTCATCGTGGGCAAATGTTGCCGATATATCCCTCAGTGTTCGGCCGGGTCCAACCGGCGGTTTGGAGTCAAGCATTGTAGCTCACTTTGGCAAAGGTATTCTCGAATCGGCTGTCTTTGGAGGAAACGTCCTTTGTGATTTACGTTTCGACGATGGTGCTGTGGCAACAGCAGATGTAGGCAGCTACCAGCCAAACGACCGGGGCCTTTATGATATGCATGGAAACGCCTGTGAATGGACCAGAACAACATACAATCTCTATCCATATAACTCTGACGATAGCCTTGATTATCCCGCCAAAGCAGAAAAAAAAGTCGTTCGCGGCGGTTCCTGGTGTAACCGTCCCAAGCGATGCCGTTCAGCTTTTCGCCTGAGTTACCCAACCTGGCAGCGTGTTCATAACGTGGGCTTCCGTGTTATTTGCCAGACAAACGAACCTAAAACAACAAATACCCTGTCCGCGAAGGACATTAAGCTCTATGAAACAACTGATTAAAATATTAATATATAGTCATTGGTTAAACGGCGGCTAAAATATCGATTAGCAAAATACTTACCGGTAGTACAGGAGGTAAAGACAATGATAAGACGAAAACAAGCAATGGGCGTTTTTTTTGTATTACTCTGCGGAATAATTGTGGGTGCTCTCACCCCGCCTGCGGACGCCCAACCGGAGCTACTCAAAGATTTCCTCGCCGGACCGATGACTAACGTCGAGGAGGTCATTTTCGCCTGCCGTCAGTTGAACTACGATGGACACTGGTACGCCAATTTCGGATATTACGCCGACAGCGCAGAGCGAAAGGCATATCGGGCGATGGGCAGATTGTGCAAACTGAATATTAGGACCGGCCAACTTACTTTATTACTGGACGACCCGGAAGGTACAGTACGCGACCCACAGGTACACTACGACAACAAAAAGATTATATTTTCTTATCGAAAAGCCGGCTCTGAAAACTTTAATCTCTATGAAATCAATACCGACGGAAGAAATCTGAAGCAGCTTACTTTCGGCCAATATAATGACATCGAACCTACTTACCTTCCTGATGGGAGTATTGTGTTCTGCTCCAATCGCTGTAATCGCTGGGTAAACTGCTGGCTGACCCAGGTAGCTGTGCTGTACCGCTGTGACTCCGACGGAAATAATATCCACCCAATATCCAGCAACAGTGAGCATGAAAATACTCCCTGGCCGCTGCCGGACGGTCGTGTATTATATCAACGCTGGGAGTATGTGGACCGCAGCCAGGTGAATTATCACCACCTCTGGACAACCAATCCTGACGGGACCGGGCAGATGGTCTTTTACGGAAATATGCATCCGGGTATTGTGATGATTGATGCCAAGCCGATTCCCAATACAGAAAAGATATTAGCGGTATTCTCTCCCGGTCATGGCCGCAAGGAGCACGACGGGCAAATTACTATCGTTACACCAAAAGCCGGACCCGATGAAATTGCTTCCGCTCAATACATCAGCAAAACAAAGGATTACCGGGACCCTTATCCACTTTCAGAAGATTGTTTCCTTGTAGCTCAGGAAACCCGGCTGTTATTAATGAACGATAAGGGACAAACGCAGGAAATTTATCGACTGCCGGCAGAGCTTGTTGATGCCGGCGTTCAATGCCATGAACCCCGACCACTTCTATCGAGGCCGCGTGAGCGGATAATTCCTCCACGCAGAGATCCTAAGCAGACAACCGGTCGGCTGGTACTAACAGACGTTTACAATGGCAGAACAATGAAGGACGTCAAACATGGTGAAATCAAAAAACTGCTGGTTCTGGAGACTCTGCCTATGCCGATACATTATACCGGTGGTATGGAACCACTCAGCTATGGCGGCACGTTTACATTAGAACGGATTCTCGGAACGGTGCCTGTTAATGAGGACGGCTCGGCTTATATGGAATTACCGGCACTGCGAAGCCTGTTCTTCGTAGCACTGGATGAAAACAATAACTCGGTAAAAAGAATGCAAAGTTTCCTGACTGTTATGCCGGGTGAAACTACCAGTTGTGTCGGCTGCCACGAACAGCGGACTCGAACTCCAATCACTAAAAGTGATAACGCTCTTCAGGCCCTGAGTCGCCCGCCTCATAAAATAACACCTATCGCAGGGATCCCTGATGTATTTGACTTTCCACGCGATATCCAACCCATCCTCGATAAGCATTGCGTTAGCTGCCATGGATACGAACCAACAGATAATGACGGCCCGAGGGCCGGAGGTGTGATACTTAGCGGCGACCGTGGTCCGTTTTATTCTCACAGCTACTACACATTGACTTTGCTACGCCAGTTTGTTGACGGGCGTAATCAGCCAAAGAGCAACCTCGCACCAAGATCCATCGGCAGCAGTGCCAGCCCGCTGATGGAAAAATTTGACGGCAGCCATTACAACGCCAGGGCAACAGAACACGAACTGAATATGATACGTTACTGGATTGAATCCGGGGCCCCTTACCCCGGCACCTATGCAGCATTAGGTAGTGGTATGATCGGCGGATATGCTGAAAACAAACAGGATCAATCCGACCATCGCTGGCCAAGCACAATCGCTGCCGCCGAGGTTGTACAACGGCGCTGCGTACAGTGTCATGACAAGTCGCTTCCGTTGCCTCTGGCTCTATCGGATAATCGAAATATTCCACCCTGGGACGCGAAACCGGGCTATGTACTTCGGCATTTAGTGTATAATCTTACACGTCCGGAAAAATCCCTCATACTTTTGGCGCCGTTGTCGAAGGAGGCCGGGGGTTACGGCCTATGTAAACCAGTAAACAATAATACCACACAGAATGAACCGTTAATCGTTTTCGCCGATACCAACGATTTAGACTATCAGAAAATTCTTGCCCTCTGTGTGGCGGGCAGGAAACAACTCGATACAATTAAGCGATTTGATATGCCGGACTTTCGCCCACGACCTGCGTACGTCCGCGAAATGAAAAGGTATGGAATTTTGCCGAAGGACATTGCCGCAAACGCTGCGATAGATATTTATGCAACCGACCGCGAATATTGGCAGTCGCTGTGGCATAAGCCAGACACTAATATCAATACAAAATAGTAGTTTATAATGAAAGTTTTACAACAAAAGACAACAGATGTTTTATTTCTCATAGCATGTATGGCTTTCGCAAACCTATGCCATTCGGCCAATGCTAATGAAATAAAACAGATCAACATGTTGTATGCAAAGAAAGAAACATGGCAGCAAACTGTTCTTGCGGTGCGTCAGAACTGTAAAAAACTACAGGCGACACAGAAAGAAAAGGACAATCTACAAAAACAGCTCTGGAGACAAATTGAAAAAGATTTCCCGGTTGAGTGGGACTGGGCAAGTCAGGACTATGGAATAGATTTTCACAAATGGTTCAATAGCGATACGGATGTCAAAATTGAACAAGAGCTTGTTAATAAAGTGCTGGATGAACTTGGTGCACATGGTAGAAAGCTGGCCGCAGATTTCGAACAACTTTGCCAATCCAAAGTACCTCCCAATGACAACCGCTGGCTTGATTTGTACGTCAGAGCATGCCAAAAGCGGCGAGGCAGTCGTTTGCAGCCGCTCTTGAGAAAATCCCGTCAGATTGTGTTCACAAAACATTACAACCTCGGAGGCTCCCATTACGCCTATACGGAAGCCCAGTCCGACGCCCAGGACGAACGGACTTTTGTTCCCGGCTCAGCTCTATGCCTGCTCGAAATGAACGGCAATTACGGCAACGTTACAACACTAATCGACGACCCGAATGGGATAATTCGTGACCCAGATGTTTCTTTCGACGGCAGGCGTATTCTTTTTGCATGGAAAAAATCCGACCATCAGGACGACTATCATCTTTACGAGATGGAAATTGAAACCGGCAAAGTACGACAGTTGACATTTGGACAGGGTTTTGCCGATTATGAAGGCGCTTATTTGCCCAATGACGACATCATCTTCAACTCAACTCGCTGTGTTCAAATAGTGGACTGCTGGAAAACTGAAGTCAGCAATCTCTATACCTGCGACCGGAACGGGAAGTATTTACGACGTTTATCATTCGACCAGGTACATACCAACTTCCCGACCGTCCTGGACGATGGCCGGGTTATTTATACCCGCTGGGATTATAACGACCGAGGACAAATTTATCCTCAGCCACTCTTTCAGATGAATTCTGACGGAACAGGCCAGACCGAATTCTACGGCAATAATTCATGGTTCCCCACTACAATCCTTCACGCACGCGGCATACCCGGTACTCAAAAAATCCTCGCTGTCCTCTCAGGTCATCACTGCCATCAAAGGGGTAAGCTGGCTATCATTGACAGAACAAGAGGAAATCAGGAAAACAGTGGTGTGCAATTGATTGCGCCAGTGAGAAAAACCGAAGCTGTCCGCATTGACTCTTACGGTCAGGACGGTGAGCAATTTCAGTATCCTTATCCTATAACCGAAACTACTTTTCTGGCAACCTATGAACCCCACTCCGGAGGCAATCGCAGATATATTTCTCCTTATGCTATTTATTTTATGGACGTCCAGGGCCATCGTGAGCTTCTTGTTGCGGACAAAAATATTTCCTGTAATCAATCGATACCTCTTGTCGTACGCAAAAAACCACACATTCGTCCGTCTCAGGTCGATTACCGCAACAAAACAGGAACATATTACATACAGGATATATATGCCGGTCCCGGCCTTGCCGGCATTGCGCGTGGCACCGTCAAACGACTTCGCGTAGTAGCGCTCGATTTTCGTGCCGCCTACATTGGAAGTAATACCAGTAACGGCCCCGCCGGAGGCGCCATGAGCAGCACACCCGTCTCAATAGGCAATGGGACATGGGATGTTAAGCGTGTCCTGGGTGAGGCTAAGGTCTATGAGGATGGTTCGGCCTTTTTTATTGTTCCGGCCCGAACGCCGGTCTATTTCCAGGCTCTGGATGATAATGGCTATGTCATTCAGTCTATGCGGAGCTGGTCCGCACTACAACCGGGTGAAAAATTTTCGTGTGTCGGATGCCACGAGTCTAAAAATCAGGCGCCGCTCATGAATCGAACAACCACGATGGCAGTCAAAGCCGGGGCCCAAACACTAAAGCCCTTCTATGCTCAACCCAGAGGTTTCAGCTTTATCAAAGAGGTTCAGCCAATACTGGATCGCCATTGCACCAATTGCCATACTCGTAATAACACAGAAACCTTCAGTCTTTCAGCAAAGCAAACCATCGAGGCACAACCCAAACGCAAGTGGAGCGACGCCTATCTGGAACTTACAAACGCATACAGGGATTCACGCTCAAAAATCTATATTGGAAAATCAAATGACCGGGTCAATTGGATCAGTGTCCAATCCCCCCCACCATGCTCCCGCCATATCATGCCGGTACCGCCAGGAGCAAACTGATGACTATACTTGAACATGGGCATAAAGGCGTAAAACTCTCACGCAAAGAGATAGGCATGCTTGCCTGCTGGATAGACCTGCTCATACCTTACTGCGGAGACTATACCGAGGCCAACGCCTGGACAAAAGAGGAACTGAGCAAATATAACCACTTTATGAGCAAACGCAGGCATATGGAAGAAATAGAGAGTAAGAATATTGAAGAATTAATAACAAGCAAAGAATATTTGAACAAAAACCTAAGCAAATACAGCAAAAGCCTTTCTCAAGCGGGAATTTTAGTTAATAATGTCTTTGACGCAGATAGTGCTGCGCTGGATGATAGTAGAATCAAATGGTAATGTTTATTGAGGATTAAACTATGAACGAGAAAAAAACGAAGCTACGACCAGGTATTATTATGTTAATTGTAATGTTGTCTCTGACAACCAATGCCAATTTATCAGGACAGGATTACCTCTCACCCTCAGCGATGATTGCAGATAACCAGGCCGGAAAACTCTATATCGCTCAGAGCACAGCCAAGCAAGTAGCGGTTTTCGAAATCTCTACAAGCACGGTAATCAAGACTTATTCTTTAAGGGCTGAGCCCAGCGGACTGGCACTATCCACCGACAAATCACTTCTGTATGTTACCTGTGCCGCTCCAAAAGGTAAGGTTAAGGTAGTAAATCTTAAGACCGGAAAGATTATTAGAAGCCTGGCGGTTGGACATACCCCTACGGCGCCCGTACTCAGCTCAAACGGCAAAACTCTGTATGTGTGCAACCGTTTTGATAATAACGTCTCGGTCATCAACCTTGCTTCACGCAAACAGGTAGCCCAAATACCCGTTCAGCGTGAGCCTGTAGCAGCGGCACTTACCCCGGATGGTAGATTTCTGTTCGTTAACAATCTTCTGTCGGCAGGCGCCGCCAACAAGGGAAATATCGCCGCAGTGGTCTCTGTAATTGACACAACGGCCAATAAAGTGATAACCACCATCGAGCTTCCCAACGGCACAACAGCATTGCAGGGGATTTGTATCTCGCCTGATGGTCGATATGCCTATGCTTCGCATATCCTCGCCCGCTACACAGTTCCAACCACACAGTTGGAGCGCGGATGGATAAATACTAATGCACTCAGTATTATCGACGTTGAGAGGAAACGGTTATTCGATACGGTCCTTCTTGATGATGTGGACAACGGAGCCGCCAATCCGTGGGCGGTTGGCTGCACAAACGATGGCAAAAAAGTCTGTGTAACCCACGCCGGAACCGACGAAATAAGCGTAATAGATGTAACCGCCCTGCATGAAAAAATCAGGAAATATCATGCTGATGAAAAAAACAATCAGAGCAGCTCCGCGGGACGGTCTAATTACGGCAGCTATGGTACAAGTTCAATACCTATATCAAACATTCCCAATGAACTGAGTTTTCTTTATGATATCCGAAAGCGCATCAAACTTCACGGCAAAGGTCCTCGTGCCCTTGCAATCATTGGTTCCAATGTTTACGTTGCAGAATACTTTACAGACAGTCTAACCTTAGTTGATATAAATAAAACAGCAGATATCAAAACTACGGCTTTGCCGCTCGGCCCGACACCACAATTAACACAAATACGCAGAGGGGAAATGCTCTTCCATGATGCCTCGCTGTGCTTCCAGCACTGGCATAGTTGTTCAAGTTGTCATCCGGGAGGTGCGAGGGTAGATGCCCTGAACTGGGACCTGCTTAACGACGGCTTAGGCAATCCCAAAAATACCAAAAGCCTCCTGCTTGCACATAGAACACCACCGGCGATGATTACGGGTATTCGAGAAAATGCCGAGATGGCCGTGCGATCCGGAATCAGACATATCCTGTTTGCAGTACGCCCGGAAGAGGAAATTGTTTCTATCGATGAGTATCTCAAATCGCTCAAACCAATCCCAAGCCCTTATCTGGTCAAAGGCAAACTTAGCGCCTCTGCCAAAAGAGGACGAAAGATATATAGCAAAGCACGTTGCGATTCATGTCATGAGGGAGCATTGCATACAGACATGAAACTACACAACGTAGGCACGGGTGACGGATTAGATAAAGACAGGAAGTTTGACACTCCAAGCCTGGTCGAAGCCTGGAGAACCGCACCGTACTTATACGACGGACGCGCTGCCACTATCGAAGAAGTTATAGCAATATACAACTCGGACAACAAACATGGGCAAACATCCAATCTCTCGGTCAAAGAGATTGCAGACTTGGCGAACTTCGTTCTCTCGCAGTAAAATCTCAGAACGCCATATAATAGAAGGAGGATACTAATATGAGAAAAGGAATATCTCTTTTAGATCTGCCCCAGTCCTCCATACTGTTAATTTTAATCAGACGCCATACGCCTGATGCCGGTGTTTCGGATATAACAATCATCTGTTAATGATGTTTCCTTAATCCAATACTCGAAATTAACATGGAGAAATAAAGTGAGCAAATATGATTATACTCGTCGTCATTTTCTCAAGGCCATTGGTTTGGGAGCCGCAGCCTTTGCGATTCAGAGTTCAAGGGACTCTTTAAAACTTTTTGCCAATGGGAACACAGACAAAAAACCCAATATCGTTTTTATATTAGTTGACGATTTAGGCTGGATAGACACGGGCTGTTACGGCAGCAAGTACTACGAAACGCCTAATATTGACAAACTTGCTGCTGAGGGCATGCGGTTCACCGATGCTTACGCCGCCTGCGCAGTATGCTCACCGACCAGGGCGGCCGTTATGACTGGACGCTACCCGGCCAGGCTTGGCGTTACTGACTGGATTCGTTCACGCTTTCAGGGAGGCAAAATCCCTGAAAGCAAAAAGAACCCGACCGAGTATGTAGGCGGCAAAAATAAGAAGCTGCTATGCCCACCCAACGCACTGTGGATGGAGCTCAAAGAAATCACCATTGCCGAAACACTCAAACCGGCGGGATACACTTCGTGCCATATTGGCAAGTGGCATTTAGGCGCAGATGACTGGTACCCGGACAGGCAGGGTTTCGACTTCAACATCGGCGGCTGTGATTTCGGCCAGCCCCCGACCTATTTCGACCCCTATTATCGAAAGGGACAGGGAGAAATACCCACACTGGAACCTCGTCGCAATGGTGAATATCTAACCGACCGCGAAGCCGATGAAGCGGTCAAATTTATTCACAACCATAAAGATAAACCTTTCTTCCTTTATATGGCCCACTATGCCGTCCACACACCCATCCAGGCCAGGAAAGAACTGATTGAAAAATACAAAGCGAAATCACCTACAAACCAGAAAAATCCGACATACGCAGCAATGGTTGAAAGTGTGGACGACGCCGTAGGCAGGATTTGTTCGGCGCTCGACGAACTCGACCTGGCTGAGAATACTATCATTTTCTTCACCAGCGACAACGGGGGGTTGCTCGGCCCAACAAATAATGCACCTCTTCGTTCCGGCAAGGGCTTTCCCTATGAAGGCGGCATCCGCGAACCTCTGATAGTGCGATGGCCGAAGGTCATTAAACCTGGAACAATCAGCAACGAACCGGTAACCAGCGTCGATTACTTCCCGACCATTTGCCAGGCCGCAGATGTTCCGCTGCCAATCGACCGTGACATAGACGGCGTTTCACTTCTTGGCCATCTAAAATCAAACGGAACCCGGGAGCTGAACCGTCATGCACTATACTGGCACTTCCCGCACTATCGAGGCAACATTGTTCCCTACAGCATCATTCGAGAAGGAAGCTGGAAGCTCATCAAAAGATATGAAGGCAAACCATTCGAACTGTTTAATCTAAAAAGCGACATCTCCGAGGAAAACGACCTTTCAAAGATATACCCCACGAAGACCAGGCAGCTCGATGCTAAATTAAGACGCTGGCTGCGACTAACCGGCGCCAAACTGCCCAAACCGAATCCGGACTATGATTCCAACACCTCTTAACGGAAAAGCACATAAAAGTAAAAATACAAGATATATGCAAAAGGAAATTATATTATGAAACGACGCAATTTTCTCAAAGCTATCGGTGCCGGTACCGTCTATATGACACTGCCGGGATGTACGAATGCCTCCGGACAGGCTGCCGATAAGGGCACTCGCCCCAACATCCTGTGGATTTTGTCCGAAGATATCAGCCCCGACCTTAGCTGCTACGGTACACCAGCGGTAGAGACTCCAAATCTCAATAAACTCGCCGACCAGGGTGTCCGCTTCACCAATGCATTTACTACCAGCCCGGTTTGCTCCACCAGTCGTTCGGCTATGATTACCGGTATGCACCAGAGTTCCATTGGTGTCCACCATCACCGAAGCCATCGTGGAGATGGATACACACTGCCGGAGCCGGTACGGATGATAACAGAATACTTCCGCCAGGCAGGGTACTTCACTGCAAATGTCAAGACGGCCGCTCCCGGAGTACGCGGCTCGGGCAAAACGGATTTCAACTTTAAGTACAGTAAGCCCTTTGACGGCAGCGACTGGAATCAGCGGGCACCTGGCCAGCCTTTCTTCGCACAGCTATCAATCAGTATGACGCACCGCGGTGGGCAGTGGAAAGGTCTCGATAAAAAACTTGATAATCCTGTTGATCCGGCAAAAGTCGAGTTGCCCCCGTTCTTTCCCGACCATCCAATAGCACGAGCAGACTGGGCAACATATCTAAACTCTATCCAGATGATGGACCAATACATCGGAAAAATTATGCGGCGCCTCGACAACGAGGGGCTAACAGACAACACGGTTGTAATCTTCATCGGCGATCACGGCCGTTGTCATGTCCGCGGCAAGCAGTGGCTTTACGACGCAGGAATTCGGATTCCTCTGATTGTACGCTGGCCGGGCAAATTAAAAACGGGCAGTGTAAATAAAGACATGGTTAGTGCAATAGATATTTCTGCAACGGTTTTGAATATTGCAGGCATTCAACCACCCAAACATCTACAGGGTCAGGTTTTCCTCGGTCCAGGCGCAAAGAAGCAGGAATATATCTTTGCAGCTCGCGGCCGATGCGACGAAACTATAGAGTGTATTCGCTGTGTCCACGATAAACGCTACAGCTATATTCGAAACTACATGCCGTACCGTCCATGGATGGCTCTCAATCGCTATAAGGACACCAGCTATCCGATGCGTAATCTCTTGCGCAAACTTTATGCCGAAGACAAACTTACCCCAGCTCAGATGAAATTCATGGCGCCGACCAAGCCGCCGGAAGAATTATACGACCTGAAAAATGACCCTTACGAACTGAACAATCTGGTCAACTCACCCAGGCATCAAAAAGTTCTAAAGCGTATGCGTGCGGCCCATATTAAATGGATGCACCAAACAGGTGACATAGGCCTGATTCCAGAACCGGAACTGGAGGATATTTATCTCAAATACGGCAATGGCTATGACATACTGGCCCAGCCGGAAAATCACGGCCTGATTGACCACATTCGAGAGGTAATAGAGCTTGCCGAACATGGTAAATCGGCGATACCAGAACTCGTAAATGCAATGCAGGATAAGAGACCATCAGTACGATGGTGGGCAGCAATCGGTCTGGGCAATATGAATTCGGATGCCGAAGCCGCCAAAACCGCATTACAAAAAGCTTTGCAGGACAAATCCGCTTCGGTCCGCATTGCCGCCGCTCGTGCATTATGTCGGATGTACCAAAGCCGGCAAGCTATGAAACTTTTGATAGAGGAACTGAAAAACAAAGATAATAAAATCGTCCGCCACTACGCTGCGCTGGAACTGGAAGATATCGGCAACAAAGCCGGAGAATTCATACAAGAGATTCGCACCGCACGAAATGACAGTTACGACGGTGTAAAACGGGTAGCCACCCGTATCGTAAGCACGCTGGAAAAATAAATCACGGCTTATCCGTAAGAAATAATCCGGCTCTCAAAATAAGATGATTATCATTCGTTAATCATCAAAGATAAGTCGCAGAGCTAAATGCAGGAGAGAATATCAGTTTCACTTTAACTTAATAGGTACACCCTTATTACGGGCCTGAGTTATGAATGACTTTAACTCTTCCAGCAGTAGTTGTACTTGCTGAGTATCCTCAAGCAGACTTTCATAAAATCGCCCATCATTGATAAGCATACCTGCACTGCCATGGCCGTTGTTTATTTTCTCCAATATCAGCCGCATTTGCGCCGAAGCTTTACCTATTTCTTCGCTCGTATCGACCATCGCAACAACGAGTTCTTCTGTTTTAGTATCAACATTCTTTAAAGTTGCTGTCCCGGCAATGGCAAAATTTCGGAATTCTTCTATTGTCTGCTTAGCTTCATGCGATGCTTCAGTAAGATTAGCGATAGTTTTCTGGAGGTTTTCTTTGTTGCTGCGGCTGCCGAGTATATCATTGGCATTAGCAATGAGAACCCTGAGGCCATCAACCATATTTTCCAGCTTTTTCTGGGTTTCCTCTGGAAAGAACTCACTGGTTATACCAGTCGAGCCCTGCAGCAATATTTGATCCACCAAATAAATTGTCTCCGGCCGATTCGGGTCTAATGGCTCTGCGGTTCTCTCTGGGTATTGTTTAATTTCGACATAACTGCTGCCCAGACCCCGGCTCATAAGTTTTACATCAATGTTAGAGGGAATATTAACGTACGCTTTGTCAATACTAAGAACAACTATTGTTTGATAATACTCTAAGCCGGTCACCTTATCCTTTCGTATCTCAGGTGCCATAACCTTTGTAACCCTGCCGACTTGATAACCGCAAAATCGTACGGGCGTATCAGCCTGCACTCCCGGTGCTGTCGGGAATTGAACATAAACCTCAAAAGAACCCATCTTGGTAACTACAGTCGGCAAATCACCGAACTTAAATATCAGCCATACCAGCGCACATACACCTACTACCACAAAAACGCCCACAATCATATTGCGTTTTCTTTGGGTGGTCTCATAGTCACTCACTGTTAACTCCCTTTCATATCACTGCGGCCTTCCATAAACAACTCCCTTATGGCACGCAAAGGATAGCCGCTGTCATTCAGTTTTTTTATCAGTTTAATTCGTTCAATGCCCCTTTCATCAAACATCCTCCTCCCGCTATGTGTTACTTCTGTCGGCTCCAGCAGTCCGACCATGAGATAATATTGCAGAGATTGCCGAGAAATGCCAGCTTTTTTTGCGGCTATTCCTATAGATGACAAATTGCCTTTACCGCTCAATGCTCATCCCCAAAAACGAAAAAACAAAAAGTAACAAGATTATAGTAATCAAAATTGTACTATATTCCACCAAAAGATAACAACCACAAAAAAAGTGCTCAATATAAAGAAAACGGCAAATGCTGTGTATAAGCACCGCAGCAGGATAAAAAAACAGCCGTTCCCCTGCTATTGATTACCATAACATATATCGACAACTATATTAAAACGCATTGAACTTTTATGGATTCAATCAACTTCAAGGCTAATTAATTACTGTTTTTTGTCGTTAATTCAGGGTTTGACCCCGGGTGTAGGAGAAGCTGCCTGCCAGTTAGCAGGAGCATTGCCGGAATGATTCTGGCCGGTAAATACTCTCTGAAGGGCATCACCGGCACCATCGGCTGCCTCAGGCCAGGGTAACACATCAGAATAAATCACTTCATCCACGATGACCCAGCAAACAGACTGTCCCGGTTGGTCCGGTGCTAAAGGGTATTCCAGGGCAAGTCGTTCACCGCTATTGGATAGTGAGCCTGACCAGGGACCTGCTATTTCCACACCGGGGGTTAACGAACCGGCATCATACGTGGCAATAAAGGTAGCCAATCGAGTTGTTTCAGTAGCCGGGTCAAAGCCTGCTATTATCAATCTACCGCCTGCGGGAATTGAAGTACCCGCCGGAAACGTGTAATCCACAGCTCCATCTAAGCGCCAGGGACCTTCGGCATTTTCCAGATAAATCGTGCCTGCCGTGGGATTATATAACTCGATATACTCTTCGTTAAGCTCTAAAGGATGATACATAAACTCGTCAATTACCACACCCAGAAAAGGATTCCCGTTAGCTGCATCCCGCGACTGTCCCATAGCAAGCCAATCCGCCCCGCCATCAGGGTAACGTCCAAGGGATATGTCGTTATCCTGACCCTTAAATCTGATACAGTCAACTACATGATCTTCCGAACTGCCGGGCAGATAAGAAAGAACAACCTCTTCGCCGGCTTTGTTCAAACCAAACCCGCTGCTGATGGGATTATGAAAATCATTTATCTCGTCAAAACTAATCCAGCCATAGCCGCCAATATCAATCGCAGGAATAGCCCACTTCTTGAGCTCACCGATGTCATCGCTGAGATACCAGTCCTGCAGATTAATAATTGTTCCTGTCGCATTATAAAGCTCTATCCAGTCGCTGGAATCATACTCTGGATGTTGAGGATCACTATAATTGGTATGTGCCATAATTTCATTAAGGGCAACAGTAGTTATAGTTTCAGGTTCATCCAGACCGGGTGAACCGCCAATATAAGCGCTCGCTCGCCAGTTACCACCGTAATTCAGCGAACCGTCAGGCTCACCAAGAATCGCATCATCCAAAGGCACCAGCGAATGACCACCGCCATCAGCCGGCAGCGGCCAGCCCCGGCTGTCATTGTATTCAAACTTTGCAATAACACCGTTCCAGAAATCTTCCAGGGCTATGCTTTCTCCACTGTTTGACAGATTGCCGAAATATTCGCCGGCGATTCTATCAGACATACTCAAACCATACCGAGATGTAAAAGCCGCTTCATTCTTTACAACAAGAACATACTCGCCGGGCAAAAGACTCATAATGCCGCCATGAGCAAAATCAAATATAATACCATCAACAAAAGAAATATATGTCAAATCAATACTTTCGTCACCGATATTACTTAATTCGACAAATTCGAATTCATCTTTGTCAATCGAACCACCTATAGCCACTCCGGAAGGATTGTACATTATCTCGGTAATTCTCAGATTCTCCAGAATACCCGCCGACAGCGGCTCACCGGTAATAAACTGAACAGGCTCGGACCAGTGACTCCATCGGCCGCTGTTGTCCTTCATCCGGCAGCGAACCCTGTATGTATCCCCAACATTGACTGCACTGGCTGGTATTTGTATGTCACTGTTAAAGGCCGTAATCTCCTGGCTTTCCCAAACGGCATCTATCTCATATTTCCCCGGCTTCCGGCTGTAACTGAGCGGCGTATTCGGTGGCTCACTTGGTTCATCCGCCTCAGAAATCAATCGAATATCAATAAAACAATCTGAACTGTTACTCAGATAAGAATTAATTACCTGCACCGCGACCACGTTTGTGCCTGAAACGAGATAACTTTGTGCCTCGGGTAAAGTAAAAGCAGTAAAATCATGATTTTCTGAACGGTTACTGACGACTGCATCAAAAGGCAGCTCCGCCGAATGCGTGTTACCGGATACGACATGGACACCATTAATCCAAATGTTGACACCATCGTCGTACTTGGCTTGAAGTGTTAATATCCCGATTTCATCGAGGTTTGTCACATCGAATGTCTTTCGCAGATATACGGTCGAGTATCTGCCCCTCATATCACTTAGATTAGTAACAATGAATGATTCGCCGTATCCGATTGCCGCTTTACCCCTGAGCCAGTTCGAATCGTCAAAACCGATCTGACGCCAACCATCTCGCCCCCTTGAAGGCTCTTGCATACCTTTGAAATATTTCCACTCGGCACCGTCCTCTATCAGCACAGCACCTTGATCTTGCCCCACAGGTGTAATCTCTGAGCCGGGAGTTACCTCAGCGATTCGCCATTTCATCGCAGCAAAGGTACCGCTGCCCTGCGGGTCACTAAAAAGACTTGCCTCAAACGTAAGTGCATTGATTGGAAAATCAGGTCCGCAGGTAGCTGCTACATAGGGTCTGACCGGCAGAGCTGCATCATACGTGGGAGTATCAAACGACCGGTTGCCCGAGGCAACGTAATCTTTCATAATCCGAACCATTCCAGGGAAGTCTTTGGTTGCGGCTCTCTGATAAAACCGGCCCTGGCCTGCCTTGGTTGAAGCTGTGCGGGAAAGATATTTAGGATAGGCACCATCACCAACAGCCCAGTGATAATCCCACATAGCCCGGTCTGCGTCCACCATTGAAAGTCCCCCGCCGGGGTCGTCAATGATAGAGGCAAATTCATCAATTAACTGGTTCATCTGCTCAGGATTATAGAGCAAATCCTGGAACTCGCGGAGGTGATTTTGAAATTCCAGAAAAAGGACGCCGCGCCTATGGATTCCACCTTGTTTCCTGAACGGGTCTTCACTATCACCATACATATTATTCGCCCAGGTCAGATCGAGGTCCCACGGCAACTGAGACCAGATATTAGTTTCGGGATTAAGATAGAAGAAATAGTTTTTCCCGTATCCAACGTCACCATGGTGGATGCCCTCGACGACGGCCCGATAGGAATAATAGCTTTCCAGGTCAACATTCTGCCGCCACCACTGCTCACTCGGATCGGGATCATTGTAGTAGCCCTGCTTAAACGTATTGAAATCAGAGCGATTCGAAGCCCCTGTCGGACCCTGATTATTCAATTCTCCATTATGTCCTTCGATTTTATAAAGGTTACCATCCGGCAAATCGTGCTCATCCAAGAAATGACCATCCATTTGTTCAATCGCCAAATAAAGACCCCAGAAATCACCATCATACTGGGTTCCGCTGCGGTTTAACGACGGATGGGAGGCATTGAGCGTACCATCTTCATATTGCTCATCGATGATCCGAAATTGCACATAGTTAGTCTTCGGGGCAGGAACGCCGGCCATATTGAAAAGCCTGAAACCAACCGCCTCAAACATGCCCTGTTCACCACGGTGCCCGAAGCTGCCCTGCTGGATGCAGGCCGAGAAGTTAAGTCTGTTCCATTTTGTTTTATATTTTTTACCGAAGTCATCACGCCCCTGGAAATAATGCCCAGGGTTGAAATCGACTTTCCACATATTCTTGCCCATAGCATAGCGCCAGACACCGCCGCGCATACGGTACCTGATATGGTCGTACACCTGTCCATCATAGACCATCGTACCGTACCATTTAAAGTCTTTTCGTTGAGGATCCCCTCCCTCATGCCGCTCAAGCCACGTAGCATTCTCAACGTCCGTTTTCTTACTTATAAGATGATAAACGGGCAGACTTCGCATAACATCGGTACCATATTCAATAACGGGTGTAACTCCGGGCCGATCAGCACCACGCCAGGGCGGCACACCATCATAAACAAAATATGCAAAATTCGGCTGTGGGTCGTCAAGGTAAGGTACTCTAAGGCCTTGTCCGCTATTGTCTATAACTACAATTCGATAGCGTATCAGCCGACGGTGAATCTGCAAAGAATCCGGCATTTGCACAGTGTAAATATCATCACCAGCGGCTTCATCTCCGTTGAGTCCGTCATCATTCATATTTATGCTGGTCCAATCAAAGGGATACACCCTTTCATTGTTGATATTGATATAATTGCCGGGCTCCACGATTTGATATACCAGCGAAACTTCAGCTACTCCATCGGAGTCTGTTACCTTAGCAGTGATAGTTACAACCTCGTCTGATTTTGGCTGTTTCGGCGAATGTTTGACCTGTCGGATATGAGGTGGAATGTTCTCTGCATAAACAAAGGTATTTTGTTCGGCAGGCGTAGGATAAGCCGAACGCCAACTGCCGCCAAGGTCATTATCAAACACCGGTTTGACTAATTGGATAGAACTGCCCGTTCCAGGTTGATCTTCAGGCACTGCATCACCGACAGTAGGCCAGGGAAATCCAAGCTGATAATCAATCTTGTCGATTACCTTCCCTTCGGCATTGCGAAGTTCAATTTTTTCTCCATTACTATCGAGTTTGCTTGCGAGTTCGAACGGGCCGAATATCGAAGCCTGTGATATGAAAAATCTGCCGCTGTTCCATTTTGTGTTAATATGAGCAGGGTTCTGAGCCACAATAATATAGCCGCCTGCCTGTAAGAGCAAAATGAATGTGAATAACACTTTGTATGTTACTCTTACGGCACTTGGGGTCGGCGCTGTCTACTG
>VRUK01000091.1 GCA_019456195.1 Planctomycetota bacterium | reverse complement strand
GACCCATCTGAAAGGCTTTCTCTTGGTATCGGGCGGTACGGTGCCGTATTCCCTTTCATAGTAATCGTAGGGCATCTTCTCGTTGCCTAAATTGCCGATTTTTCTTTTTTTCTTTTCTTCGTTTAGATTACCCACTTCTTGTATTCTCCTTGTTCTTTTTGATCTTTGGCGTATTGTTGCCTTTCTTCCTGTTTAGGGACTATCCTGTCTTCCGGGCCAGCATACTCAATCATAGTGAGGTCTATCATCTGTACCATTGGTTCCCTGCGTGAAGCACCCCATGCACGTCCTTTTTTCATATTGAACAAAGCGTGGGCCGAACAACTGAAGCCGCGACAAACGCTGCCGATACACCAGGCCGCATTTGGCGAAAATCCTATGTCACACAAAGCGGTATTACCTGCTCCTACGACATTGACACCTACATAAGACCTACCTTCTTTTTTTCTCCTTGCATGGAAGTGTTTTTCAACTGCTCTTTGAAACTCCAGATACACACCGCCGACTTCCAGCTCCTCCTGTTTTACATGGATCGGTTCGGCCCGGGGGTCACTGTCAACATGCTGGGGCTGCCCCAGACCCATAACCGGTCTTTTGTTATCGAGGTACTCATCGACGAGTATCTTGGCCATTTCATCGAGTGTTTTGCCTTCGGCGCGTGCCCGCTCGATGTACTTGTTCATCATATAACCATGTGCAGCGCCCGGTCCATGCACACCGCCGAAGGTCATAATCGAAGCGGCCACAGTGGTGGGCAGATTCGGCCTGCCGGTGCTAACGCCTATCGCTGCAACAGCAGATGGCGACATAGAATGTTCCAGGAACACGCCCATCTCATACTTGAGCATCTTTTCTTCGTTTTCAGTAGGTATTCTATTCTGGAACATCACGAACATCGCGTCACAAAAAGAATAGCCCTTCTCCGCTAATTCGCTCAAATCGTATCCACGCAGTACAGTTTTTTCTTCCGTCTTGTACGAGATAGCTGTTTTTCTTCTAAACGGTGGTTTTCTGTTCATCAGTTTTACTCCGGTATTTTCAATAAATCCTTCTAAAGACTCTAAAACAGATTCTTTTATAATTACTATCCTTCAACTTCTTCAAGACATTCCTCCATGATGTTCAAGGCTCTGTCCATTTGTTGTTTCGTAATCGTTAATGGGGGCGTCAGGGTAATGATACTGCCCATTGTTACCTTGAAGTTAAGCCCTTTGCTTAGTGCGCTGTACATTACCTGCTCAGCTTCTTCGGTTGCCGGTTCCTTTGTCTTGCGGTCATTAACCAGCTCCATTCCCATCATGAGGCCGAGGCCTCTGACCGCTCCGATTATTTTGTGCTGCTGCATCATTTTACGCATTTGATTCATGGCATAAATGCCCATTTTTTTCGCATTAGCCGTCAGATTGTCTTCTTCAATACATTCGATTGTTGCAATAGCCGCCGCACAGGCAACCGGATTTTTTTCGTGTGTATAATGGCCAAGGGCACGGTCCGGCATTATGTCTAAATCCTCTCGGGCTATAAGAGCTGCCAGTGGAAATATTCCACCGCCCAAACCTTTGCCGATAACCAATATATCCGGAACAACATCAAAGTTCTGGCATGTAAACATTTTTCCTGTACGGCCGAGGCAATGGGGTATTTCATCAAGTATCAGTAATGCACCATATTTATCGCACGCCGTACGAATTTTTTTCCAGTAACCAATTGGAGGAACAATCGACGTACTTCGTACAGTCTCGGCTATTACGGCTGCGACGTCACCTTCCTTACTCAAAACATACTCGACATAGTCGGCACATTGCAGATCGCAGTTATCTTCTGTGCATCCCCAAAGGCATCGGTAGCAGTCCGGCGGGGGGACATGCTCTGTACCGGGCAGGAGGGGGCCTGCATTTTTGCGAAAGATAGCTTCTCCACCGATAGAGATGGCATCGAGCGAGGCACCGTGGAATGAATCCCACATTGAAATAGTCTTATGCCTGCCGGTAGCCATCCGTGCCAGTTTCAAAGCCATTCCAATAGCTGCTGTTCCGGCCGGTGCGAAGAGAACTTTGTTTAATTTTCCAGGAGCCAGTTGGGTCAGCTTTTCGGCAAGTTTTATGGCTGGTATATTGGTATAACGGCGCGTGCAGAAAGCAAGCTTGTCCATTTGATTCTTGACAGCTTCAATCACTCGGCGGTTGGCGAATCCGACCTGGTGTACGTTGTTACCGTGGAAGTCCATAAGGTCACGGCCCTGAAGGTCCTGGAGGTTAATGCCTTCGCAGTGAGACAGGACGTTCAAACATGGTGTTGAGAGTGACTGGCGCAAGAAATACTTAGCATCCAAATCAAGCCAACGCTGAGTCTCGGCGTCAATATGCTTTTTCGCCCAGGCCTTGCGACGCGGAGAGATGTTCAGGTCGCCTTCGGAACTCAGGTTGTCGAGATTATTCTTTTTAAATCCCATCTTACTCTTCTAAGCCGTCTCAATACTAATCAAAGTGTATCTGCTGCTTTAATTAAGTTTAACACCCATCTCGGCAATTGTATCCCGAATTGCAACCAGGAGGGCTTTGATATCGGATTCGTAGATTTTGCCGATATTACCAATCCGGAAGCAATTGGCGTCAGTAACTTTGCCGGGGTAAATTACATAATCCTTTTGATTCAGACTTTCATAAAACTTTTCAAATGAAAAATTTGGGTCATCCGGATATAGAAACGAGGTGATAATATATCCCTGTTGTTCAGGTATTAGGTATTCTTTAAATCCCATTTTGCGCATACCTTCGATGAGAGTTTCGTAGTTTTTACGATAACGCTTGGCTCTGCCTTTGACACCGCCTTCGGCCTTCAGTTCCTTAAGGGCCTGATGAAATGCCGTAAGAGTATGAGTAGGGGGGGTAAAACGAAACTGACCGTTCTTTTCAAGACCCTGATACTGCTGGAGCAGGTTGAAGCTCACGCTACGTGCGTAGCCGGCAGTTTCTCTGAGTGAGCTGATTTTGCATAAAACAAATGAAAAACCTGGTACACCCTCAATGCACTTGTTGGCGGAGGAGACAAGATAATCAATGTTGCACTCGTGGAGATTAACAGGAACCGCGCCGAAACTGCTCATCGCATCTACAAAATATCTTGCACCGGATTTTGCAACCAATCCACCGATTTCCTTGATGGGGTTGATAATTCCTGTAGTCGTTTCGCAATGCACAACTGAGACGTTGGTGATTTTTTTGTCGGTCTTGAGTGTATCTTCTATTTCACGAAGGTTCGGTATTGTGTTTTCGGGATATTCGAGTGTGATGGTATCAATCTTAAGCACTGATGCGATTTTAGCGAGTCGTTTTCCATAAGCTCCATTGATAATTATCAGCAACTTGCCATCGGGCGGGACCGTAGATGAAACGACTGCTTCCAGACCAAAAGTACCACTGCCCTGCATAAGAACGGCAGTGTACTGGCCCGGGTTGGCTTGACCCAGTTCAACCAGTTTTTGCCTGATTTCCTGAACAATTGCAATAAATTCAGAATCCCGAGAACCCAGGTCTCGCAGCATAGCCTGTTTAACGGTTTGACTGGTTGTCAGAGGTCCGGGCGTAAAGAGTATTTTGTCTTTCTGCTTTTTTGTTTTCATCAAATAGACTCCGAATTTCGTTCAGAAACCGGTTTGTGAGCTTCGGGGATCCAGTTCCACTTTACTGCGAGCAGGCTGCCTGCGATAAAGGCTATTATCACAAAGAAATAGAACAGGCTGTCCCAACCAAGTTTGCTTGCTATATAAGCGACTATAAAACCCGATACCATCTGTCCGAGTGAGCCGACACCATTAATGACACCGGCGGCTAATCCGGCAGCCTTTGGCGAACATGCGTCAATGGCTGCGGCGCCCGACATCAAGGCATCCGGGCCGTAGGTAAAGAATCCTATCAGTGATATTCCAATTGCGTTACCAAGGTGGCTCCATGCGGCTAATTGGGGATGGAAAAAGCAAGCTATGGCCAGGCCCCACATCCCCAGGGCTCCCACGGGCATCCGACGGGATTGAAAAAGTTTGTCCGAAACATAACCGGCGGCAATTACTCCGGCAAAACCCACACCTTCATAAAGAATAGAAGTATAACCCGCCTCTGAAAGGCTGTAGCCGAGATGTTCGACCATATATAAAGGCAGCCAGAAAAATATCGCGTATCGCCCCATTTTCGTGAAGAAATACATTAGACTGATAAGCCATACTATGGGATTTTTCAGAACAACAGCGAGAAGTTCTTTTGATGACAATTTTGTATTACTATTTGCATTCTTGGCTGATTCGCTATCATCGTCATCGTCTTCGGCAATTTCCGGAAGGCCTGCATCGCTGGGTTTGTTACGCGTGAAAGTGATAAAACACAAAGCTATAAGCGTTAGCACAACGGCCGGAACCCAGAAGCTGCGGCGCCATTTCAACTTGAATTTCTGTGGATAGGTTTCTTCCAGCAAGGTCTTGTTGAAGGAAATACAATTCTTGCCTTTCAGTTCCTTTTTTTGCTGCTCAGGTGTTTTCGCAATCAAATTCTCTATGTTAGTGGTGGTTCTATCTGATAAATGGATGCTTTCAAAGCGTTGTTTGTCGTAAAGCCATGGGCCCTGTAGTACCGTATTTAATTCTGATACCATTGCCAGAAGCAGCGTTTCGGAAACAGCTCCTGTTTCATCATAAGCACTGAGTAATTGTTGGCTTTCGGATGAAAATTGCTCTCTAAGATACTTTGAGAGTGAGTTTTGCTCATCGCGCAGTTGAATTACCAGGCCAGATGGGTCTTTCAGGTCGCTTGTTCGCAGGAGCAATGGGTGTGTTACTATAAAAGTTGCAAGGCCCGTTGATACAATTGCGCCAATGACATAACAGGTTGCCCACCAGGACATAACCACTCCCCGTTCTTTACGCCGAAACCAGGGCGCCATATTCTTGACGGTTCCGGACCAGCCTGTTGATTGCCCGGTCCCATTGAGACACAGAAACAAGCCAAACAAAAGTAAAGATGTGCCAAAACCCAGAAATACATTCGCAAATATTGATAGAAAGAGCCCGATTCCAACAATCAGTCGAGGACCGAACTTGTCGGATAAAAATCCGTTGTAAAACTGGCCCAGTGCATAAAACAGGCTGTAGAAGAACAGAAGCATGGCGAAATTGTCTTTTGTAAATCCATGATCCTGACTAAGCAAAGGCATGGCAATGCTGAAATTCTTACGGCATAAATAAAAACCGGCATAGGTCAGCCACGTTAGCACAAAAATCCGGTAACGCCAAAATTTGTATTCTTTAGTTAGTGTAATTGCCATATCTGCTATCCAATATTAATGGCGGATTCAACTCCCAAGTGCAACTGAGTCAAATCCTGTTTTGTTATCCAGTTAATCTTTTCCGTTCATAAAATACTTCATTGGGTGTCAAATAGCCAAGTGATTTTCTTGGGCGATTATTCAACCGATTCATGATGTGCCTTACCTGCTCATCTGTCAGCGTTCGAACATCACTATTTTTGGGCACATACTGTCGGATCAAGCCATTGGTATTTTCATTCAATCCCCGCTGCCAGGCACTGTACGGATCAGCAAAGTACACCTTGATTCGGAGTGTTTCGGCAACCGATTCATGGCTTGCAAACTCTTTGCCGTTATCAACAGTCAGCGTATAGTTCCGCCTGGGCAGCAACTCCATCAGGCTGACGATTGTCTTTTCCACTGCTTCGGCGGTATAACGATCTACCTTGCCAATCAGCGTCAGCTTGCTTTTTCGGTCAACCAGTGTTACCAATGCCCCCTGATGATTCTTGCCGACGACCGTATCACCTTCCCAGTCACCGATGCGGATTTTTCTCTCTACGATATTGGGACGCTCTTCAATTCCTACCCGATTTTTGATGGTTCCACGCATATCACGGCTGTTCCTGCGTTTGCGACGTTGTTTGGTTCCGGCAATTCGCAAATGCTTGTACAGCATGCGGCCATGGGCTTTGTCCTGCCAGATATGCTGGTAAATTCGTTCATGGCTGACCGCCGGGCCATGCCAGCCGGGGTCTTGCTTCATTCGCTCGGCGATCTGCTCGGGTGAATGCTCTTGACCGAGCTTGCATTCAATGTAGCCAATTGTCTCCGGCGTCATTTTGACGGCCTTGCAGGCATTAAACCTTCGCTGTAACGCCTTCTGATGGGCCTGTTTAGGACGATATCCACGCAGGCCGGTATTGCGGGACAACTCCCGGCTGATAGTGCTGGGATGAACGCACAGTTCGGCTGCAATCATATTTTGTTCTTTTCCTGCTTGCTTCATCGCATAAATCTCGATACGATCTTCTTCGGTGAGTTGTCTGTACTTTCTCATAAGTGTTCCTTATCTGAGGTAACCAAAATCCAGTGAGAGAGTATAACAACTCACCATAATTTTGGCGACTCAGTTGCACTTATGAGTTGAATCCGCTAATCAATGTAATGTTACTTTATGTTGCTTTTTTACATAATCCAGTTAGTTATCACAAGGTCAATGTGCATTTTTTCGGTCGGCACCTCTGAGATGATCCTTGGGTAACATAGAAATATTAAGCAGACTGACATCATCATTTTTGTCCAAATCAGCTTGTAAATTGTCACGGCCAAACATATGAATGCTTCCGGTATCGGTGCTGACAAAGAGGCGTCCATCAGCGGCAGCCAGTCCTCGTGCTCGACCGTTAACAGCCCGACGCCAGAGTCCATTTCCGTTGGTGGTACTGTAAGCAATTACTTTGTTGGTACCGCCTGCGAATAAAACATCACCTGCCAGAATCAGAACATACGGGCAATCACAGGGGACCGACCATCTTAGACTTCCATTGCTTCGACGAATAGCTGAAAGTGAAGTTTTCGTTAATAAATAAGCCGTATTTCCAGAAACGACAAGCCGGCGGCCATTTGGGTGTGTAGCTATATGGTCTTTGGAATCTGTGTTGTGCTCTGCAAGCTCATAACCGGCCTCGTGGAACTTTGCGTTGCCGCGAACAAAACGTGAATCCGGCGTCAACAGGGCGTAGCAGCCGCTCTGACCTCTATCGCCAATAGTACCTAAAACAGCACCTGTTGCGCGATTGAAGGAATAAGGAGGTAATCTGCCCTGGAGCAGATAGAGGTTGGTTTGTGAAGCCAGAATAGCGCCCATTGGTGTAATGCCCCCCGAGACACTGTAAAGACCTGCACCACTAACCGAACCGGTTTTGGCATCGACGCTACACAGATAGGAACGCTGCCAGTTCACAAGTGACGCCGCAAAATATACTTTTCCATCAAGCACCGCGGTGCCTGTCCTGACAGGCCACATCGGTATCAGACTGTTATTGTTGCCTATAAGGCGGGTATCTCCTGATGGACTGTATTTCCAAACTAAAGAACCGTCGCGGGCGCTGATACAATAAACGTAGCCGTCATCAGAGCCGAAGTAGAGCTTGTCGTCGTCATAAGCTGGAGGATAACGGACCGGGCCGTTAGTGGTGAAGAACCATTTCTGGCGGCCGGTACGAGTATCAAGACAATGGACGGAATCTGTCACCGAAGAGCCGAAGTAGAGCGATTGCCCAACAACAGTAACGAAAAACACAAAATCGAAGTCACGTTGCGGCGTTAGTTCAAAAGCGCTGGCGTTACTTGACCGATAGGCATCCCAAGGAGCGCCTCCATCCCAGGCTATCTGAGGCGGTGCAGGTGAAGCATACACCCAACTCTCATCAAGCTCATCCAGAAGAAGAGATTCGGCGGTTACCCCACTTCTTGCGTTGTCATGCATATACGTGGGCCAGTCCTCGGCGACTGCTGAACTAAAGGCACAGACAACTACAAACGCGATCATAAGCAATCTAATACAGTGTGTATTGTTAAGTGCCAAAAAAGTTCGGGTTTTCTTCATCTTATATCTCATCACAGTTCCTTTGTTTAGTTTCGCTGCCTGGGTGTTGGTACCGGCCTGTTACGAACAAAGCCAACTGATGTATTAAGCCATCCGTTGCAACTGCATCCACCGCTGCCTTCCGGTAAAAGAACCATTCCACCGCCGGGGATAGTGCTCAGCCAGCAACCGGGACGAATGCCCGACCATGTGGTAACCGTTTTGGAATTGGTATCCCACATGCCTATATTGCCGCCTTCGCCGCGGTAGATTAAGGCCCCAGCTGTACCGGCATAGGTGGCACAACCTGCATGGCGGCCCATTTGTGTGGTTATAAGTTTGCCCGTGATAAGGTCATAACCATTAGGCTCAAGGTATATGACATTACCTGCAATCACCGGATGCTGCATGTGTCCGCCGTGATTATTATTCGTCCATGGATGATTACGGGACCATAAGGGATTACCATTCGCAGCATTGTACGCATATATATTGTAACGTGTGTCCGAAGAGGTAATAAACAACTGTTCGTTTTTATACTGCATATAGAAGACCAGAATGCCGTCGGCGGTATCAATGGCTTTTTCCCAAAGCATCGCACCGGTATTCTGGTCGAGAGCAACTATGTATTGGTCAGTCCACAACTCGGGGATTCCGATTTGGCCCGAACGATAATTCTTAACTCTGGCGTTACGGCTCTCAACAAAGTAAACCCGACCTCCAGCGATAGTAATCGTCGAGTTGATAATAGCGCCGCATTCGAGGCGGTCATCAGTCCAGATTCGGCTGCCGGTGTTTTTATTACTGGCAAAAATATATTTGCTGCAAACTTTATGGGTATTACCGCCTGATGTGGCATCATACCACCCTGTTTTTGAACTGCCCCAGATATTTGTGTAATGGGCCCCGTCGAACTGAGCGCTGCCATATAGTTTATCACCTGAAATGCTCACATAACCCCATTCAAGGCCGTCATCATTCAGTTTGTATGTTCTTATTCGAGCGCCCGTATCTCCGTCAAGAAACCAGCAGTCATCATCAACTGCTATATATAATCCATCCGCATCTGCAGAGACATATCCGCCTTCCCGCGGTGTATTAACCCTCAATGAGTCAGGAATCTCCAATGACCAGTATATACTTCCGTTGTAGGAATCCATCGCCATAACTCGGTTCAGTCCCTGATGATACAGCCGACCATTGGCCATGACCGGCGCTGGCATACGTGGATTACGGTCCGCTCCGAAATCTGCTCCGGGAGAGCCGATCCATTGTATCATCAGATGGTCGGTTTGTGTGGCCCCTTCAAGCGTGTCGCCTGTGTTGGCGGCATTATCCGGATTGCCATACTGACGGGGCCAATCCGCTGAACCAAACAGCGGGGCGCGAACGACCTGGGCCCATAATCCATTTTCATCATTAGTTGTGTAGCTAAGGGCGCCGGCTTTGAACCAGAGATTCAGTTCATCTTTAGTAAGCTCATTGGGGCAAGCATCCGGCTGGCCAAGATAAATTGAACCACCGCTGGGCCGCAGGACACGGTACATCTCGGCGGCAGAGCCGACAGGCATACCTTCAGAAAGAATATTGTCTGAGACTATCAGGTTAAAAAAATATTTGGTAAATGGCAGGCTTTCCAGCGAATCAACCTTTCGCACTTTTATTCGGGCCCCGTAAACCCCCGCCTGCATCAGTTTTTTGATTGCGGTGCTAACACCGGCCGAATCCGTATCCACCCCAACAATGACAAGGTCGCTGCGTTTAGCCAGCTCGAACGCCAGACGTCCTTCTCCACAGCCATAGACCAGACAAAAGCCTTTCATGATGCCGGTTTGATTGATTATGTGTTCGGCAGCGGTCTCATACAATGAGCTAAGTGAGTCTATCGGATAGGGCGAAGCGATATTCGAGCAGTCCATGTGGGTATAATTGATGGCGTTATCAAATGTATAGATATCAGTAAAGTGCTCTGTTGTATCTTTGCTGTAGCCGAGACGGTAATAATATTTTGTTCTGTATTGCAGGTTGCTTAACATTACCTGATGAGTGGAGGTGCTTGAGGAATCCTCTGTTCGCAGACCCAGCGATTCGGTTGTGCCGTATTCTACGATGGAGTTGCATACGTCAGGCGTATCCCAGTGAACCACCGCTGCGGATGGGCTTTTAACCTGCACATAGGGCCCAACATCAACGGCATATTGTCCTGCCAAACCGGCCAGAACAGGCCGAGCTGTGACAAAAATCAACAATAAAATTATGGTCCGGCCAATGCCTGAGCCCGCACGTGCAAAGACAGCTATTGATTCTAAAGATTTGAAGTATTTATACATAAGCGTTGTCTCTAAGTTATTAACCTCGTTATTACTGAAGCGTATTTAGATTCTTGCGAAGAATGTATATTATGATGAAGATTTTCCTTTCCGAGTCCTTTTCAGTGCTAAATAACTGGCAATCAAACTGGATTTGCTGTGAAATACTTTTTTTGTGGCATATCCTGTTTGCAGGTCATACGAATTATATTATGGCAAGCTCGAAAGTAATGTCAATGAAGAATTGATAACCGGTGCTGTTTGTTTCAACCTTTGTTTTTGAATTCGAAATGTTAATGCTTAAAAAACTCAATGTATCAAACAAGGATTATTCTTGACGAAAAGGGGGGCAATTTGGTATAAATAAAATTAGTCAGGCATATATTCAAAGAGAATCTTCGTTGAGTGAAGTCAATTTCTTAGCGGTTTGTGGGTTCCGGTTTTATAATGCTTTGAGGCTTTGTGATTGAGGATGGTTTTTTTAAAATTGCAACTATTTCAGAAGGAGGATTTCTTATGTCCAGAATACTGGTTGATTTATCTGTTATTTTGGTGTTGAGTCTGTTTCTGACATGTACAGTCAATGCCGCTGATCTTGTCGGGTGGTGGACGTTCGACGGAGATACACAGGATTCGTCCGGTTTGAATAATGAGGCGACACTTGCCGGCGATCCGGAATATGTCGAGGGATGGCTCGGCCAGGCTGTATTCCTTGACGGGGACGACTATATAACGATGGACGGCGTCGCTGACGATATTCAAGGCAATGACTTCACCATGAACGCCTGGGTCAAGACGGCCGATACAGGCGATTGGTTTTCAATCAATAGCGGTACTGGCGGTAATGTGGCTCTGCTTGCTACTGATAACCAGCGATTGGCGATGTATGATAATGGCTACGAAGGCCACTCGACAACAATCGTTACTGATGGCCAGTGGCATATGCTAACGTATGTGCGGCGGGGCGGTACCGGTTACATATATGTTGATGGTGTACAGGAAAATAATCACCAGGCGGGTTTCAGCCTCAGCGCAGACGACCGCTGGTCACTGGGACAGGAATGGGATGGGGAAAATCCAAGTGATTTTCTGACAGGCACTATCGACGAGGTCCGCGTTTATAAAGGTGGTCTAACCGATGGTGAGGTTGTGGAATTGTTCAACAGTTCCACCACATCAGCGGTCGCATGGAGGCCACAGCCTGCAAATGGTCAAACGGAGGTCATGACAAATGAAGACCTTAATTGGGCCCCCGGTCTCGATGCGGTTTCTCATGATGTTTACCTTGGAACCAACGAGGCTGATGTGGCTGCCGGTACTGGCGGAACGTCTCAAGGCAACCAGGCGGCACTAAGCTTCGACCCTGGTACGCTTTTGCCGGGAATTACATATTATTGGCGCATTGACGAGGAAACATCCGATGGCACGAGCATGCCCGGTGATATCTGGAGCTTTACAACGGTTGAGTTTGTGATTGTGGATGATTTCGAGGATTACAACGATTATCCACCCGACAGGATATATGATACTTGGAAAGACGGATGGGATGAGCCGGCAAACGGTTCTCAGGCAGGTTACACAGATCCTCCTTTCACTGAACAAATCATTGTTCACAGTGGTGTCCAATCCATGCCGTTTTTCTACGATAACAGCACCGCGTCCTATTCTGAAGTCGTGAGCACGTTTGATACATCACAGGACTACACCCTGAACGGACTGATGGGACTGACTCTGTGGTTTCAGGGTCGGCCGGCCGGTGTTGGCAGTCTCAGCTTTGATGCGGCAGCTCAGAACTATATCATGACCGGCTCCGGAGCGGACATAGGAGGGACATCTGATGAATTCCACTTTGCATATAAAACTCTCAGTGGCCCCGGTTCGATTGTGGCGAAGGTTGAGAGTGTGAGTGATACTCATTCCTGGGCCAAGGCGGGTGTGATGATTCGTAACACACTGGATGCGGACTCGATTCATGCGATGGTTGTAGTAACACCGTCGGGCAGGTTGGCGTTTCAGTTCAGGTCCACTGTGGCACAGGATACTCACAGCACGCACACCGGTGCCGGTGCGATTACCGGTCCCCATTGGATCAAGCTATCGCGTTCGGCCAGCAACGTATTCACCGCTGAGCACTCTGCCGATGGTGTCAACTGGTCGCCTGTTATGAGTACTGATCCGGCCGATCCATCAAGCTGGAGCATGCCGATGGCCCAGGATGTTTTTGTAGGTCTTGTTGTTACTGCTCGCAATGCAAAAGCCACATGTGAAGCGACATTTTCCAACTTAACGGCTGGTTCTCCCGGCCCGATCGTTGACTCGCAGGACATAGGAATTGGCAGTAATTCACCCGACCCGCTGTATTTAAGATTACAAGATACCACCGGCACGTCCAGCACGGTATATCATGCAAATGGTTCGGAGGCGGTATTTGCCAATGACTGGCAGTTATGGGCAATTTCCATGGAAGAATTCCAGATTGCAGGTGTGGACTTAACAGCGGTTGGAGAGATTGCCATCGGAGTCGGCGAAAAGGACAATCCAGAACTCGGCGGCACGGGCAGGCTGCTCATTGATGATATTCGACTGGTTCGCCGCATTCCAACTACCGGAAGAGTTCTGTTACTCGAAGAGGATTTTGAAAGCCTGGTCCTGGGACCGAATGTGGATGAGGCACTTACCGGTGGCGCTGTCTGGACAAAGATGCCCCCGGACGGCTGGTTGATTGATGATAGTGGTGTTCCCGGTGCCGGTGATTCAGCTAACGACGGAGTTACCGAGTGGGCCGGATGGAGTTTTGCAAACAAAGCATGGTGGACGGAAACAGCCGGTGATCAGGAACGAAGCCAATTCGTATTGGCTAACGGTACAGTGGCCGTGGTAGATCCGGACGAATGGGATGATATGCCCCGTGCCGAGGGTCTGCTGAATAGTTTCCTCAGCACTCCTGAGATTGACGTTTCGGCGATAAAATATGGAGCAGGTACACTACAGCTTAAATTTGATTCAAGCTGGCGTCCTGAAGACACACAAACTGCGAACGTCACGGTACAATTTGATAGTGGCGATCCCATCGAAGTAATGCGATGGGAATCTCAGCCCGGAGCATCCTTTAAGCCTGATGCCACCAGCGAGATTGTTACTGTTAATATAGATAGGCCATCAGGCGCCAAAAAGATGGTCGTTACGTTTGGCATGCTCGATGCCGGCAACGATTGGTGGTGGGCAATTGACAACGTTCAGGTCAGCGGCATACCGAGGGAAAGAATCGTGGTCCTTGCAGAGGATTTCGAGGGCCTGGAGCTTAGTGCGAGCGTGGATGAGAGTTCTGCTGATGAAGTCTGGACGGAAACGCCGCCCGAGGGTTGGATAATTGACGAAAGTGGTGTGCCTGGAATCGGTGATCCGGCTACCGACGGTGTAACCGAGTGGGCCGGATGGGCCTTCACCAACAAGGATTGGTGGATCGGCGTAGCTGGCAATCAAAGGCGGGTTGAATTCGAGCTGGGACAGGGCACTGTCGCTGTGGCCGACCCGGATGAGTGGGATGATGCGGATCATACGGATTCGGCGGCATCGGGCTGGTACAAGACATTCCTCGATACGCCTTCAATTGATGTTGGCGGTTTTGAGGCTGGCTCGGTTCAAATTAAATTCGATTCAAGCTGGCGTCCGGAATTTGACAGCAATTATCAGCAGACAGGGAATCTGACAGCTTCCTTCGATGGAGCAGAGCCGATAGAGCTATTCCGATGGGAATCCGACCCGAGTAGTGCGAACTTTAAGCCCGATACATCAACCAATGAAACCATCATTGTCGATTTGGAAGTTCCTACGGGAGCTGTAAGCGTGGTCTTAACGTTTGGTTTATTCGAGGCAGGAAATGACTGGTGGTGGGCGATTGACAACCTGGAAGTCAGCGGTCTTCCCAGAGAAAGAGTTATCGCACTTTACGAGGACTTCGAAGGTTTGGAGCTTGGTGCAAGCGTGGATGAGAGTTCTGCTGATGAAGTCTGGACGGAAACGCCGCCCGAGGGTTGGGTAATTGACGAAAGTGGTGTTCCCGGCATCGGCAATCCGGCTACCGACGGTGTAACCGAGTGGGCCGGGTGGGCCTTCACCAATAAGGATTGGTGGATCGGCGTAGCTGGTAATCAAAGGCGAGTTGAATTTGAGCTGGGACAAGGTACTGTTGCTGTCGCTGACCCGGATGAGTGGGATGACGCAGATCATCCGGGGCCTAATTCAGATAATCCTTATGATACATGGCTAAGTACGCCTGAGATTGATATTTCCGGTTTTGAGGCTGGTACGCTTCAACTCCAATTCGATTCGAGCTGGCGTCCTGAGTTTGATGACAATTATCACCAGTCGGCAATATTGACTGCTTCTATCGACGGAGCAGATCCTGTGAAATTGTTACTTTGGGAATCCGATGGCAGCAGCCCGAACTTTAAGCCGGACGCCACGAACGAAACAGTCATTGTTGATTTAGAGAATCCAGATGGGGCCACGAGTTTGGTTTTGGAATTTGGATTATTCGATGCCGGCAATGACTGGTGGTGGGCGATTGATAATGTACAAGTCAGCGGCTTTACCAAGAGTGAAGCTGTCCCGGTACGCATCTTCTCTGAGAAGTTCGATGGTGTGATTTTGACTCCCAGCGTTGATGAAGCACCTCCGGGCAATTTCTGGACTAAAACGTCCCCGGACGGCTGGAGCATTGACGATAGCGGTATGCCGGGAATTGGTGACCCCGCTACCGATGGTGTTGTCGAATGGGCCGGCTGGAGTTTTGCGGACAAGGATTGGTGGGTCCAGGTAGCCGGTGACCAGGAGCGTTCGACGTTTGAACTTGGAACCGGCACTGTGGCTGTTGCCGATCCGGATGAGTGGGATGATGCACCTCATGCAGAAGGTACGTTTAACAGCTTTCTCGATAGACCCGCTATCGATATATCGGGTGTAGAGCCCGGTACGATCGAACTCAAATTCGATTCGAGCTGGCGCCCGGAGTTCGATGATTACTATCATCAAACAGCCAGTGTGAGTGTTTCCTTTGATTCAGGAGAGTGGGTTGATGTGTTGCTTTGGGAATCCGATTCAAGCAGTCCTAATTTCAAAGCGGACGCCACAAATGAGACAGTCAATGTTAGCATTGATAATCCTGCAGGGGCAACAAGTATGGTCATCAGCTTCGGTTTGTTTGATGCCGGAAACGACTGGTGGTGGGCGATTGACAATCTGGAAGTAAACGGCTCTTTAGGAGGCAGTATTGTCCAATTGTTGTTGGAGGACTTCGAAGGCTTACCCCTGGGGCCGAGTTTAGAAGAAGCACCGGCAGGCAGGTTCTGGACAGATGCACCGCCTGATGGATGGTTTGTTGATGATAGCGGTGTTCCAGGCGCCGGTGATCCGGCTATTGATGGTGTTACAGAGTGGGCTGGGTGGAGCTTTGTTAATAAGACATGGTGGGCCCAGGTCGCAGGTGACCAGGAACGCACGCAGTTTGAAAATGGAAGTGCTGTTGTTGCTGTTGTTGACCCGGACGAGTGGGATGACGCTGAGCACGCAGAAGGTCTTTACAACGCATTTCTCAGTACGCCCGTAATAGACGTTTCAGGCATGGCTGGCGGTACGCTTCTGCTCAGGTTCGATTCGAGCTGGCGACAGGAAGATACACAGACTGCCAATATACTTGTACAGTATGACGGCGGCAGTCCTGTCGAGGTCATGCGATGGGAATCTGAGCTGGGAGATTCGGCATTCTTTAAGCCTGACGCCAACAATGAGACCGTTACTGTGGAATTGAACAACCCGGCAGGCGCCATGGAGATGACCGTCACATTTGGTATGCTTGACGCCGGTAACGACTGGTGGTGGGCGATTGACAATGTAGAAGTCATCGGCAATATTGTTGAGTAAGCCTTGTAGCTAAATATCGACTATGGCCGCATTGGGCGGCGAAAAGCATCTGCGAGGCCAGGTCATTAGACAATGATTGTTTATCAATTCGGAGCTTGTAGCGATTTATTTGCTACAGGCTCCTTTATATTATCACAATACAAAACAAATTGAACAATGATGAAAAATTTGCGATGTGTGAGTGATGCAGCACCTCACTATTACCGCCCAGAAAATAAATCGTACCGATGAACGCGGATTTACTGACGCTTGAGCAGGCGCTTAGCTTTCCTTGCATCATCGCTGGAGTCGAAGGCTATATGCAAGATTGCACGGTTGCCGATTGCTGCACCGGAAAGACCTCGAAGGTTTATACCCGCCTCGGCTAATCGCATAGCCAGTTCAGCACCATAGCCGGGTTTGTTACCTGTAGCGATCCGGATTCCGTGTAGCGACTTTGTTTTCTCGAAACCAGCTTTCCTGGCTGCCCTTATCTGCCTCGGACCCTTAATAGGTGTGACGAACACCAGGCCTTTTCCAGCCTTTTTGTTTTCACGGCGGGCAATGATGAATTCAAGATCAACGTCCGCCTGGGCAAGAGCGTCAAGCTTCTCGGTTAATGCACCAGGTCGGTCCTTAATACTCACAGCCCACACATCAACTGAACTAACATCAACTTTCATGATTATTCTCCCAAAAAATAGTAAAAACTTTGAAATAGAATATTTTCAAACGAATATATAAATTTGACTTTTACGGTGGCTTTTGTCAATACATTATTTATAAATATGAAAGAATCAGGAGAATACGCTTCTTGAATACGACGGTCGATAATAAGTAATTCACTCGGAATGGAAATAATAAAAACTGATGACTGATACGAGCTTACTCTTGAAAGCATATTATGAGGCCCTTTATGAACGGCTTCAAGCCAACAAGGAATTGTTAATAAGGAAAATCGAAGAACTGCTTACAAAGGAGATTGAAAAACTCGGAATTGAGGATTTTGACGGGGATAAGTTTGCAGCATACTTAGAAGCATGCCTGGCTTTTGTAGATGAACGAATCGAGACATATAATCCATTTGGCATACAATATACTTTTGACCAAACTCGGTACAGAGAAGCATTTGAATTGGAATTGCAGCTTGATTGGTATGACAGCCGGGTAGAATTTAAGAATTTGGTGAGAGAGGCCCGCAGTAAAGCACAGACAGGCGAAATGGAGGAACGATTGGGATTTCTGGCTGAGGAGCTTATCAAAGAACTCGGAGCATTTCCGGATAAGAGCATTATATCTGCTTATAAGGCAGAACCATGCCTGAGAAAGCTCCCGGATTATATCGTTGCTCGAACAATCGAAGATATCGTTAGGTGAGGAAAATACTAAAGACACAGGGATAAGGGCTGAAGTTTTTGGTTTTTTAAATTTGTTTCTTGCTTTTATTTTTCTTTTAGATTATCTTATTGAACGGTTTCTGAGGATGTTATTCTCATAATATATTCCAAAGAAGCTACGGAAGTTTTAATGAATAATAGCATTTTGGCTCGTAAAGAGTCCGAGCCATTAAATTTATCACAAATTCAAGCAGGAGGATGAAAATGAACCCTATCACACGTAGAAATTTTATGAAACATACATTGGCCGCAGGTGTTGGTCTGACGATGGCCAGTCCTTTTTCCCATGCCCGAGGTGCGAACGACGTTGTTCAAGTGGCTGTAATCGGTATAAATGGCCGGGGCGGCTCACACATTAAAGAATTCCGGGACATAAAAGGTGTGCGAGTGGCTGCTCTTTGTGATGTTGATGCAAAGGTGCTTGAGCGTCGTGCCAAACCGTTTAAGGACAGTAACGAAAATGTTGATACATATATCGATGTTCGTGAGTTGCTGGATGATAAAAGCATAGATGCTGTTTCCATCGCTACGACCAATCACTGGCATTCGCTTGCTACTGTTTGGGCCTGTCAGGCTGGCAAGGACGTATATGTCGAAAAACCGTGCAGTCATAACGTGTTCGAAGGACGTAAATGCATCGAGGCTGCGCGCAAGTACAAGAGAATTGTTCAGCACGGCACACAGAGTCGCGCCAGTAACGGCTGGGCACACCGGATTGCCGCTGTTCAGAGCGGTAAATACGGCAAATTGCTTGTCTCCAAGGGCTACTGTTGTAAGCCGAGGTGGAGCATTGGATATAAGCCTGTTAAAACTCCTCCGAAAAACCTCGATTTTAATATCTGGCTTGGCCCGGCTCCGCTTCAATCTTACCACGAGAACCTGGTCCATTATAATTGGCACTGGTTCTGGGATACCGGCAATGGCGATGCGGGTAACCAGGGTGTGCACCAGATGGACATCGCACGTTGGGCCATTAAAGATGCTACTCTGCCTAAGAGCGTGATAACTATGGGCGGACGATGGGTGGAAGGTCCCAACTATTTCAAAGACCAGGCTCAGACACCCAATCAGGAGTTATCAATATTCGACTATGATGGGACACTTTTGGTTTTTGAGACTCGCGGTCTGGTTGGCAAATATAAAGACTTCCCAAATAAAGTCGACAACGAATTCTACCTTGAAGAAGGCGCTATCATCGGCGGAAAGTTTTATCCTAAGGGCAGCGACAAAGGCGAAACCCTTGTTGATGTGGAATATCCAAGGCGAACTGAGGGCATTTTTGAGAACTTCATAAAATGCGTTCGCAGCCGTAAGCGTGAGAATCTTTACGCAGATATTCTTGAGGCACATCTTTCCAGTGCTCTTTGCCATCTGGGTAATATCTCTTATCAGGTGGGCAATGAAGTTCCCTTCGGCAAAGATGCTGAAACTCTTGGTGGCTGCAAAATTGTTTGTGACAGCGTAAAGACAGTCCTTGAGAATACCAAGGCCATTGGTTTGGATCCCGCGAGAAGTACATATCGTCTTGGGCCTAAACTCGAATTCGATGCAACGGCCGAGAAGTTCGTGGATAATCCGGCGGCAGATATGCTGTTGACGCGTCCTTACCGTAAGCCGTTCGTTGTACCTAAGCATGTATAAGCCGGGTAAAGGTATATAATATCTGTGTTTATCTGCGTTTTTTGAGTGTAACGCTAAGGCCGCTGGGTTGTTTGAGCAGGATTATTGTTTCCAGTTCAGGGTTGTTGGTTACTGCCTTTAGGTAGTCCTGCATTTCTGATGCCAGGTCGATAGTGTTATGAGCCAGGATGAGTCCGCCCGGACGCACTAAAGGGAGAAGCTTTTTGAAGTAATCGAAGTATCCTGCCTTGTCGGCGTCAATGTAAAGGATATCAATAGGTTCTTTTAGCCGGGTAACATTCTCGTGGGCGTCGCCGGCAACGATAGTGACGAGATGTCTGATGCCGGCTTTTTTGAAGTTTTTGTCGGCTATTTCAATACGGTAGGGATCGATTTCGTGAGTGGTTATCCTGCCGCCGGTCGTTCGCAGGGCAAGGCAGAACCAGATGGTTGAATAGCCGTTTGAGGTGCCAATTTCGACGATGTTTTTGGCGCCGGCTGCTGCTGTAAGTATCCGGAGCAGCCTGCCTTCTTCCTTTGTAATATTCCACGTGGCATATTTTCTATCTTTAGACATTTCTTCAAGGACGCTTAGAATTCTTTTCTCCGCGTTTATATTAGCGGCGGAGCTGTTCTTGATTGGTTTGTCCAAACCTGCGCAACTCACAGTTAAAGCTATTAATGCTGCTGCACAGATTGTCACTAATAAACGTTTTATGTTTGCTGCCATTGCTTTTGCCTCCATTTCTTTCTTAAAGTTTCTGTAGAATTATTCCACCTACGATGAAGATCAAACCTATTATTGTTGATAAGACAATCGTTTCGCCAACTACAAAAGAGATAACTACAAGAGATAAAAATGGCGATAAGTACACTAAATTTGCTACATGAGCGATTGTTTTCGATAATTTTAATGCCTTTAGCCAGAACAGGAAAGTAATCCCCATTTCAAACAATCCAATATAGGTTGCTCCGAGCATACCTTTGAAATCCGGCACTTTAATTTTATCGACAATTAAAATTGATATAAAGATAAAGACAGTACCGAATATAAAGTTCAGGAACAGTCTTACTGATTCATCATGTTTATCCTTTGTGTTATAAATCCAGAATAATGACCATATTATAGTACTGCCCAAAGCCAATAATACCCCGACAGGATTGGTGAACTTAAATCCTAAAAGATTTCCTCTTGTGGCAATGATATATACACCGAAAAAGCTGATGGTTATAGCAATAATGCCTTTGGGTTTGATTTTTTGTTTGAGCAAAGGTATCGAGAGTAAAACAAGAGTCATTGGCCAGAGCCAGTTTATTGTCATGGCTTCCTGAGCGGTGAGTATTTTGTATGCGTTGAGTACGACAAGGTAGTATAGGAACGGATTTAGAAAGCCCAGCATTGCGGAATGCAAATAATCGGTTTTAGAGAAAGATTTGAGTAAATTCAACTTATTCGAAATTAACAGGTGAATAAACAGAGTAATAGTTGCAATGAGCGAGGCATAAAATAATAGATGCAAAATATGTAAATCCAGGACATCCGAATAATAGGGGAGTGAAAGTTTGAAGGCGGCGGCGATGGTGGACCATAACACAATTGCGCAAGCGGCGTAAATATAAGCCTTTTTTTGTTTTTCCATATTGGCCTCAAACTTTTCGCTCATTCTCATAACGACCGGGTTATTAGGATAAGCTCTTAATTTCATAGAGTATAGCATTACTTTTCTCAAAATTGGGTTTGAATTGGCTTTGTTTTTGGCTTTATTGGGTTTGTTTTGGGTTAAATTGGGTTTGAATTGGGTTTGTTTTTTGGCCCCGCCAACGGGACAAAATCTTGTATTGTCTTGTCATGTCTATAGTTATGTTTATTTGGCATTTCTTAAATTGGGTTTGTTTTGCATAAAAAGGGTTGATTTGTAGAGAGTTCTCTACAGTTGTAGAGCGTTTTAGCTCCTTTTCGCCATTTTTTCCTTCGATCGACATGTCCTTCTCATTGACCACTGATAACACCGTGTAAATTAGCGAATTTGTTAATTAGTTAATTGGACAGATCTTCGAGATTAACTAATCCGGGTCTTCTGACCCTGTGGTCTTGGCCTTCTGGCCGGGATGTTTAAGCAGTTTGTAAAAAAGGCAAACTGAAAATGTCTATTTTTCGTCGCATAACGACGATTTACATTAGCCGTCTGACTAATATATGCGTATTATAACATAAAATTTGTGAAAAATCAATGAAAAACGGTTAAATATCTCCAAGACTCCCCACTGTCTCGGTGATAATTGATAACGGCTGGGGATAGTCATAAGACTACGAGCTTATTCGAGCTCCAGAAGTAATTGGTGCGATTCATCGCATTTTACCTACTGCAACAAAATAAATATGTATGGTGTCCCTAATGGCACTAAGTTAAGCATATTTGACAATCTCAGAGGCTGAGCCAGATGCCGCTTGATTGGAAATTTCGCTGATTTGGCTGGCAAATAGGCTGCTCTATTGACCACGATTCCCCTTAACTTAGTGCCATTATATGGTGTCCCCAGATATTATATTACTAGTTTTCCTAGTTTTCGCCTATACTCTCGTCAAGCCAGTCAAGCCAAATTTCCTTGATAGTCTCTTCTTGATTTGAGCCAAATGGCATAGCAGAGGATGATGTATTAGCATAGTAATTGTTAGATCCGTTTACAGGAACTGCCAGGGTGCGGCTGCCACACATTTGCATAAAGCCGTTCACATCATGGTCGCGCACCCACTGCGAGGCATATCGGAGCCAATCGTTGCGATATTGTTCGTCCTGATGAGCAAACCAGCCGATTTCATCGTAGCCCCATACCCAAGCTCCACCAATATTCTGTCCTTCCTGTCCGCTGACACCCCAGTTGTCGATCTCCACCAGATAGGGTAGGCCACCCGTGGCATACCAGCCGCTCGGCGTCCAACCGCTCCCACTCTGTCCGTAAATTCCATTCCCCATCGACAAAACTGCCTCTTGTGGAGTAGCAGTCTCCTGGGGCCGCAGTGGAAAGGAGTGAAAATCGAACAATAAATCATCTTGCCGTTTTAGACTGTTGACGTGCCCATCGATCAGCACCATGTGCCGTCGTCCGTGAACAGATGCATACTCGCGAATTCTGGTCAGAATATCATGCCAGTGTTCATGACTTGGGTCATTGTCGTCCATGAGCTTCGCCTGACCGACATGGATCGCTTCGTATCCAAAGTCGATATACGTACAAGCCCTGTAATAAAACCACATTTTCGTCTCCGGTCGGCTGATGTCTGGGACCGATGCGCCAGAGCCCCAAAGTTCTTCGTAACGACCGTCCTCGTATCTGATGGCATCATAGTTGAAATTCCGACGCTCTCGTCGAAATCCAAATTCATCAAGGACCCATACAGGTATTGGGACATTGTTCACACTGGTAGTAATGATTTCGAAGATTGTCCCCTGAACAATGATCTCTGGGTCGAGATTATGGAGCGCCGTGACACGCGAAGCCGTATTTTCTAGCCAAGAAATGCGTCCTGCTTCCCAACCCCACGAGCTAAACGCACGTCCCAGAAACTTAGCGCCAATATTGCGAACCATGCGTACTTGGTCGTCGTAGAACAAACCTCCATTCATCATGTCGCCCATAGTGATAGCGCGCGATAGATAGTTCTCCAGTACCTCACGTGAAATCGCTCCATCGAAGAAATAGTGAATGGATATTTCGGGTCTTGTTGTGAAGCTCCAGACATCGCCTTTGTATGTATTAGCGGGATCGACCTCATCGACCCGCCAGTAGTAAGTTCTGCCCGGGACAAAACCGTCCGGATAAGGTTGTCCGGGAAGACCAAGATTAAAATACGTTATATTTTGGTTGCCTTGAAACGTGCCCCCAGTGCCATTGTTCACATGGTCAAGATTCTCACCAAAGTACACATCGTGTGAGATCGCAGTATCTCCCGGTGACCAGCTCAGGTTCACCCATGTGTCGGCGATGATAGCACCACTCTCCGGACTCGGGTTCCTTGCTATTTGAGTACGTACAATCCCTATCTGCACATTGTCGATGTGAAGACTTCCGGAGATACCAGCGGCCGAATCGCAGGAGATGAGCACGTGACCAATGTTCCGGAGGTTACGATTCGTGATAGTGCCGACGACCGTTTCGTTGAGGATCAACATAAACATTGTACGGAATTGCTCCAAAACCAGGGTGTTGA
>VRUK01000090.1 GCA_019456195.1 Planctomycetota bacterium | reverse complement strand
GGTGATCTGTGAAAAATAATATTGGGCAATTCTCCCACCATAAAGAACACCGCAATCCTTGTGCCGAACAGGATTGAACAGATAACCATATTAAGTCGTGTATGTCCCCCTTTAATGAGAAGGTGATCTTCATCAAACTTTTAGTACCTCATTTTGAATATCGGGAGCTCTGGATTTGCTAAAATATTGAACACAGGCTCTTTCATCCTCTGAACTCATATAGGAACTATGCTGATATTCAGGGGAAAGTCCGAGTGATATAAGTTTGTCCTGCCATAGTGGGTTGTAGGGTACTAGAGAACATTCCTGAATATTGTGGCTGCGCAAGAACTGTGAAAGAGCAATGAGATTTCCCCTTGTAGCTGTAATATTTGGGACAAGAGGAATCCTGGGAATTATAGGTACCTGTAATTCGCGGGACAGGCTAGCAAAGTTTTCTATAATTATATGGTTGGCGTGCCCGGTATAGCGGCGGCTCTCTTCATCGTCAATGAGCTTGAGATCAAAATAGATCAAGTCCAGATAAGGGAGAATCTGCGTCCTGAAAGTTTCCAAATTAAAAAAACCGCATGTCTCCAGTGCAATATGAATCCTCTCTCTTTTCAACTCTTTTAAAAAATAGCGTAAAAAGGGCATCTGCATAGTAGCCTCACCACCGGAAAGTGTAATACCGCCATTTGTTGACAGATAAAAGGGCTTGTCGATTAAAACCCTGTAGAGAAGCTCTTGCCTACCAATCCAATACCCGGCCGGTTCAAGCGCTTTTGTGGGACAGACTTTAAAACAATTGTCGCAGCGAGTGCAAGTCGAGTGGTCAACTTGAAGAGAGTTGTCCAGTCGGAGGAGGCATCCAGCTTCACAGACATCAATACAGGGAGTGCCGCATTTGGATGGTCGGCAGAGTTTAGTGTTAAATAAAAGCTCTGCTTTCTTTGATTTGCCTTCCGGGTTTTGGCACCATATACAGGAAAGGGGACAACCTTTGAAAAAAACTGTTGTCCTTATTCCCGGCCCGTCCTCACTGCAATCTCTCTTGATATCGAAGATCAGGGCATTTTGTTCCAGAAATTCAGTCCCTGTTTTATCCATCGGGGTCTTCTCCTTACCATAAAAAAAGACAGCTTATTTAGGCCTGGCCCAGACAAGCTGGATAAGTACCTTCAATAAATAATTTTCTGCCAGAAAAACGCAAAAAATTGTTTCTTAGGTACTAAAGTTTTGGTAAATCAACTTCGCTTTTCACATTTTGCGCTATGGCGCCCAGCTTGAACAGATGCCCTATGTTTCCTGTTAATTGAACAACGTTATTCAGCAGCAGATCAACCATATCCACATCGGGTTGCTTCAAAAGCCCTTTAATCGATTTAACATCTTTAAAACGGATGACAAGGTCAACCTGGTCCTGATCTTTTTCAATCCGGTCTGCCTTATTCTCCTTAAATGTCTCAGTAGTAATAACAGAGAAGGGGTCCAGAAAGGTTCCCAAAGGAGTTTTTTTATAGAGCTTGCCCGGCTGGGGGCAGAATTTCAGCAACACATTCATGTCATCGTCTGGCTTTTTCGTTCGGATAAGGAATTTGCCCTGATAGTATCTTTTGCCTCCCGGTACTGTGAAATCTTTTATTACAAAATTATCGTTAAAAAAGGTTTCGGCTTTTTCAGGTTGACCCCGATTGAAGATACTGTCCCACATCAAAAAGCCAAAGCCGAGCTTCAGCAGTTTTGCCATCCCCTCGGCAAGAAACCGGCCTCCGGCCCGGTCCATTAACTCAGACGCCGTGCTATTGACAGCGCCGAGCTGCATGATCTGATTTATTTCTCTTGAAAAATGTGGAAATGCAGCGTGCATGGCTATCCTCCTTTTTAAATTATAATGAGACTAAGGCGTGTTGTTCTTTTCCGGTTTCCAGTGCGAAGTTGGCGCGGTCTATAATTTCCTGCCTCATTTCGGGACTCAATGTTACAAAATAGGCCGAATAACCTGCCACACGAATCATCAAATCTTTATAAGGTTCAAGGGCGGCCTTTTCAGCCTCACCGGCCCCCGGCTTGCTTGCAGCTGTTGCGACCACATGAGCTTTTTTGAATTCTTCAATCGGGGTAATACAGAGCTGTACAAGTACGCCGTCTTCATCCTCGAAGGTCTTCAAATACCTGGCAAACAGTTCGGTGTCCTCCTCAAAATGCGTCCTGTCACGTGTTGTCAGGCTGAGGTTGTAGGTGTAACCATTTTGCACCGTGTTGGCGTTTACTTCGGCAACCGAGAGTATATGATCAAGAATCATTACAGGGTCGCCGTTTTTCTTCACAAGACCAGCACATGGGGTGATGCCGCTGGCAAAGGACTGGCCTTTCTTTCGGCCGTTGGGTGTCGCCTTGGAAAGCATCCCGAAACCTGCATGGTTGGTCATGCTCCAATATCCGGTCAGATAACGGCCTCCCCTGTGGGTCCTGTATTTATAGTAAGCATCCTGAACTATGCCGGTTATAAGGTTTGTGTAATCAAGGGCGATGGAGTTGTCGTAAATGCCGCCTGGCGTCCTGTCTACACCTGCGCCGTATTTTGGAGTCAGGCGTATAGCTTCTTTTATCTCCTTCACTTTTTCCCGCGTAAGAGGGGCATCCGACTGTTCCGTATCATCATCAAACCAGTCTTTCATCCTGAGCGCCAGCAATTCCCAGATGCTCTCCTTTTTTTCCTGTGGCAGAGAGTCTTCGTCAAAGTCTGCTTTCATCGCCGCAAGGAGCTCTTCGGCAGTCATCTTCCCACCGAAAACCAGGTAATCGATGACACAAAAGGCATCTATTACATCGGCCAGACCAATAACGGCCACACCGGCGGAATTATATTTGGCGCCTCCTGCGGCAAGATCACGGAATGAGGCACCATTAGCGTCTGGGGTATTGGTGGGGCCGGTAAAAAGCCCTGAAAGGAAAGGGACCGGCCTGACCTTTTCAGTAGTCCTGCCGAGATAGTTATTATTTTGAACAGTATGTCTGGCCATTTCATCCATCTGGAAACGAAACGCCTCTATAAATTCATCCATCGATTTCATCTGTACGAGCGGTTTTGACGTATATTTCTCTTCATCGTAAAAAAGATTTGGTGAATCGTCGGTAACACCATTGCTTCGGTGCTTGCCGCCATAGATTGCCAGCTCCAAAACAGCAGGGAGCACCAGCAGCGTAGAACCGGAGTTGCCGTAATGTTTTTGGGCGGAGTTTTGCTCAATACAGCCGATAGATGCATATTCGTGCGCATCTTTTAAGGCCTCTTCCCTGTCGATACCGTCATGGGCGCCATAGTAATTAGCCATTGACTGAACAACCGGTGCATCGCCGTGAATGGCCGGAGTGGCCCTTGTCAATATATTTACCTGACAGAGCCGTTTGAGATAAGGGCTTACTGCGCCTGCCGGAAGAGGATTTCCGTCGGCGCCCCTGTGGTGAATATCCTTGTGATAGCGCGCGTGGACATTAGGATCGCGAATGGCGAGCAGTTCTGTTGCCTTGAGAATGATATATGTCATATCGTTCACGGCGTCTACAACCTTGCCATTTTCAAAGCTACTGCCACCGACAGTCAACGCCTGGTTGGAGCCGCTTCCTGCAAAGAGTTTTTCAGATCCCTCGGTAGAAAGGGGAACATGATCAGAGCAGTGGAGAAAGAAGTGACATACAAGCTCTACCGCCCGCTCAGTATAGGCTTTCTTAGCCTTGGGATTATCCAGTTTTTCAAAGTCTGATAGATAAAAAGAGTTGAGGTGTTGATCGAGCCTGCCTATGGAGAAACCAAAATTGGTGTTTTCCTGTAACAAGAGGTGATAGCAGATCCATATGCTGGTCAGTGCTTCATGAAGGGTCTCGGCCGGCCCGGAAGGGACCTTCCGGCAGATTTTGGCAAGTTCAGCGTTTCCTACTTTTTCTGCCTGGTCGGCCAGACGTTTGGCATATGTATTTGCGCCTTCGAAAACCTTTAATACCCCCTTAAGGAATTCTTTCTGCTCATCAGTACCAGCCGTGCCATCTTCCATATCTGCCAAAGCCCTTTGCATTAAACCATTTAGGCCATACTTCAAAAGGCGGTCAAAATCCGGAACCGTGTGGGAGACGCAAGTCGCTTTGTCACTGAGAAAAAAGGCAACCCGCTCGAATATCTCCTGGCATTTGGGCGTCTCACCAGCTTTCTTACTTAAAGGCGGATCAATGGAGTTCCCGCCGTTTACAATGTCTCTCGACTCATCCTTAAAGTCATCGGTATCGTAATCGCTGTAGCGGGCTTCCTCCTGCACTGTTCTTCGCTCCAGCCAGTAGGGAAAAATTTCATTGTTGAGCCGTTCGGCAACTTCTCGTTTGATCTTGAATGGATTTTGAGTTCTGGTAGCTACGGTTTGAAGCTCTGGCCAAATGCAATATCCAATGGTGTCGGCGTATACTACCGGGCCGACAAAACTGGTGGTTGTCTGTCCGGGAAGAATATCTTCTTTTTTAACAAGGGCTTTTTTGTTTGAAAACACATGATGCAGGGCATTGGCCCTTCGGATTTGTGGAGAAAGGTTACTCGCTTCGGGACTTTGCATATACTCTGTAAGCAGCCTGGGCAGTTCATCGCAGATTTCAGGCATCCCCTCCTCTTTAAATAGAAGGTCTCGCCACTTCTTGACGTACGGAAATTGACTTAGCGTTATATCACTTAAAGCAAGATCGTCTATGGTTTTGATTTTCTTGCGATCATTATTGGGTATTTTAAAAACCTTTGAACCATTGTCCTCTGACTGGCTGTTTCCCCGGTCTGAGGCGAGTTCTACACGTATTCCACCTCTTGTAAGATATTTGTCAGGCATCTTTCACCTCCTTAAACTTCATCATCTGATTTATATTCTAAGGCCTCTGTTAACGCAACTCAAAAGCCTCTCTTCACGTCACTCCGTGTCAAAGGTAATAAACTCCTTTATTGAATGCCAATCGTCGTCCATGAGCATAAAATAGCCAAAATTCTCATACTTGTAGTCAGCAGGGTCTCTATCGGGATCGTATGCCAAAGTTGGCTTGGAAGAGTAAAGCAGCTGCCCCAGGTATAAACCGTCTGCTATACGCACCAGTTCGTCAATACAAAGATTGTCCGGAGTGATAGTATGAAATTCAGGCCACCTGTAGTTAAACTGAAGCACCTCTTTACCGTTATTTCCAGGATTGATTGATTTATTGTTTGCCGCAATAAAGAAGAAGCTCTTTACATATACATCCTCATCTCTTTCCTTTTCATTCGGATATTCCACTACCATCCCAAGCATGTTCATTCGCTCTATAACAAGTGTGGCGGCCAGGGTAGCGTCAAAATCTATGTTATAGGTATTTGTTCCAAGAATAACCTGGTCTGCATCTTTATAGTATTCTGCATCGACGCCTATGTATTTTTTTATCCCCTTAACAGTGGTATTTGTGAAAGTCTTGCCTGTCCAGGGAGAAAAGGGCCTGACTGCCGGCCAGAGATCGTTGAGAACATTTTTACCGAGTTTCTTTAAAAAACCGCTGCTTTTAAATGCCACCACACCACCATGCAAGAATCCCTGAATGCCATCAGGCCTCTGGCCACAATTGAAAAGCTTGTATAGTTCCCTGAAGTAGATCTGCTCACTTTCTTTGCCATCTTCTACACCCTTTGAAAGCTCCTGGAGATAGTGGAGAACAGTTTTTCCTTCAGGCAGTTTTTTCTGTATCTCATTTGATTCCGGAGAATCAATGAGTTGGAATGTGCCGAATTTTTCAGGCAGGTTATCTGCCATCTTGTATGTAAGCTCAGGAAAGAGCTTGTTTTTTTCATGAAGCCATGAATCATCCATAAGAAGGAAATATCCAAAATTACGGTACTTGTAGTCCTCATTCTTGATATGAGGATCGTAGTCCTTTGCAATGGTTTTTAGCGCCGTTGCATAGTAGAGCTTGCCCAGGAAAAGACCCTCGGCTATCTCTACTATCTCATCGATCAGGAGCTTGTTTGGAAACTTGTTGCCCATCTCCTTCCAGCGGTAGTTAAGCGCCACAACCTTCTTTTCAGGATGTTCAGGATCTACGGATTTCTGTTTTTTAGCTAAAAAGAGGCCCCCTCTGGCGTAAATCCATGACCGTTGTTTGGTTTCTGGGCCGGGGACTCCATCCATATCTATAATAGTGGAAAGTACCAGCCCTGCAATATTGTTTATAAATTCCTTATTGTCTTTTCTAAAAGAGTTTATCCCCATATAGGTCGTTTCTTCTCCTTTGTCAAAACCTTCCGTATATTTGCTGATCTGACCCTTGGTGAGTATAGTAAAGTTTTTTCCTGCCCAGGGGGATGTATCTGAAAGAAGTCTTCCATAGATAATCTGCATCGGATCAAGTTCCTTCGCAATATTAAACTTCTTTCTAATATCATCCAGTCTGCCAAAACTGTCGAGCCCGGTTCTTAAACTTATCGTAATGCCATGATAAAAGCCGTCAAGAGACGCTGGTGTCTTTCCAGATAAAAAAAGGGCGTCCAGTTTTTTCCCAATGTCGCCACTGGAAGTTTTCTCATTAAGAATCTCTGCGTAGTGATGCATCAACTTAAGGGGAGTATCAAGACCTCTGAGGTCTTTCTCCATTATCTCCTTAAAAAGAGGGGATTCTTTATCACAATCTTCTCTAAAAGTGAACGGTCGTGAAAGCTCTACTGGCACCCCCTCCTCTTTGACTTCATCTTCTGAAGTTTCACCAAAGAGAGATGAAAAAAAAGACTTTATAGAGTCAAATACATTGTCATTCATAGCCACCTCAGTTTCTCCATGAAAAAGGATTTTAAACTGATATTTCCCATATTAAATGCTTAGCTATCACGCCGCTAAGCCTAATTTAAAATAGCACATATTAAAAGCAGATTGTCATGTGTAGAAACCGAATATCCCTGCTGTGCTATCGTAGAAATCGTCTGCCCGGACACGTCTGTCAACACTAATTCCCTGCAAATGATGAGCACGCCCAGGGACCTTGGCTCTTGGTTCTATAAGATAAGGCGTCTCTGCTGTTGTAAATATTGATGGTATAATTCAGATTTTCAAGGAAATTCTGGGTCGTCCAACCTTATTCGTTCGTGATTTCCAACACCAGTACAATTTGAATCCCTGTCGATTCCATTTGATCACTGTGTCCGGTTTGACAATAATCAAGGCCGGTTTCCACTCAGACCTTATTCGCGAAAGGCAGTTCCAGAGGACTCTGTCCTTGCTCTTGAGTTCGGGTCGTTTGATCGTTCGGTGATGATGCTGTGTTCCTATATGTCAAAGGTCTCGGCCTCGGCAAGTTTGACGATCAAATCCTGCACCAAATCAAGTCTTGTAGAACGTTGATCGCGGTGATCGGTCCCGCTTGGATCGACAGAATCGCCGAGTTACGCCAGCCCCGAGATTGGGTCCGCAAGGAGCTGGAGGAAGGATTGAAGTGGCAGATCCTGATGGTGCCGGTGGTTGTGTACAACGCGCGATTGCCCAAGGAGTCTGATCTGCCCAATTCCCTGTACAATCTTCTATATTATAACTTTGTGCGTATCCACGAGCGTCACTGGAAGGAGAACGTTGCCGAGGTGATCGACTCGCTGGCCCAACAACTTGGCCTCCAAAAGAGAACACGTGGCCAAGTCCCGATCCCAAACCTTTCCGGCGACTGGACCGACACCGACGGAGTACAACTCAAGATGGAACATCGTGACGAGTCGATTCGCTTCTGGCTGCTGGATTACTACGGGCAAGCCGTGGGCCAAGGCGAAGGAACGATCACCGACAACCAATTCAGTTCTCAATATTTCGGCCCGATCTTGGCCGCGAGGGGCACCGCCACGGCCAGTTCCGATGGCCGTCAGATCAGCGGCTCGGTCCAGTATGGCGCCCAGCGATACGGATTCAGCTGTTACTTCAATGCCGGAAATGGAAAGTCAGGCAACTCTCATATAGCGGTAATGCAATCCACCGACCGTATAGATATACACAATTGGACCTCTGGTGTAAGGGGGAAAGCCGGCACCAGCGGCATAAAATCTTTGTGTCGGGGCCGACACGCCCGACAATGGGTAAGTCTTTGATGCGTAATGGTTTACAAGAATTCTCTCCTCTTGTCAACCGACAACTTCGACATTCATTAAGAGATTTTGCAGATGTTACAGCAGTATCTCAAGGTACATATGATGTCCCCGCTATTAAGACCAAGAGTTAACTTCTATAATAACAAGGAGTTATCTCTTTTTTAATTCACTCAATTTTGCCCGTTATGAACCTGCGAGCTTTACTCGTACATTGTTAATACAGATATTATTACTTAGATACCGCCTGCAAGAAAAATAAAAGGGCTGACAGCTTGAGAGAGTTGTTAGCTCTTATTGTTTGGAATCGTTCATTGAAGCCTCTATGAAGCCATGCATCTATTCTATAAATGTGAATATTTCTTAGGTGTACGAAAAAAGATAATCGTTGGACGATATCCTCAAAAGAATTACATGATTGATACATTTATTTTCATCCGCATACTTAATCCGAAAATCGTGAAAAATTTCAAAAGATATTTGTTTTTTCGGCAAAAATAACGAAATATTGTATTTCTTCACTCATTAAATTTGACATCCGTGGAGACATTTTGGTGACATGAATTTTCGAAGAAATCTGACGTTTTGCAGCTTGTGGAAAGGGTAACTTTCGTGCGTGCGAACTGGGTCTGATAGGCTGGTGAGACCGGTCCGGGGTCTTTTAGAGTTCGTCCTTCTAAAGGTTCCAGCAGAAGCATTGAAATTGAAAGCTGAGGGGTGGTATGCGGAATTCCACAAATAGACTTAACTCCCTTTCGTTGCACTTGTCCATAAGTTATATCAATGAGGTATTCTAATAAACAATCAAAAAATAATTTCCTTGACGGTAAAGTGGTTGGTTTGGTATAAATAATGTTAGTGAAGTTTGTATCCGCGTAGTTCGGCATCGAGACTTTTAGATCATCCAGCGGGCGATATTCCTGTGTTTTCACAAATATAGAGGAGGAATCATTGTGAATTATGCAAGGCAAGTCAAAGAGTTGAAATAGGCCCTTCGTGCTTTGCCGTGAAGATATTTTCACATTTCAATGATCAATTCAAGTCCCGCCTTTGTGGGAACGTGTGTTTTGGTGTGTGGCCAAAGCATAATTTATCATTATTTTAATCTTTTTAAGGAGGATTATTATGTGTAAGAAATTGTTGTTTTTAGTTTCTCTTGTTTTGGTTCTGAGCATAGCCGGCAATGCCATGGCCCAGCTCGACCCGGCTTCTGTTGACACAGGCCATGTGTACCTTCTTGACGATGTCAGTGGCAGTGAAGTGTCAGATGATTCGGCAAATAGTAACACAGGTACTATAGTGGGAGACCCACAGGTAGTTGCTGGTCTCAAAGGTAACGCGTTACAGTTCGATGGCGTCGATGATGGAATTAACATCCCGGATTCTGATTTCATCAACGTGAACGCTGGTCCTTTTCCAAATCGTACTATTGTTGCTATGTTCAAATGCGATGATGTCGACAAACCGGGCAAACAGACGGTATTCGAGGAAGGTGGAACCACACGTGGGCTTACCATATACGTCAGTGAGGGATTAGTCTACGGCGCCGCATGGAACCGGGCAGAATACAACTGGGATGGTGCATGGCTCACTGCTCCCATCGAATCCGGCAATTGGTATGGAGTTGCCATAGTAATCAGAGACGGTGCTGAAGCAGTGGAAGATGACAAGTTTGAGATGTGGGTGAACGGGCAGTTAGTAGCCAAAGCTCCGGGCGGTCAAATGCACAATCACGGTAATGACAACGCTATAGGGTATACACTGGAGAATAACGTGTTTCATGACGGCAATGCTTCTCCTGCTGATGGTCACTATTTCGAAGGAGCGATTGACGAAGTCTGGATTCTCAATGAAGCACTGACAGAAGTCGAGCTGGGTGGTTTTGCGGGTAAGATATGGCCTTTCGCTTTTGGCCCCACGCCAGCCGATGGAGCCTTGAATATGGATACATGGGTGAGTCTTTCCTGGAAGCCGGGAGGTTTTGCGGTCTCGCACGATGTGTACTTTGGTGAGAATTTTGATGAAGTGGACAGCGGTGCCGAAAGTACCTTCCAGGGTAATCAGGCCACAACAGATTTTATTGCAGGCTTTCCCGGATTCGCTGTTCCTGAAGGCCTTGTGCCAGGCACAACTTACTATTGGCGAGTCGATGAGGTCAACGAAGTCGAGCCAAACAGTCCGTGGAAAGGCGATGTCTGGAGCTTTGCTATTCCCCCAAAAACAGCCTACTTCCCGGATCCGGCTGATGGTGCCGAGGCTGTAAGCGTGGATGTGCAGCTTAGTTGGACGCCGGGTTTCGGTGCAAAACTACATCATGCGTACTTCGGTGACAACTTTGACGACGTGAGCAATGCCGCCGGAGCACTCCCTCTGGGAGATTCAACATATACTCCCGGCACACTTCAAATGGCCAAGACTTATTACTGGCGTATCGACGAATTTGATATTATCGAAACGCATAAAGGTGACGTCTGGAGCTTTACGACTGAAGGCGCTGTCGGAAGCCCGAGCCCGGCTAAGGGTGCCGTGGACGTCACGCAAACACCTGTTCTCACATGGGTACCGGGAGTCTTTGCCGATACACATGAGGTCTATTTCGGCTCCGATGCAGCTTCTCTGGAGTTGAAAAGCAGCGGAAACTTTGGTTCAGAGAGCTTTGGACCCGGACAGCTCGAGTGGAATACTACCTATTACTGGCGGGTTGATGAGGCCAATAACGCAAACGCCGACAGTCCCTGGACAGGCCCCCTCTGGAGCTTTACCACAGCCAACTTCCTTATCATTGACGATATGGAGAGCTACAACGACCTTGACCCCGCCGACCCGGCCAGCAACAGGATATTTAATGTCTGGATAGACGGATTCGACAATCCGGCCACCAACGGTTCTATCGTTGGTCACGCCAATCCTCCATTTGCAGAGCAGACCATAATCCACGGTGGCTTGCAGTCGATGCCGATGGCCTATGACAATGCTGTCGGAAAATCCGAGGCGACTTTGACATTGGCTTCAAATCGTGACTGGACAGTCAATAGTGTTAACACTCTGACAATTTGGTATCGAGGCAGTTCATCTAATACTGCTGAGACTTTGTACGTTGCTCTCAACGGCAATGCAAGGGTCGATCATGATGACCCTGATGCAGCAACTACAACAAGATGGACCGAATGGAATATCGACCTTCAGGCCTTTGCAGACCAGGGTGTAAACCTTTCCAATGTAAGTTCGATTACTCTTGGCCTTAGTTCGGTTACCGGCGGGACAGGTATGATGTACTTCGACGATATTCGTCTGAATCCGCCTGCACAGTAAGCTGGGATCCTATGAAGCAAAAGTAGTTAATGCTAATGATTTATTAATTTGGGGCTTATATTGATTCGATTCAGTATAAGCCCCTTTATCTTCCACGTAGTCTCCTCTCCAGATTCCGTAGCTACTTCGACAGGGCTTCCCTGACCCTCTTCAGGTTTTCGAGGATCTCCGGGTCGTCGGGATCTACGCGCAGTGCTGCTTCAAACTGCGCCATCGCCTCACGCAAGCGCCCTTGTGCAGAATACACCGCGCCAAGGTTGTTGCGCGCTTCAGCGTGGTCCGGCTCAAGGCGGACCGCCCGCTCCAGATGGGACTGGGCCTCGGCAAATTTCTGCTGTCTGCCGAGTGCCATTCCCAGCATGTTGAGCGCCCCCACGTGGTTTGGATCAATCTGAATCGTGTGTTGCAACTCCGCCACGGCTGCCGCTCCGCGTCCCTTCTTCATCAGGATTCGCGCCAGGTTGAAATGCGCGTGCGTGAAGTCGGGCCTCAGCTGGATGGCCCGTTCGAATTGTGTCTGAGCTTCTTCACGGCCTAGTCGCTCGTAGGTAATGCCCAGGTTATTGTGTGCCCCGGCGTATGTTGGATCCGCTTCCAGCGCCTGCTTGAACTCCGCCGCGGCTTCTGCCAGCTTGCCCATCTTCAGGAACTCGGTGCCCATGCGGTTGTGAACGCGCGCGTAGTTGGGCTGGGCCTGACCCAATGCCTTGGCGGCTGCGACGGCCTCCGCGTCACTTTGAGCAGAACGCGGAATCTCACGCGCCGACGGCGCACGGCCAACGTTGAGATCGGCCAATATCCGCTTCAGCGCCTCGGCGGCGACGCGGCTCCCTTCGGGTGAGGGATGGAGCTCGTCGCCGGAGCTGTAACGCAGCCGCGGCTTCACCGCACCGGCCGACTCCGCGTGGTGCCGCCGGAAGAACTCCGAGAGCCGGACTGACGGGATATCGTGCATCGCCGCCAGATACTCAATCACGAGTTGCTTGCTGCCCTGGGGCATGAAGCAGACGTCCGCGATGCGGTCATCCAAAAAACGCGGCCAGATGGCAACCAGCGGCTGAAATCCGTAACGGTCGGCAAGTTCCCGGTATCGGCTCAGTCCCTCGGTCACATTGTTGTCTCCGATGGCGTCCTGGTTCCAGCGCACCGGGTCCGCCTCCGCTCCGAAGTGAAACAGGTTCAACCGGACGCTGACCAGGCGAAAGAGGTGGGATCTCCGAAACAACGCCTTGACGACCGCGGGACGATTAATCATCTCACCAAGAGGAAACGCCTCGCGGTTGAAGTTGTCGAAATCGTTCTCCACGAATACCAGAACTACTACATCCGGATAGAATCGCAGCCCATTCACCTCCAGCAGTTCGACTTCGCCGCGCGTGCAATACGCGCTGACGCCGAAGTTGAGGACCTCGGTTGATCCGTCGCCGTAGAGATCTTCGAGCTGCCGAGAAATCGTTTCGGATTCGCGCAGCCCATAGCCCTCGACGACCGAGTCTCCGAGCAGCAGGATCCGCCTGACGCCATCAGGCTTCTGGAGCGTGCGTTCCCTGTCGCGCTGCCCGTGGGAGTTGGTCCGTTCGTAAGTCTGGATGAAGTCAGGATCGTCACTGCGGCAGTTTGCCTTCAGCTCAAAGCCAAGGATCGGATTCGTCGAGCGCTTGTAGATGCAGTCATAGGAACTGAGCTGAATTGGCTTCATGCCCGGCGCCCGACCGATGATTCGAACGAAGGCTTCGGCCGCAAGCAGCGCGAGCAGGGTGGCGCAGACCGCCACGGCCGGTTTGGCCAGCCGGTGAAGAAACGCTCGTGATTGTTGTTCTGATGACATGCTGTGGTGCTCCGGTTATCTGCGCCATCATGTCGTCGATTGGCTATCAGCAAGTCTGATGTCCACCGACAGGAGTGATTATATCACAAGGGATATAGCGATTCAATGTGTACTTGCCAGGCAAATATTGATTTACTATCTGACCGCTGAATTTACAACGCTTATGTACTGAACAAATAGGCTTCTGTTCGTGACTGTCAAACCGGCCACCTATGAAGAGCTCAAAGTCAAATATTTGCTAATCGTGAACCATTCAGTTCTCATAGCGTATCCAGAGTTGGCAGACGAAGAATACAATACTACTTATTATTAGAACTTCTTGAAGGATCCGAATGGGATACAAAGTTACTTTTGTTTTTTGACGGCAGCATAGATAAGCCGCAAAAATAGAAGGGCTTTATGAAAGAATCTTACCGACACACCATTTGGAAAAACGGAATTCATGAAACTTCCTTGTGAATATTAAGCTTGCATAGTAGGCGTAGTTGTACTATAAACAGGGTTTTTTGATAGATACTATATAATTTTGGCCTATTGGTAATATAAAGAATTAGAGAATCAGCGGAATAACCGCTGTTAAAATAGGGAATTTAGAAAGTCATATATATGAGTAATGAATCAGAACGGTCCGACCAGGATCCGGAAGTAGTGGTGCTTTATTGTCAACATGGCCTTTGCGATGAAGCAAAAGCATCCGCCTGGTCCCAGGAAACTCCCGGTCTGTCCGTCCGTGCGATAATGATGCCCTGCAGCAGCAAGATAGAAGTTTCCTACGTCCTTAAAATACTCGAATCGGGTGCCGATGCCGTCGAAATCGTTGCCTGCCCTGAAAAAAGCTGCAAATTTCTTGTCGGAAGCCTCCGTGCTGAGAAACGCATTGAATACATTCGCGGCTTGCTCGAAAAGATTGGTTATGCTCCCGAAAGAGTTGGCATCAGCCGTAAATTATCGCAATCGCCGGAAAAACTGATAGAACTTGCAAGGGCACGTGCCGATGCGGTCCGCCCCCTTGGAATAAATCCGATGAAGAAAGGAAAATAACAGTGATTTTTGCAGAATGGAAACCTCTTGATGAGCTAATTGATAAACTCAAAAGCCACAAGAGGGTACTCTTAGTTGGCTGTGCGACCTGTGTTGCCGAATGTGCCACAGGCGGTGAAAAAGAAGTGGAAACACTTGCACCGCTGCTTCACATGGCTTTGAAAAAACAGGGCCACTCCATCGAGATAGTAACGGACACTCTCGAAAAGCAGTGCGAATGGGAATTTGTTGAGCAGCTTGCTGAAAAAGCCGCCGAAGTGGACGCCATAATGAGTATCGCATGTGGCATAGGCATACAGGCTCTGGCCGAAAGGTACGACCCTTTGCCCGTTTATCCCGGCGTAAATACATCGGCCCTTACTATTCGTGAACAAGCAGGCCTATGGGCTTCAAGATGTGCCGCCTGCGGTGATTGTGTTCTCGGTGAGACTTTCGGTTTTTGTCCCGTCGCCCGCTGTGCAAAGAGTCTCTTAAACGGCCCCTGCGGTGGAACTCGGAGAGATGGAATGTGCGAGATCGACGAAAACATAGATTGTGTCTGGAACCTTATAGTTGAACGTGCCAATGAACGAGGCCAGCTCGAATCGCTCTCTAAACTACAAAAGACAAAAAATTGGTCTAATTCACATCACGGTGGACCAAAAAGAGTAATTCGGGAGGACCTGAGACAATGAAAACTTTTGCAGGAAGTAATCTGGGACGTATGCTCTCCGCCGGTCATTTCGCTGTTACTGCTGAAGTTGGTCCTCCGCGAGGACCTGACCCGTCTGAAGTGAAAAAGAAGGCTGGGGTTCTTCGCGGTGTTGCCGATGCTTACAACGTCACCGATAACCAGACCGCTGTTGTTCGAATGTCAAGTATTGCGGCTTCCAAAATTCTTCTTCAGGAAGGCCTTGAACCGGTAATGCAGGTAGTTTGCCGCGACAGAAACCGTATTGCCATCCAGTCGGACCTACTCGGTGCATGGGCTTTAGGGATGAGGAACGTTCTTTGCCTATCGGGCGATCATCAGTCCGCCGGTGCAGGAGGCAAACTACACGGCCATCCGGGTGCGAAGAACGTTTTTGACATCGATTCTATTCAATTGATTAGAGTCGTCAAAGATCTCGGCGATGGGGCTATTCAGGAAGGCGGCGACTCGATTTCGCCTGCCGCACCGTTCTTAATCGGTGCCGCCTGGACGCCGCTCGGACCGCCTGAAAAATTCCGCATAATCAGGCTTGCGAAAAAAATAAACGCCGGTGCCGACTTTATCCAGACCCAGGCCGTGTATGACGTTAAACGTTTTGCCGAAGCCGTAAGGCGTGCCGAAGACATGGGCCTCACTGACAAGGCAGCGATTCTGCCCGGTATCATCGTCCCGCGCTCAGCCGGGATGCTCAGGTATATGAACGCCAATGTCCCAGGTATCGTGGTTCCCGATGAGATGATCCAGAGAATGAAAGACGCCGCTGACCCTAAGGCGGAGGGTTTCAAGATAACTCTTGAGCTTGTTGATGCCATAAAGAACCTCAGCGGGATAAAGGGAGTCCACCTTCAGGCAATAGAGGCAGAGGGACTTTTACCAGACGTTATAAAGGCCGCAGGGCTCCTTCCACGTCCGCACGTTTATTAGCCGAACCGGTCAGATTAATTCTGAATCGCATATATGAGTAAAGAATATGCCAGCAAAATATCATATAAAAGTTAAATCAGCAGAACCAAGGTTCTTTCCAATACCGAAGTTGAGTGCAATTGAAAATGACGGTTGTCTCGGCTGCATGCAATGCGTCAAACGCGACTCCTGCGTCTATGATGTTTACAAAAAGCGAAGTTTCGATACCTCGCAGGTTGTAGATACCGCCGACGTGCTCTGCATAAGCTGTATGCGCTGCGTACAGGAATGTAAAAAGAACATCCTGTTCAGGGCGCCAAATCCCGAATACCAGAGGCTCGGCAACGAATACTGGAGCCCCGATATCATCACGAATATATGGGACCAGTCCGAGACCGGCAGGATTCCGGTCTCCGGCGCAGGTTACCGCGGGCTTTTCGCAAGTTCAGGCTTCGATTCGATGTGGACTGACATGTCTGAGATTGTGAGACCTACAAGGGATGGCATACACGGCCGTGAGTACATCTCCACCGCGATAGAGCTGGGAAGACGTCCCGGGTGCTTACAATTTGACGATCAGCGTGACCTGGTGACCGAAATTCCCACTTTTGCCGAGATACCCATCCCCATAGTCCTCGACCTTCCGGACAACAAGTTTGTCGCTGACTCTATAAGGAAAGCGATAGCTGCAGCAGCAGTCAAAGTCAACACCTTCGCCGTCGCTTCTCTCAAGGAAGCAAACGGTGTGCTTGAGAAGCATAAGGAGCATCTCATTGTGCGGTTCGACCCTGCCTGCGATGATGTAAAAGAGCTTTACGGTATAGCTATTGTCGAGCTTGCATGGTCTAAAGACATTCACGCCGCCATCAAAAAAATAAGCGAAGCCAACCCATGCACAATCATATCGGTACGACTGCCGCTCGATGAAAACGCCGTTGAGCAGGCGACTGCTCTGGCGGCCGCGGGCACTGGAATAATTCATCTTCAGGCAACTTATAAAGGAAAAGGCTTCGGAAAGCGTAGCGAAGACTTCATAATCAAGCTTGTCGAAGAAGTACATAATGCACTGCTGGAAAAAGCTCTGAGAGACCAGGTTACCGTCCTTATCAGCGGTGGAATGGCCCTTCCCGAGCACGTAGCTAAAATTATACCCTGTGGTGTCGATGGCGTTGCGCTGGACAGGACACTGCTGGTAGCACTGGGATGCAGGCTCTGCGAAGACTGCTCCGATAGAAAAAGCTGCCCCATAGAAATTGACTCGACTCCCGATGACTGGGGGGCACAGCGAATAATCAACCTCATGGGTTCATGGCATTCTCAATTAATCGAGGTTTTGGGGGCAATGGGTCTCCGCGAAGTACGCCGCCTCCGGGGCGAACGTGGAAGAGTAATGTTCTTCGATGACCTCGAACGCGACAACTTTGGGCCGTTCTTTGGCAAAAGAACCCGCACTCTTGAAGAGTCGCTCGAATCGACTGCCAGTGAACAACCTACATATCCGGCCCGGGAAGCGGAGATTCAGGCAGATTATCCTGTAGCTAATGCGGAACTTGCCTCACCTTGTCCGTCAAGATTCAGAAACTCGCTTGCCGTCTATAGAGTCGTAAGGACATCTGATTGCGTATCCTGCGGCAAATGCACCGAAGTCTGCAAGTATGGTGTCCATGTAAAGGCGGGCAAAAGAATGCTCGCTCCGAAGTCTCATCTTTGCCGTGGCTCCGAGGTGTGCCGTCTTGCCGGTTCCTTCTGTGTAAACAGTTGCCCTGTAAATGCACTCCGCGTCGGTCCCGACCCTATGTGGAAAGCGTTTGGCGACCCCCGCTGGACTGCGGACCTTCTGGTCAACACATGGGAGCAGGCTGCCACTGGTATGCCCCCCAATAATAATATTGAGTACAAACATGGCGCCTCCGGAGGCGGCTTCGACAGGATAGACATCGTGTTTCCTGAGAAGAAGCCGGAAACCTCATTCAAACCCAAGGACGTTGATCTTGGCATCACTCTTAACAAACGCCAAGACGGCCGACCTGATGTTCCTATTAGTATCCCCTTCTATGGCGGCGGTATGAGCTACGGCTCTATCAGCCTTGCAACCATGCTCTCAAGGGCGAAAGCTTACAAGGCCTTTAATTCCTTTACCTGTACGGGTGAAGGAGGATACCCCGAAGAACTGAAAGAATACGATGACAACGTCATTGCCCAGGTGGCAACTGGACTCTTCGGTGTAAGCGAAGAAACAATCCGCCGTGTGCGAATCGTTGAATTCAAATATGCCCAGGGCGCCAAGCCCGGCCTTGGCGGTCACCTGCTCGGTGACAAGAATACACCTGTCGTTGCCAGAATGCGGGAAGCTGTTCAGGGAACCCCGCTGTTTTCACCGTTTCCTTTCCATTCGGTGTATTCCATCGAAGACCACAAAAAACATGTGGACTGGATAAAGGAGGTCAATCCGAAGGCCCTGGTTTCCGTAAAGGTCTCCGGTGCCAGTGACGTTGACATGGTCGCTGTAGGAAGCTATTTTGCAGGCGCTCACATAATACATATTGATGGAGGTTACGGCGGAACCGGCGCCGCCCCGGACATAGCCAAGAAAAATATCGCCATGCCCATCGAATACGCTGTCGGCAAGGTGCACACTTTCCTGAAGAACGAGGGCATACGAGACAAGATTACTCTGATTGCTTCAGGTGGTGTGCGAACTGCATGGGATGTTGCCAAGGCCATCGCCCTTGGCGCAGACGGAGTCGTGATTGGAACGGCCGAAGTCGTCGCCCTCGAATGTATAAGGTGCGGTGCCTGCGAAAGCGGCAGGGGCTGTCCGAGGGGTATCGCTACCACTGACCCGGAGCTTTCCGAAATGTTCTCTTTGGATTGGTCAACACAGAGACTCATTAACATTTTTCACTCATGGTCGAAACAGCTTCAGTACATTTGCTGGAGACTTGGATTGAAAAGTACAAAGCAATTGGTAGGCCGCTCCGATTTGCTTTCGCACCTTGATTACGATAATAAGCCCAATAAGACAGGATGATAGCCAGCAAGGTTAACAGTATAAAACGTGAGAATACAATATGAACAGGTTTGCAAAGAATATTCTTTCTTCAAGAAAAAAAATTATATCAGGCTTGAATCCGCAGGACTTTTCCGATGAGGATATGGTCCAGGAAGGAGGCTGCGGTGTAGTAGGTTTCGCAGCGAGCATTCCGGTCAGCGGACGACATATATTTGAACCTTCATTCCAAATGCGAAACCGGGGCAACGGCAAAGGCGGAGGCATCGCTGCGGCGGGTCTTGTGCCGGAGCAGCTTGGCGTCGATGCCAAAACATTACGTGACGATTACATCCTGCAGATTGCTCTGCTCGACTCGAACGCCGCCTCTGAAGCGGAACAATTCATCACAGAAAACCTTAGCATCGACCACATGGAAAAGCTCTCACACCTCGATGACCATCGCGAAGTAGGTCTTGAGGTCGCCCCCCCAGACATCGTGAGGTACTTTGTCCGTGTAAAGGATGACAAGCTCAATCGCTTTGCCGAAGAAAACAACCTCGACAAGGCACCCTCAAGGATTGTCGAAGACGAATTCATCTACCAGAATACTTTTAATTTCAACACGAAGTTCTACGCGGCACTCGGCGAGAAACGCGCTTTCGTCCTCAGCCATGCACGAAACCTTATGATTTTCAAGATTGTAGGTTACGCCGAACAAGTCGTCCAGTATTACGGGCTTGAAGATATGAAGTCCAATATCTGGATTGCCCACCAGCGATATCCTACCAAGGGCAGAGTCTGGCATCCCGCCGGCGCCCATCCTTTCATCGGCATGAACGAAGCCCTTGTGCACAACGGCGACTTCGCGAATTACTACAGTATCTCACAGTACCTCCGCCAACACAACATAATGCCGCTTTTCCTGACCGATACTGAAGTGTCGGTATTGCTATTCGATCTCTGGCACCGCGTCTGGCGATACCCGATTGAATACGTCATTGAAGCCCTTGCCCCTACTATGGAGCTGGACTTTGCCAATCTTCCCGAAGAAAAGAAAAAAATCTACCGTGCCATCCAGGCCACGCACATGCACGCCTCGCCGGATGGTCCGTGGTTCTTTATCATTGCCCGAAGCAATCCCGATGAAGACAAACTACAGTTGCTCGGCATTACCGATACAGCTATGCTGAGGCCTCAGGTCTTTGCTCTTCAGGAAGGTGACGTTAGCATTGGCCTGATATGTTCCGAAAAACAGGCCATCGATGCGACTCTGCATTCCCTTAGTTCGGAAGACCCTCGCTTTCGTCCCGTTGCCGACCGCTACTGGAACGCACGCGGCGGCAGCCACACCGACGGAGGTGCATTTTCCTTCACCATCGAAAACGCCGGCAGCAAGAATGCTGCTCTCTCCTGTGCCGACAAGTTTGAGAAACCCATCACATGTCCCCCAGGAGATTGGGCTGTCAATTTCGGCTCCGAGCCGGATTCCGAGAGAATGCCCGCCGACCTTACCGAGGAGATAGAAATTTCCGTGAGGCTGAACAATGCAAACGGTCTTTTCACGGACTTGTCGAGGCGAATAGCCGGCATGGATTTCAACTCCCTTCGGTGCATAACTTCTCAGCTTGAAGAAATAGCCTCCCAGGGTTGTACCCAGTTCAACTGGGCCCTTGAGATTCTTTCGCTTCTGAATGACCGGCGATACAATTGCGGCAAAATGAAGCGATCGGTCGTCCTGCAGATAATACGCCGAGCCATCGATTCTATACTCAAATCAGCTCCTTCGATAACCGAAAACAGTTCGGCGCATGCCAGAGGCATCGACTGGGATAGACGCGGCAATATCAGGGCTCCGCAGGACAAAGAAGCTACCCTGATAGTTAACGCCCGCGGTTTCCCGCCGGAAGGCGAAGAATGCGACGCGAAATTATTAGTAAAAGCTTATGAGCTTGGCTGGAAACGTTTCATTGTATATGGGCTTGTGGGTCAGCGTTTTACAGGTTGTGGTTTTGGCCCCGAGACATCCGGTGTCCGAATCGATGTTTTCGGCTCTTCGGGTGATTATGTTTCCTCCGGAATAGACGGGATGGAAATCTACATCCACGACAACGCTCAGGACCAGCTCGGCCAGATAATGAAAACAGGCCGTCTGGTTATCTATGGCGATGTCGGACAGGCTTTCATGTACGGTGCAAAAGGCGGTGAAGTCTATGTCCTCGGAAATGCTGCCGGACGTCCCCTCATTAACGCGGTAGGCCGGCCCCGTGTGGTTATAAACGGAACGTGTCTTGACTTCCTCGCCGAATCCTTTATGGCAGGTGATCCGCTCAACGGCGGTGGTTTTGTCATCGTAAATGGAATAGAGTTTGATAACAAAAGCCGTGTCGTTTCACAGCAGTCACCGTATCCCGGCTCAAATCTCTTTTCTCTTGCCTCCGGCGGTGCTATTTACATAAGAGATCCACACAATAAGCTGGTAAAAGACCAATTAAATGGTGGTTATTTAACTAAGCTCACCGAGAGCGACTGGCAACTCATCCGGCCGTATCTTGAGACCAACGAGAAGCTCTTTGGTATCTCGATCGAACGTGACTTGCTGACTGTCGATAGTGTAAGACGCCCACCTGAAGACGTTTATCGAAAGGTCGGAGTCCTCAATTCACCATCGCTCGCAAAAGAATCTGTACCTGAATAAAACAAATTCTGACTTCGGCAGAAATATTCATAATAATGACGAATGGATTAACTCCTTACCGTTATCATTGTAGGGGCTGTTCGAGAACCACCCTCACTAACTTGACTCGCAGCAGGGGAATGTTAGCTCACTTGCTTGTCAGCCCGGATTTGCGTTAAAAAACCGATTTAGATGTCTGACCTCCGGGGTAGATACAAGTTAGAGGCCGAGCAAAACGGTTCGTTGATATCGCGATTTGTCCTCACTCACAGACTCCATGGGTCGCGCATCGAACGCCGGAGCATTCGGTTTGCTTGTTCGCTATTTACAAATTGTTCCTTTTTAGGATTCCATTCGAGCTTTCGCTTCAGTGTCATAGCGATATTACCAAGGTGGCAGATAGTGACGGAGCGGTGACCCACTTCAACCGGGGCGGCTGTTTCTTGATGGGCCTTAATGCAATCAATGAAATTACGATGATGATCGTCGCTCTTATAAAGGTGGATCTCATTTGGCGCAATCACAGAAGTTTTCAAGGATTCCGGGTTGCATGTGAATTCGTCTTTTTTGATTTGAATCCAGCCGTCGGTTCCCTCGAAACGCAAAGGCCCGTCTGGCTGAGTTCTGCAAATCAACTCGACACCATTAGCGTACCGGGCCCGAAAATGTACATTTGTGGCCGTAGTAAAAAGGCCGTTTTTAGGGAACTCACCGCCCAGGTCTTCCACTTCAAGCGGCCCGGTATGGTCTGTACCATTGGCCCACTGGGCAATGTCGATTGCATGTGCCCCTAAGTTTGTCGTCTGGCCGCCTGAATAATCTAAACCGAACCGGAAAGTATAAAGACAGCGGTCTTTATGGTAGGGGACCCATGGCGCCGGGCCTAACCACATATTGTAATCGAATCCGTCCGGTATCGGCATAGGCTGCCAGTCTTTTGCAGGGGCCTCTTTGTTGTTTGCTCCTATGGTTGTAAGTATCCTTTTAAGCCGGCCGATTCTTCCATTGCGTATTAGTTCACAGATGAACCGGAATTGTTGACTTGATCGCCGCTGTGTTCCCGTTTGGAAGATGACGCCATGCCGCCGAACAGCTTCAATCATAGCACGGCCCTGGGCAATAGTTAAACTCATGGGCTTCTCGCAGTAGATGTGTTTTCCCGCTGCGGCCGCCATTATAGCCGGGATCGCATGCCAGTGGTCGGGCGTTGTAATACAAACAGCATCGATATCATCTCTTGCCAGCACTTCGCGGAAATCAATGTAAGCTTCACAACCGTCATAACTACTGGATTGTTTTTTTTGAGAATAAAAGTCGTTAACTATATTTCGAGCGGGTTCCCTCCCGAACCATGGCCCTTTCCATCCTTTCTTATACCAGTGGCCATATTCATTATTCGCTTTCACGACATCACAAACGGCTACAACCTGCACATCAGCCTGAGTCAGGAATGCCCTCATATTATTCGTACCCATTCCGCCCACTCCAACCGAGCCCATAGTAATCCGGTTGCTCGGCAGTGTATTACCGGCCGTGCCTAAAGCCGACGAAGGAACAACATAAGGAAAACCTATCATCCCCAAAGCAGCAGCGCCTGCGCCTCTTAAGAACTCACGACGATTAATTCTCGAATTTTTCATAAAACCTCCGAATCCATAGTCTCCTCTATAATGCTGTTTCATAGCCTGGACATCTAAAAAATATCTTTCGATGTCAATTTGTCGAATTCTCAAAAAGCCGCCGGCCATCAGACCAGGCCTCTCATGAGTCTCAAAATTATATCATAATATATATCATAGAACCAGTGAAGCCGAAAAATATGATCCGGCCGGTGGCATCTGAATGAGCGAAGCGAAGTCAAATGAATCTGGCAGCAAAATTACATAGGCTCAAATTTAAAAAAGACCATGCACAATACAGAACCGTCATCCCGACCGAACAGGCTGTGTCACAATTGCCCCACAGAACAATTATTCTCTTTGCTATCTCAGCAAAATTACAAAAGTTGTTGGTTAA
>VRUK01000089.1 GCA_019456195.1 Planctomycetota bacterium | reverse complement strand
TGGTGAGAGAACTGGTTAGCGCTGTAAAATTGCGGCCTCTGAAAGGTGAGCGATTGAAAGAGGCATTGCAAAATCAAGATTCTCTTGAACCAGAACTTAAAGATTATCTCAGGGACTGGAATAAAGACAAGTTTTTAATAATCAACATCGAAAGCGTCCCAGCCTTAGAAAGACTGGAACAAATATTGGCCGAACCAGGTCTCGATGGAGTTATAATAGGTCCACACGATCTATCCGTAAGCCTCGGGCTGCCTGAAAAATATCATGACCCCCGATTTGAGGATGCCGTGAGAAAGATTATTTCTCAAGTTAGGAAAAAAGGCTTAGGCGTCGGTATCCATTTCTCTGAAGGGGCCCAATTACAAATTAAATGGGCCAAAGCGGGTGCAAATATTATCATACACAGTTCAGATATCGCCCTGTTTCAACAAAGGTTAAAAGAAGATTTCATAGAGATCCGTCGCGCATTGGGGGAGGAAGATAGTGAAATAAGTGAGGAAAAGGACATAACAATTTAACAATATATCTATAAAAAAAAAGAGGAGGTTTTGTATGCAATTCAGAAGTCATTATATCCTTATACTATTATTTTCAATTCTCATATCCCCTTAAAATCTACCGGCGTCAGATGCAGACCTTGACTTCACTAATAGTGTTATCGTTACGCCGCGAAAATTGGAAAAATTAGAGCAGAAAGCTTTAACTGTCCTGCGGGAAGATATACAGAAAAGAACAGGTATTCAATTGAACACTGTAACAAGGTGGCCAGGGAACAAACAGCCGGTTATCGCTATCGGACAAAAAGAACAAATAAAATCTTTCGCTGGTCCATATTCGAACATTTTAGAAAAAGACCAAACTCTTAGCAAAGAAGGATTTCGACTTTTAATTAAGGAAAATGTAATATTAGTGGTAGGGAATGATCCGAGGGGAGTCTTTTATGGTGTTGGAAAATTGCTACGCAACTTATGTATGAAACCAGGCTCGATTTTAGCTCCAAACAATTTGAAGATTACATCTTCCCCTCGATACGAAATTCGCGGGCACCAACTGGGATACCGGCCAAAGACAAACGCCTATGATGCCTGGGATCCTGCACAATTTGATCAGTACATCCGAGAACTGGGGATTTTCGGTGCTAACTGTATCGAAATTATTCCGCCAAAAAGTGACGATACTCTGACGAGTCCTCACATGAAACTTCCCCCAATAGAAATGATGATTAAGCAGGCCGAAATCATCGATTCCTATGGAATGGATGTCTGGATATGGTATCCCAATATCGGAGAAGATTATACGCACCCATATTCCGTTCGAGAAGAATTAGAAGAAAGAGAAGAGATTTTTAAAAAACTGAAACGTATTGACGTTGTCTTTGTTCCCGGCGGTGACCCCGGGGACTTACATCCCGACATTCTGTTCATATGGTTGGAAAAAGTGGCTAAAGTCCTTAATAAATATCATCCAAAGGCAAAAATCTGGGTGTCTCCTCAGGCGTTTCGTCCAACTAAAGAGTGGTTGGATGCTTTTTACAAAAATGTCAATCTGAGATGTCCCTGGTTTGGCGGTGTTGTGTTTGGGCCCTGGATTAAAACACCTTTACCTGAAATTCGAAAAATCGTAGATCCAAAGATTCCCATCCGCCGTTACCCGGATATCACTCACAGTATCAGTTGCCAGTATCCGGTAAAAGACTGGGATTTGGCTTTCGCGATGACACTGGGACGGGAATGCTACAATCCGCGTCCGGCCGCAGAAAAAGTGATTCATAATGCTCTGGATGAGTTTGCCAACGGAAGTATAAGTTATTCTGAAGGGATTAATGACGACGTGAATAAATTCATCTGGAGTGACCAGGACTGGAACCCGGAGAGACCGGTTATCGAAACATTGAGAGAATACAGCCGGTTATTTATTCACCCTGATTTTTCAGAACAAATTGCCCAGGGAATATTAGCACAGGAAAAAAATTGGCAAGGGCCTCTGATAGCCAACAATTCTGTTGAGGTAACACTAAACCAATGGAATAACATGGAACAACAGTTCCCACCTGAGGTTGTTAAAAATTACCGGTTCCAAATGGGACTGCTGCGAGCTTACTACGATGCATATACCCGAGAACGGCTGATTCATGAAACAGCATTGGAATCTAAAGCTAGGGGAGTTTTACGAAATGCAACTATCATTAATAGTCGAGAAAAAATGAAACATGCCGAATCCATTTTAAATCAAAAGTGGGAAAAACCGGTTGCTCAGGATTATAAAGAACGTTGCTGGGAGATTGCCGATTATTTATTCGAAACAATTGGTTCACAAACCTCAGTGAAAAAACATAAAGCGAAGCCGGGCAGAGGTGATTTTATGGATTATATTGACACACCATTAAATAATGCCATTTGGCTGTTATCGCAATTCGAAAGAATCCGGAAGATAACAGGCGAACAAGCACGGTTAGCTTCCATAGATGCACTGCTTAATCGGAGCAATCCCGGGCCTGGTGGTTTTTACGACAATTTGGGAAAATCTATAAACACCCCACGATTCGTCGATTATCCGGCGTGGAAAGAAGATCCCGGCAGCTTACGAACACCTCGAATAAGTTTTGGCGCAGGGCTAAAGGGCCGGGAATGGATCCATACAGTCCAAGCCAAAGGATTCGATGGAAGTGCCATACCGCTGGCATGGATGAATCAAATAACCACCCTGTATGAAACACCTTTAAATGTCGTCTATGAAAACCTAAATTCCCATTCAAGTTATATCTTGAAAGTGACATACACCGGACGGTTCCAGTCGAGAATTAAGTTAAACGCAGACGATAAATTTCAAATCCATGAAATGATAAAGACCGGCAAGACACCTGTAAACAAATTCCTTATTCCAAAAGAGGCAACCAGAGACGGCAAGTTAAAACTGACCTGGACGTGCGCAGAGGGCGAAAGAGGCGCCCAAGTGGCCGAAATATGGCTGATTCCTTTAAAAAAGTAAACTCAATCCCATAGTTATCTGAAAAATTTAATCCTTTATATCTTTCCTTACAAAGGCTTAAACAGATATATTTTCAAAGCTCCCAACCCTTCCTGTATTGCCGTGTCAGATATTTATTTGCCCTCTGGAAGTTAGTTATTGTCATACTTTTAGTATCATAATCCACTTTCCTTGACGCCCTTAATGCCACAGCACCGAGATTGATAGTTTCAGTAACACAACCTGCAAACAGGAAGCTGCCGGGCGATTCTACATTGTTTTTAATGGAATTTACCCATGTGTTAGATCTTCTTGATCGCTCTTCTTCGGAAACCTCTTTTTCGCCGGCATAAGAACGCATTTTCTTTTCCGGGATAATCTGTGGATTTTCACCGTGGAAACTCGCCAGGATTTTGCCTTTATCACCGACAAACATCATGCCCTCGGCCGGTATCGATTTGTTATCCACCTCAAGTTCTTCCGGAGGAAATGGCTTCATGCCTCCATCGTACCAAAAGAGATCAAAAGCGGGTAATTCCTTCTGCTTTGGGAACTTGAACCGGATCATGCAGGAGTAAGGGAAGGCCACATCATTGTTCACTGCCTGGCTGACGTTGTTTACGATAGTCCGGGTAGTTGTGCCATAGGCTTCAGCACTGATCGGCGGAGTCTCTATGCCAAAGGTCCGGAATAAGGGAAACAGGCTGTAATGCCCCATGTCTGCGATGCTGCCACCGCCGAAATCATACCAGCCGCGAAAAACGTTATGTGTATAATTCGGGTGATAAGGACGAGCCGGCACAGGCCCCAGCCACAGATTCCAGTTAAATCCCTTCGGTATTGGAGGTGTATCCGTAGGATTTGATGTCCATTGCTGCCATACGGGTCTATGCGACCAGTTATGTATTTCCCTGAGTTTACCAATTACACCTTCCCTGATCCATTTCCGGGTAAGTTTATTTCCACGTCTATTGCTCCAGGCCAGAAGGTGCGTTTTGACTTTCTTGCGCCTGGCCGTTTCAATGGTCAGCCTTCCTTCCGATACCCTGTTCGCAATCGGCTTATGGGTTATGACGTGCTTTCCTTTTTTCATGGCGGCAATAGCTACCGTCGCATGAAGATGGTCCGGTGTCATAATTTTTACAGCGTCAAGGTCTTTTTCCTTTTCGAGCAATTCACGGAAATCCTCATAAGAATTACATCCGGAGTATTTTCCTGAAGGCATGTTTTTAGCGTAATACTTTTCAACATACTCCCGGCCTATGTCACGCCCGCCCGGAATACCCTTAAAGCCGGCACCCCAGGTCGGGTCATTCAATGTGTTCCGGATACCGTTTCGTATGCCGTCCGATGACCAATCAACGTAATTGGTCGTAAATTTATTCGGATCACATACAGCTATTATCTGCACATCCTGGTTTTCAAGCATACCCGGCATTTCACGAAGGCCCTGCGTGCCGCATCCGATATTTGCAACGGTTACCTTATCACTCGGAGCAACATAATTGCGGCCTCCCAATACGTGCCTGGGGACAACTGCAAAAGCTATTGAAGAAACAGCGGCAGAGCCCAGCAATTCACGACGGTTCATGTTTTTTTTAGATTTCATTTTTAACCAGTGCCTCCAAAATTTCCCCCTCGTTTATCCACATGTATTGATAGAAATTTCACAATCAGTTTAGAACAAAATATTCTGCAATTGTCAAGAATAATAGCTACACGGATTAACAGCAAAGAGAAACTTTTGGACTCTACACATGGGGCCGGATGTACTGCGGTATCTTAAGTGTTTCGCCGTCCCTTAGCGCAGACTTATGAGCAACAATTCCCGGCACAGTCATCGCAAGTGCCTCATATACGTTCACCATCGGCTCTCTATTTTCGAGAATCGATGTAACGAACTCATTTGCCAAAAGTCCGTGGGAGCCGCCATGTCCGCCGGCAGGCATCCCGGGCGGAAGCAGCGGACGAGTTATATCCGGTAGCTTCTTCGCAATGCCGTGATATTCGGTGCCGTCCATCCATCCCCGCTCGCCAAAGACACGGCCCCTTTCCACAACGAGGCTTTGGATACCTTTGCACATCAGCATTCGAGATGAGCCGCCTTCGCTGGTTTTGAATAGAGCAACCTCGTCCGTGAATCGATTGTTGTACTTGTTGGCCCCAGGTAGATAAGCCCGGAATCCCGCATTGAAGCCTATACAGGATACAGAGGTGAATCGCTTTGATGTTACACCCACATAGTAAGCCGTGGAGTGTGTGGGGTACCAAAGAGGCGGCATGCCAATCCTCCAGCCTTTGAACGAATCGATTGGCGTTGCATGGAAGTGATAATACTCTCCTTCCGAATAGACAAGCCGGCCAAACCCTCCCGCCTCGTAGATTTTGCGCATGCCATAACAGTCGTCTCTAAAGCAGCTCGTCTCAGCCATCATATATTTCAAACCCGTTCTCTGTACCGTCTCCAGAAGCTGTTCGGCCTGTTCGATAGATCCGAACACCGCGGGCACGGCGGTCATCACATGCTTACCGTGCTTGAGCACTTCAATGCAGTGCCGTACATGATTCGGTGCATCGGTTGCAACGAACACCGCCTCTATCCTGGGGTCTTTCACCAACACTTCTAAGGATTCATACGACTTATCACACCGGCACGCTTTCATCAGTCCTTGCCGCCGCTCGGGAATTAAATCACTGACCGCAACAACCTCAACATTAGGGTGGTCCTGAAAGCCAAAGGCCGCACCAAAACGACATACGCCATAACCAACGATTCCGACACGCACCTTTCGTTCGGAGACAGGTTCCCATTTCTTTCGTTTTTGCTGCTCCCGGGCACTCACCATCCCCACAGGCAGACCGCCGGCCAGAACTGTACCCAATGAAACTTTACCGAGCTTCCCGAGAAATTCACGCCGATAAATAGAATTGCTTGACATAAAATGACCTCCTTCGTTTTAGTTTAAGTAAACTTGAACGCTTATGCAGCCTGCGGATGTTTATCACTAACATCCGTCAGATCTGCGGTCATGGCATTGGATTCAACCTGTTCAACAGTTTTACAGCCCGGAATCACACACGTTACAGCCGGGTGCTGCAAACACCATGCAAGGGCCCATTGGGCCATGGGTGTACCTTGTGGAACTTCGCTCTTTACTCTTGAAACCTCTTCAACAAGCTCATTCATTTCATCATCCTGCCAGACGCTCCGAACATCGCCGCCGGCAAACTTCGCACCTTTGCTGTATTTACCGCTTAGAAATCCACTTGCCAAAGGAACCCTTGCCAACACGCCCAGATTCTGCCGGATACAGGAATCGAAAATCTGTGTCTCCGGCTTTCGCTCTATCCGGTTATATACGACCTGGATTGCTTCGGCCCCTACAGAAGATGCGCTGTCCACCTGATAAACACTACCCTGTTTCCTGCTGATAGATATACCCAGATACCGAACTTTACCGGCCTTCACCTGCTTTTGCAGCATTTCCCATAATCCGGGCACATTGAACATCTCATCGCTCCCGCTATGGAACTGGTAAAGATCGATATAGTCGGTCTTCAGCGACCTTAACGATTCTTCAAGTTGCTCCTGAACCTGCGCCGGTTCGAATAAGCAATCACGGTCGAAATTCGGCTTGAATCTATGGCCGAACTTGGTAGCGACGATCCACTTTTCCCGCTGACCTTTGATGGACTGACCAATCAGCTTTTCCGACAGGTGATCGCCATAGCACTCCGCCGTATCGATTAGGTTAACACCCAGTTCAGCGGCTTTCTCAAGCATCGCATCAACCGCGGTCTGTTCGAACATCTTGCCCCATTCTCCTCCGAGCTGCCATGTTCCGATTCCAATGACCGATACTCGAATATCTGTCTTTCCCAACCGTCGATATTTCATGAGTTCAATCCATCCTGTTTTTAGTTAACCATTCCATCATCTTCTATGGTACTACATAGAAAGATTTTGAGCAAGAAACTCCACCACCTGATAACGAGTCTGTTCGATGGTGCGCGTCTTGGGAGCCATCCTCTCGAGGAAATCCATGCAATCGCTGACATAATCCGGCTCTGCAATATAGTTATTTACTTTCGGCTCAATTATTTTATTGCCCGCGTCAAATACCAATACATGGTCAGACAAGCCGTCACTTGAGTAAACTTTTTCAATCCGGCGATAGGTTTTAGGGTAAGCGCCCTCGATACGCAGAAATATGAGCAGCTCAAACCTGTTAAAATATTCTTGCCGGACATCATTATCACCGCATACCTGATCTCTTGCTTCTTCCAGGTCATCTGCGTGCAGATTCGTCGCCAGCATATTGCCGTTTTCAGACAACCTGCAATATGCCCTCAACGCATCCGACCACAAATACGCAAAATACGACCCGGAGCCAATTTCATGGCATATATAACAAGCTCGAGGTGACGTTGCTGCCTTCGATAGCTTATAAACTTCCTGCGGTGTTGCTGCAATCAGCGGAATATCCATCGGCACGAAATTCAGCAAGGCGCACATAACCGTCGTCTTGCCTGCTCCCCCCGGAACCGAACCAACCATGAAAGACGCCCCCCTGCTAATACGGGCCATTAGATAGGCGGCTAAATCCAGGTCTAAAGTTTTTGCCGCAAGTAAATCAAAGACAGACAACATCCGCCCCCCTCGCTGATTACAGCGGTTCAATTCTTCACAATGTCTTGTAATTGCGTCATTCATTATATCTTCAATAATTGTTAATCCGCACTTTATCGTACTTTAGATTTTCTCGTGGAACAGGCTCTTTCTCCTCAGCCTGATATCCGAGAGCGATTATTGATTCGACCTTCAAACCGCCGGGCACATTCAGCAAGTTTCTGATGCAGTCTTCTGAAGTCTTATGTTCATCAAAGTTCCTGTTCCTGATTTGTATCCAACAACTGCCCAGTCCAATCGATTGAGCAACCATCTGGACAAGAATCGATGCTATAGAGCAATCCTCAACCCATACATCGCTCTTTTGCTCATCGGCACAAATAACAATGCCAAGTGCTGCATCCTTTAAGAACCCGGCTCCGTGCGGCTTGCTAAGAGCAAGTTGCTTAAGAAGCTCCCGATTGTCCACAAAAATAAATTCCCACGGGTCAATACCCCTCGAAGAAGGTGACCTTAAAACAGCCTCCTTCAGTATTTCAATCTTCTCCGGCTCAATAACCTTCTCTGTGTACTTTCTGATACTTCTTCTTTTTCTAAGTAATTCAATCATATTTTTCCTTTGCAATAACTGCTGTGGCCATTATAACAAATGCACTCATTTGGGACAATCGGCCCCGCAGAAATACGGTAATTCTGTCCGTAACACTCAGCTAAACTTAGCCGTTCTTGATCAATAGCGCCCGTATTTGATTATCCCCTTACCATTGTAAGCATTAGAAGCAAAAGCGACTGCCCATAATAAGGCCTAATCAATTGCAAAAACTCACCTCTGACGTTATAATCCAAGGAACATTATCTCTTGTAAGGAAAGGGTCTCGACGTGACTGTATATAGTTCTAAGAATACCTGCAAATCAATTTTGTTGCTTGCTGTGACTTGTCTTATATCGACCGCCATATCTCTCAGCGGACAAACACCGGTTGAAAGAGGATTGGCGGATAAGTATGCCGGTGACAAAGGAATTGAAAAAGATTCAAACGTTATCCTCTTTACTGATTTCGAATCAGACCAGTGGCACAAGTACTTCTCAGGCGGAAAGCGAACGACTGTCCGTGTGGTAAACGAGGACAAAGAGCGGAGCTTTCAGCCCCTGCAGAACAAGGCATTGCAAATCAAAGTGCGTAAGGGCGACCACTACGGCGCAAGTATCGAATATAATTTCAAGGACAAAACGGGTAGTGAGCCGGAAGAGATATACTTTCGGTACTATCTTCGTTTCGGGAGCGATTGGGACCCCAGAAGGGGCGGTAAACTGCCCGGTATCGGCGGTACATACAATCGGGGCGGTTGGGGAGGCAGACCAAGCAATGGCCGAAATGGATGGTCAGCACGCGGCCAGTTCAAGGGGCAAAAAGAAGGAAAAACGCCAACAGGTTTCTATTGCTATCACGCTGATATGCAGGGCAAATATGGAAGCGCCTGGATTTGGCAGAAGGATAAACTGGGATATCTTGAGAATAATCGATGGTACTGTATCGAACAATACGTGAGGATGAACACACCGGAGAAGAACGACGGCATCCTTCGCGGCTGGGTCGATGGAAGGCTCGCGTTCGAGAAGACAGATGTACGCATGCGCGATGTGCCCGACCTGAAGATCGAGCGTATCTGGATCAATATCTACCACGGCGGAACATGGGCAGCAGATAGTGACGACCATCTGTTTATCGACAATGTTGTTATAGCAAAGCAGTACATTGGCCCGAGGTTACCTTTGAAAAACCGCAAGTAGCCGGCGTTCTTTCAGAACAACTCTATATTCAGGAGATGAGTCACAAATGGTCAATCACAGACGAATTATAATGGTGACAGTTTTTGCTTTTCTCAGCAATTCCGTCTTGCTCTCGGCGCCTAAACAGGACCACACTATCGCACGGCAGCGTTCTATGAGATATACATCACGGCCAAAAGCAGATACCAAAGCGTGGCAAGAAGATGTTAGAGCCAAGCTATATCAACTCCTCAAAATGGATAACTCACCCCAGGGGAGAAGCTCAATTCCTTTCAGCGCAAAGGAAATCTCCCGTGCAGACAGAGGAATATACAATATCATGGAAGTTGAAATAAATTCCACTTCGAGCAGACGTATCCGAGTCGTTGTAACCATACCAAACTCAAAGGACAAACCTGTTCCGGCAGTCGTTTGCATAGGAGGTCATGGGAGCAACCTTTACAGCCCTTATGATCCCAAAACCATTGCCGGGCAAGGCCCGAGAAAAACATCAGATAGTATATATAAGGGATTCGGTACTGTTCTTGCCGAAACGGGATACGTAACAATTTCTACTACTGTGAGCCAGCACAAAGTTTACGAAAAAGGCCGGTTACTCATGGCCGAACGCCTCTGGGATCTGATTCGATGTGTAGATTATCTGCAATCCATACCGGAGGTGGACGATCGCAGAATCGGCTGCGCCGGCCTGTCGCTGGGAGGTGAAATGGCAATGTGGCTTGGAGCTATGGATGAAAGAATTGCAGCTACAGTAAGTGCTGGTTTTCTGACCACCATGGACCACATGGAGCAAAATCACTGCATGTGCTGGAAATTCGAGGGGCTTAGAGAACAGGTTGACTTTGCCGACATCTATTCTCTTATCGCCCCCAGACCTCTGCAATGTCAGAATGGTATGCTTGAGCCGGCCAGTCAGTTCTATGTCCCTTTGGCCCGCCGGGCTATGGAAGAAGTCAGAGTGACATATAAAGACCTGGACAGGCCTGAAAATGTAGTCTTAGACGTCCACGAAGGTGGACACGTCATAGACCTACCGGGATTGATATATTTCTTTGACAAGCATCTATACGAAAACCGTTGGAAACAGAAAATTTATGATAAGAGAACCAAAAGGTGATATTATGTTCAACTCGAAAGATTCTATTTGTTCGAAACAACAATCAAAGGATAATAATAAAATGGACTCTAAAGCCGGTATCTTGCCGCCGGGACATAATTGTCTGACGCGCCGCAGTGCAATCAAAGCTGTGTTGGCTACTGCAGGTGCAGCGGCGTTTTCGAGCGAAGCCAGGGCAAAAAAGACGAAACGAAAGCCCGATCCACGAAAAGGTTCTACTAAGCGTTTTGCTATTAAGAAATCCATCAACCAGTGGGCATTTCCTTACCCCCAGCAAATGAATTTGAAAGAGTGTATGCAATTAGCCAAGGACGCCGGATTTGACGGTATCGAATTAAACTATGACCTGGAGAATGACCTTTCACCAAAGTCAGGAAAGAAAGACTACCAAGCCATTCGACGATTGGCCGACAAGATCGGCATCAGGATTAGCGGGCTTTGCTCCTTTCTTTTTTGGCCTTATCCCCTGACCAGCAACGACCCGGATAAACGCAGGAAAGGTCTCGAATTAGCTGGAAAAATCGCACAAGCCGCTCACGACCTCGGTGTGCAAGATGTATTGCTTGTGCCGGGCGCGGTTGATATTCCATGGCGAGACGATTATGAGCCGGTACCCAACGACGTCTGTGATCGCCGCGCAAGAGAAGCTGTAAAAAAACTCATACCCCAGGCCGAAAAGCTGAATGTTTTCCTCAACGTCGAGAATATTTTCTTCAGCGGCTACCTGATGACTCCAATGGAAATGAACGATTTTGTCGATTCATTTCAAAGTGACCATGTGAAGATTCATTTCGACACCGGAAATATTTCTATTTTTCAGAATCCTGAGCACTGGATACCGATAATGGGTAAACGCATTCAGAATACCCACTTCAAAGAATTCTCAAAAAAGAGCACGGATCATTCACTGGAAACGTTCCGTCCGCTGCTGGATGGTACTACTAATTGGCCCGCTGTAATGGAAGAGTTGGATAAAGTTGGATATCGAGGATACGCCACATTTGAATATTTCCATCCCTATCCACACTACCCGGAGGCCCTTATCTACCAGACATCAGACTCACTGGACCGCATCCTTGGGCGCATTTCATAGCAGGTGCGTGCGAAGTTTAGTTGCTCAGTAATCCTTAAAGCTTCTCATCCATTCCGGCCAGTCGCTCGACTGAACATTCCCGGCGATAGTCCAGGAACCATGGATATCGAAGTTGTTATGCCAATTTAATGTCCACAATTCCTTTAGACCGATTTTCCTGATAGACCAATCCAGGAAAGCACCGTTGACCGCCGCAGTGTGCCGGTTCAGACAGACCCGCCGCATTTCATTGCTGCCAGCAAGGTTTTCCGTCGCGCCGTCATATTGCGGAGGTTGATTTTCGGGGAATGGCCAGACATCGTACCAAAAACAATCCAGGAAAACCGGTATCTTATCTGCAGGCCTGATATTTACATGCCTGTAGTAGTTGCTCGCATTGCTGCCCGTGGTTCGATTGCACAGCCACTCATTAAAGCCATAGCTCCCGTAGGAGCCGTCCGCAAAGACACCCCATGCCGCAAATGGATTTTGCCCCCCTTCTGATAAAGGCTTCGTTGCCGATGGGCAGGTACGCATATCCAGGTCTTTGTACTCTGTCCGCATCACGACAGGCCATCTGCCATCACTCGTCTGGCTCTCTCCACCAAGACCCTGGTGAAAATAGCCGTCCCTGTCTGTCGTAAACATCGACCAGATAAGTGTCCATTGGTGAAGACTACCCTGGCAGGTTATCGTCCGAGCCTGACTCCTAACACGTTGCAACGCCGGCATCAATATCGCCAGCAACAGCGCAATAATAGCAATCACAACCAAAAGCTCTATTAAAGTAAAACCGTTTCGTTCGCGCATAGCGTTCTTTCCTCCTTTCAGAGAGATAATCTGTTTTCGTGATATGCTCTCTGGTTATAATTATATCATACCCGGATGCTATTCTGCAACAGTGGAATCCATTAAAACGCTATCTCTGAAAATAAGATTTTTGATATACACCAGAGGAAATCGCCCATTCTATCGCAAGTATGATGCGATCAGTTCAACACCCAATTTCAATGCAAAGCCACCTTCGTAGATAATTCGCGTCAGAATAGAACAAGTTGATAATATGGACTTTTGTTGCCCAACGTGGATCCCTAATGATTAGGGCAAACCTTCAACTAAGATATCATCGAAGTAACTGCCCGTATTGCCCCAACTGTATAACGCTATAGTACCGGATGAAAAAGTGCTGTCGTTTACCGAGAAAACCGGGCTGCCGTCTATAGAGACCTGTAATGCGATGCCCTGGGCGGCAGCATTAACACCTGAAGCAGCAATTGTCCCGGCGACATGGGTAGCATGATCAGTAAAAGCAGAAGTACCAGATGTATCGCAAAGACTACCCTACCAGCTAACTCCTGATGTGTGTCGCGGACATAGTAGCCGCCGGCACCATCGCCAGCTTCCCAGATGCCTACAGTCAAACCGCTTCCTGTCAGGTCTAAACCTAAACCGCCGCCAGACCATAACTGGTCCGTATTAAGTGTATCAGCGGCATTAATATTTGTCGGCAGGGAAAGATTCAACTCCGAAGGAGTTGGCCCGGAACCTAAGAACAAAACCTGCCCATCTGACAATACAATGTCACCATTCTGAACCGAAAGCAGATTCCTTGTCAAGTAGCTGCCTTGTAGAGCCATTTCGCCCAGTGTAAGTGGAGGTCCTCTGATCTCGATAGATGTGTTTTCTTCAATGCTTATATTATCATCGTTATAAATCAGCGGACTGTAGCCTTCAGTTATACCAAGGCTCCCTATATCTCCGACTGAATCATTCAAGAGCAAAATGACATCACTGTTGACTTGGGCAGAACCAATATTACCGACGCTCAAATCCGCATCGGCGGATCCCTCATTATCACAAACATAAAGATTTTGCAAGCAAAATTTGTTTTTGGGGTGCTTTCGTCAATTATTAACGCTATTTACAAGTATTTTACGAAACTATTCCGACTTTTTGGGCTTAAGGCAGAAAAATGAGATTATAAAGTGTAGTCATCAGAATAATCCAACATTTGCCGAGACAGATGACAGAGAAATGTTATCTCGCAAATCTTTAGATTGCAAGAAGATATGAAAGTGGAGCCAATGGGATTCGAACCCACGACCTCTTGCATGCCATGCAAGCGCTCTCCCAACTGAGCTATGGCCCCGGTTGATTTATTATTTGTTATTTTCTATTTACTATTTTTATCTTTCGTTTACATTCTAAATAATTATCGGTTAGTAATCAATAAAGAATATTAAGAAAAAAAAATTGTGATTAAAAGGCAAAAAATATTCATAACAGGCCGGGTTCAGGGAGTAGGCTTCCGGCCGGCCGTGTGTAGATTAGCACAAGAGCTGAGTCTGTCCGGCGGCGTATATAACGACACAAAAGGCGTTACTATCGAATTACAGGGCAAAGAAGAAAAAATAGATGAATTTCTGACCAGATTGCAGTCTGATTCCGACAAGCCGCCCCTGGCAAAAATAAAATCCTGCGATGCCGTTGAGATGCCGGTTATCGAAGCCGAAAGCAAATTCACCATCCAAGCCAGTGATTCGCAAGGAACGCCGCTGTCGCAGGTAACCGTTGATATCGCCACCTGCCGGGATTGCCTTACCGAGATAGCAGATAAAAAAGACTTTCGGTACGGCTATCCGTTTATAAACTGCACCAACTGCGGGCCGAGATATTCGATAGTCAAAAATATTCCCTACGACAGGCCTAATACCACGATGTCTGTCTTCAAGATGTGCGAAAAATGTGCCGCTCAATATACAGAGATTACAGATCGTCGCTTCCACGCTCAACCCGTTGCATGCGGCCAATGCGGGCCGGCAATCCGGCTGACTGACAAAAAAGGGGAAACAATAGAAACGCAAACCGATAAGGCTATCGCCGAAACCTCGCGTTTGCTTTTGGCCGGAAAAATCGTAGCAATAAAAGGTGTCGGCGGATTTCATTTAGCGGTCGATGCTCTTAATAACAAGGCTGTCGAAAAATTGCGGCTCCGCAAGAAGAGGGATCATAAGCCGTTTGCTATGATGACCGATTCAATTGAAAAGATAAAAAAATACGCACTTGTGAGCCAACAAGCAGAACATCTCTTAAAGAGTCCGCAATGCCCGATTGTTTTATTGCCTCAAAAAAGAAACTGCTCCCTGGCTCCATCTGTTGCCGAGGGTGTTAATACTTATGGCTTTATGCTTTGCTATGCACCATTGCATTATCTTTTGTTCGAGCAACTAAACAGCCACCGAACAGATGTCCTGGTAATGACCAGCGGCAACATTTCCGACGAACCGTTGATTTGCAAAAATGAACCGGCCCTGGAGCGGCTGGCTCACATTGCGGATGCCTTCTTGATGCACGACAGGGAAATTTTCAGGCAGGTTGACGACTCGATTGTCCATCTTGTGGATGAAAAGCCGGTTCTTTTAAGAAGGGCCAGAGGATATGTGCCGGGCCCGATCTTCGCAGAACAAAACTGCCGGCAGGAAATATTCGCTGCCGGAGCGGATTTAAAAAACACTTTCTGTTTCGTAAAACAAAATCAGTTTATCTGCAGCGAACATATAGGCGACCTCGAAGACGCAGAGGTCTATCATCACTACATCAATTCAATCGAACATCTGCGAAATTTATTCGAAGTTAAGCCGGAAGTTGTAGCATGCGACCTTCACCCCGGCTATCTTTCCACACAATATGCTAACTCGCAGGCCGGTCTGAAAGTAATCAAAGTTCAACATCACTGGGCTCATATTGCCTCAGTTTTGGCTGAACACGGCCTTAGCGAACCAGTCATCGGACTCACCGCAGATGGCACCGGCTACGGAACAGATGGAGCTGTCTGGGGCTGCGAGTGTTTGATAGCATCTTTGGAAAAATTTGAGCGGTTCGGTCATTTGGCTTATTACCAGTTGGCCGGGGCTGATAAGGCAAGTAAAGAGGCTATAAGACCTGCTCTGTCATTATTACAAAAAGCTTATGGCAGAAATTTTAAGTTACAGGAATTCGAATGGCTTCTTAAGCGGGTCGAGCCTGACACAAACAGGCTACAGATTATATCAGAGCAGCTTGAGAAAAGTGTCAATTGCGTAGAAACTTCAAGCTTAGGGCGTGTTTTCGATGCGGTTGCCGCCATGCTGGGCTTAGGTGGCTATAACAATTTTGAAGCACAATTGCCAATGGCACTGGAGGCAGCAATTGCCGGCGAGATTGAAGAGCATTATGATTTTGAACTCATAAACAGAATCGGCGAACCTGTGCAGCTTGATTTTGGCAAGATGATTAAGCAATTAATCACTGACATCAGAGACAACAAGAGCGTCGCAGTTATCTCAGCAAAATTTCACAATTGCCTTGCCGCAGGCTTGCTCGAAATGGCCAATTCAGCAAGAGAAAGCACAAAACTAAACACAGTTGCATTGAGCGGCGGAGCATTTTGTAATCGTTATTTGATTATTCGTTGCATTAAACTCTTGAAGAAAGCCGGTTTTTCCGTATTATTTAATCAGGATGTCCCATCGAACGATGGTGGAATATCGCTGGGCCAGGCGGCAATTGCAGCAAAACTCAGTTGAAGCACCACCATGATGAAATGCTAAAATATGAACAATGAGGTAACGTATGTGTCTGGCAATACCGGCAAGAATAGTTGAACTGGATGGGGACAGGGCTGTTGTAGATGCTATGGGCAATCGCTGGAAGGCTAAAACTACGCTTCTGCCGGAAGCTAATTTAGGGGATTTAGTGTTGATACACGCTGGCTTTGCCATCTCACTCGTCGATGAAGAAGAAGCAAAAAAGACCTGGCAGATGATTGCAGAAATTAACGAACTCCAGGACACACCGGATAAGACTTCCGGATAAGCGTTTTTACGAACAGCAACAGGACCTATGTTCGCACAGGAATGACAGCGTTAAATTATGCTCGATAAAATTCAAAAAGCACAGAATCTTTGCCAGGCCGCTTGTCAGCAGTTAGGTCGGCAAATCAATATAATGGAGGTTTGCGGTACTCACACGGTCTCTATTTTTCGAAACGGTATAAGGTCAACTTTGCCGAAGGAATTGAAACTTCTATCCGGGCCGGGCTGCCCCGTCTGTGTTACAGACCAGGGCTATATCGATATAGTTTTGCAATTAGCTGACCGAGACGATTGTTTAATCGCCACTTATGGCGATATGATTCGAGTCCCCGGCAAAAACAGCTCGCTCGAAAGAAAGCAGTCAAAAGCCAACATCAAAGTTGTTCTCAGCAGCGAAGATGCACTGCAATTGGCTAAAGACAATCCCGAAAAAACAGTCGTGTTCATTGCGGTAGGTTTCTCAACCACAGCACCTGCCACCGCCGTGGTGGTAAAAGAGGCTACCCAGCAGGCAGTCGATAATTTCTGCATTTTGAGCGGCCACAAACTGGTTACCCCCGCCATGCGGGCACTTTTGAGCGCAAAAAATGATAAGATAGATGCCTTTCTTTGTCCCGGGCACGTCAGTGTGATAATCGGGTACGGGGCTTTTGCCGAGATTGTGGAAGATTTTAATCGGCCGTGTGTTGTGGCCGGCTTTGGGCCGCTGCAAATAATGGAAGGACTCGGCGAAATTTGCCGGCAGCTCGCATCCGGTAAGGCCGAGCTGAAATCAATGTATGATGCGGTGGTTACCAAAGAAGGTAACTTCGCTGCACAAAAAATCGTAGCCGAGTGCTTCGAGGCGGTTGACGGCTACTGGCGGGGACTTGGAAAGATAGAAAAAAGCACGCTCAAATTAAAAGAAAAATACAGCCGATTCGATGCCTTTACAAGATTCGAAATAAGCGAAATACCGAGCGAAGAAAAAACAGGATGTCGATGCGGTGAAGTATTGTGCGGATTGATAGAGCCGACGGAATGTGAACTGTTTGGTAAAAATTGTACGCCACAGGAACCTATTGGACCTTGTATGGTAAGCTCCGAAGGGGCTTGTGCAGCGTGGTTTAAGTACAGCCGGGAAAGAGCACATTAACTGATGACTCAAACTAAAAATGACAGAATCCTGCTTGCACACGGCGGCGGCGGACAACTAACCGATGACCTGATCCACCGTCATATTCTGCCAAGCTTAAATAATGAAACTCTCTCGGAGTTGGGTGATTCGGCAAGGCTGAATGTCGCTTCGAAATCGCTGTGCTTTACTACCGACAGCTACGTTGTAAAACCATTGTTCTTCAACGGCGGGGATATCGGAAAATTAGCTGTTTGCGGAACAGTAAATGATTTAGCTGTCGCCGGCTCGCGGCCCGTTGCTCTTTCGTTGTCATTGATAATCGAAGATGGTTTTGAATTTAAATTACTCGACAGGATTTTAGCCAGTATAGGCGAAACCGCCCGACAAAATAATGTCAATATTGTTACCGGCGATACCAAAACGGTTGAAGCCGGTGCCGCCGACAGGATTTTTATAAACACAGCGGGGATCGGGGTAAAGCTGGCCGGCACGGATATGGGATTTGACAAGATAGCCGTCGGAGATAAAATAATTATCAACGGCTCTATAGGCGATCACGGGATGACTATCATTTCACAGCGGGAGGACATCAAATTTCAATCGCAAATGCAAAGTGACTGTGCGCCTCTGGCGGGCTTAACCTGCGAACTGTTTGAAAATACGAGCGGCATAAAATTTATGCGGGACCCGACGCGAGGCGGATTGGCCGCAAGTCTTAATGAAATATCGAGAAGCAGCGGGCTGAGCATCGAAATTCGCGAAGTTGACTTGCCGATCAAGCCGGTGGTGCAGGCGGCCGCCGATATGCTTGGCTTCGACGTGCTGACAATCGCAAATGAAGGCAAATTTGTCGCGATTGTCTCGCCGGAATCAGTGGATGACTGCCTGAGGATTTGTAAAAATCATCCGTTGGGTAAAGAATCAAAAGTAATCGGCGAAGTTTGCCAAAGCAGTGATGTGCCTCTGGTGGAAATGATAACTTTAATAGGCGGAAAAAGAATTGTGCAGATGCCTTATGGGCGGGAACTGCCGAGGATATGCTGATGCACGAAATGTCGGTGGCCGAGAGCCTGCTTACGATAATATCAGATGAAGCCGCAAAACATAACGCCAGGCCCATCGGCGCCAGAATCAGTTGCGGGACGCTTAACCCTATCAATGACGAAGTGCTTTGTTTTGCTTTCGATGCAATCACTAAAGGCACATCGTACGAGGGTATGAAACTTCAAGTAGAGCACAAGCCGATACAGGCTCAATGCAGGAATTGTAATGAAAAGTTCAATATTGAATTTTTGTCTCCGGAATGTTCGAAGTGCGGCAGTGAAGATTTTGTGCTGATGGCCGATGCACCTTTGATACTTGAAGAAATAGAATTACAAACGGACTAATACTATGAAAAAGATTGATGTTGGTAAAAAAATTCTCATCGAAAATGAAAAATATGCTTTTGAAAACATTCTGTTTTTAACCGAGCGGAAGAAATTATGCCTGAATATGATATCATCTCCCGGCTCGGGTAAAACTACAATCCTTGTCAGAATGATAAGCGACCTAAAGGGTAAAATTAAAGTCGGCGTTATTGAAGGTGATATACAGACCGATATAGACGCTGAGAGAATCAGAGCGACCGAAGCTCCGGCCATTCAGATAAATACCGAAGGCGCCTGCCATTTATCAGCGCCGCAGATAAGCCGGGCACTCAAACAATTACCTGTCGAAGATTTGGATTTGATTCTTATCGAGAATGTAGGCAATCTGGTTTGTCCATCGGCTTTTGAACTCGGAGAAGCCGGCAAGATAGTTGTGCTGTCTGTTGCAGAAGGTGATGATAAGCCGGTAAAGTATCCCGCCATTTTTGCAAAGTCAAAGGTGCTGCTCATAAACAAGATTGATTTGTTGCCAGGCGGACATGTGGATTTCAATATCGAAAAAGTGAAAGCCGATGCCCGCAAACTAAATAAAGACATTAAGATTTTCCCGATATCAGCCAAAACCGGCGAAGGTATGGACGAATGGTATGAGTGGCTGCAAAAATCAATTGAAACAAACAGCATGTCCCAATAACATACGCGCTATTCGCCGTTTGCTGTTGACTCTGACTGGTAAAGACCATGTTTGCGGATATATTCGGCAACGGATGGATTGAGCATATCGGTGACATCCCTCCCGACAGCTAATCTATCCCGTATTTCCGTACTGCTTATATCAATCAAAGGAGTTGGTATAACATTTTGCTGGAGTTTTTCGATGCGTTGAGGACCCCATATAGGCTCATATTTGCTAAAATCAGGTGGCCCGCAGCCGGCCCTGTACATAGTGGTAAGAATACAGGTATCAATCAGTTCGACAATCTTATGCCAATACGTCAAATCATCGATGCTGTCGGCACCGACGAGCCAATGGATTAAAGTACCGCCGCCGTACTCGGTCTGAAACTGCTTTACCGTCTCTAAGGTATAGCTCGGCGCAGGTTTTTTCAATTCGCAATCACTGATCTCGAAAATCTTTTGTTCAGCAATTGCAAGAGTTATCATTTTAAGCCGATGTTTGTCATTAGCTTTTGGCAGAAAACCTTTAAGCGGAGAACGCTTTGCAGGAATGAAAATGATTTTCTCTGCACCAATGCGACTGGCCGCATCTTCAGCAACAGTAGTATGACCGAGATGAACCGGATCGAACGTGCCGCCAAACAAAGCTATTTTTCTTTTTGTCATAAATAGTTAACAACTAAAATGTGTATTGTTGAATAAATATTACAAAAGATATTAAAATACTTTAACAAGAAATAATACCAGCAAACAGTAAAACATTTAAATTGTAAAGTCGTTTTTATTTTCTTCTCGAATTCCATCAACCCATGAAAACATATTACTGAGTGACATAACAAAAACCTTCTTTAATAATCAAAAACGTCGAGTTTTATCTATAAGTTAAATAAATCGCCTCCTATAAGGCTAATTCGAACAAAGCAACTATTTCAGTTTTAAAAAGAACGTAAGATATAGTAAAACATTTTTCATCATCTCATTAATGTCTATGATAAACAAAATATAAAGTTGTGTAAAATACCCAAGACAATATTTTCATCAAGTATTGTTAAACTTTTTGTCGATAAAAATATTATGAAATATAATTTACTTTTTTGTATGTTTTTTTAACAAAGTTTTTTATTGTAAACGTTATCGTAATGTTAAGTAAGAAAACGTAAAAGGATTTTTGGTCAGCCAAAAGGAGGTGACTCAATAATGGCAAAGAAAAAAGCAAAGAAGAAAGTAGCAAAGAAGAAAGTAGCAAAGAAGAAAGTAGCAAAGAAGAAAACAACAAAGAAGAAAGCAACCAAGAAGAAAAAAAAATAGCGTAACAACTTGATCAAAAGCTCGCATGGATTTTGGCGGGTTGTTTGAGCCGCAATCAACGGCGGCAAGTTATGCGAAAATGGAAGGTTTTGTTATTAATACAAAGCCTTCCATTTTTTTCATGCAGCTCGACCGGTATTACTGCTTCACAACAGTTCCGAACGAAACAATTCATCCTGTATCTCATTAGTATGCGCATTCTTGCAATTGGCGAATAATTCTTTATACTATTAGTCGATATTGACGTGGATTTTGTTAATTTTAGAGGTTCATTTGCAAAGAGAACAAAAATATGGACTATTTTGAGTACAAAGAAGGCAAACTGTTCGCTGAAAACGTAAGCGTTGAGACAATCGCCCGAGAGGTCGGCACTCCGCTGTATATCTATAGCAAAGCCACCTTCAAAGAGCATCTGCAAAAAATTCAGCAGGCATACAGCCAGATCGATACCACGATTTGCTATTCCGTTAAAGCCTGCGGTAATATAAATATTCTCAAATTTATGGCCGACGCCGGCAGCGGATTCGATATCGTCAGCGGCGGGGAGCTGTACCGTGTTATGCAGGCCGGCGGCGACCCTTCACAAATCGTCTATGCCGGTGTCGGTAAAACCGACTCTGAAATCGTCGAAGCTTTAGAAGCGGACATCGGTTATTTCAATATCGAATCAGAGGCGGAACTTGAAAACCTGATTCGTTTAGCCCGTCAACAGGGAAAACAAACCAAAGCGGCTCTGCGTGTAAATCCAGATGTCGAATATAAAACTCATGCTTTTATGAAAACAGGCAAGAAAGAAACAAAATTCGGCGTTGATATCGAGCGGGCACTGAAAGTCTTTTCCGATTACGGTGACAACGCAGCGGTAAGTCTCTGCGCAATTCATGTCCACCTCGGAACAGGCGGCAAAAAGATTGACCCCTATGTTGAAGCTGTGAAAAAAGCCCTGCCGCTTATCGACCAGCTCCGCAGCAAAGGCCACACTATAGAAGCTATCGATCTTGGCGGGGGCTACGGCGCCGATTACGAATCCAACACCGTCCCTTCAGCAGCAGAATATGCATCAGGCATCGTGCCGCTGCTCAAAGACAAGGACATCAAACTTATCCTTGAGCCGGGCAAAAGCATTTGCGCTAACGCAGGAATAATGTTAACTCGCGTGCTTTATATCAAACACGGCGGCAGGAAAAAATTTGTAATCGTCGATGCAGGGATGAACGATTTGATTCGTCCATCGCTATACGACGCATTCCATTTCATTTGGCCGGCAAAGGTAGATGAAAAGTTTGTTCCGCCACAGCGGGAAAAGGATTTGCGGCTTGACGGCACTGAAGTTGTTGATATTGTCGGGCCGATATGCGAAGGCGCGGATTTCTTTGCCAAAGACAGGGCCCTGCCGGAAGCCGAACGCGGCGATTTAATCTCTGTCTTTACCGCCGGTGCTTATGGCTTTACCATGAGCAGCAATTACAACGCTCGCGGACGAGTCGCAGAAGTGCTTGTTGACGGTGATAAATTTTCGGTTATAAGAACACGCGAAACCTACGAAGATTTAATTATGCTGGAAAAGTAATTAGTCGCTTAATATTTCCCTGTTTGTTGCTCGATTGACGACTTACTGATGATTAAAACAATGCAGGATATTTAATCAGCGACCCGTATTTCTTAATATGAACAAAACACCTAAAAGACCGAGCAGGAGCACTGCGGCCCTCAGTATTCGCATGAGTTGAGTTCTGGGCTGCACAAGTCGCCAGACAAAGGCCCATAGTGCTACAATAAGCGATATACGTAAAATAAAGGCTATAATGTTTGTAAACATAACTCATTATAGCCTATTGTGACATGCCAAGTCAAGCATATTTTACCCATACTAACACATTGTGACCAATAAATCCATGTGATCTGCAAGCTTTTTAGCCATATCTTCGAGGAAAATATAATCTTTACCTAATCGTAAAAATTAACTGTGCTTGATAAGAATACGTTTTCAATCCGGCCAGACTACACTCACCCTTACAGTAAGGGCCCTGCTTGAATTGGGGAATACATCTTAACCGACATTTCCCATGTGACCTCCGCCAGTTGCATCGCCAGCGCGGCAAGGGCCGAGCAGAGACCGTAGAGAAGTGTCGTGAGAAAACGAAGCTGCGTATGCATAAGACTAATCCTGGGCTTTGAGCCCAGAGTAAGTACTACCGCTTGTCAAGCCGCTGAGCGAAGAGCCAGTCCCAGACATTCGCCGTCTTGTCACACCTCTCGCTGCTACATTGGGTGACGTAGCCTTTCTCCGGCTCGTCGCCCTCGTAGGAGAAAGCATATCGCGAGGCGTTGTGTTTCACGTCCTTCAGCTCGGTGTACTTAAGGTTTCCGACCACTTCCTTTATGCGCGCGAAGATCTCCCGTGAAAAGCCCAGATGGGCACATGCTTGAACTTCGCGGGATCCTTCCAGGGGAGCAATCCGCCCGCACTGGGGATGGCGGCGAATCGCTCCGGCGCGGCCCAAACGGTGTTCCAAGAGCCGGCGCCGCCCATCGAATGGCCGAGCACGTAAATGCGATTCGTATCCACGGCGAACTCTTCGGCGAGATGGTCGATCAACGCAAAGGCCTTGGTGAGCGGTCCGTTGGACTTCGGGCCCGGCGGATAATTCCGCTCTTCGAGCCGCGCTTGCCATGCTTCGGAGTACGTCTTCTTCAGCGGCTCCGTCAGTTCCGGCACAGTCTCGCCCGTGACCGACCAGCTACCCGCCGCCTGCGGCGCCACCACGATGCAAGGATACTTCGCACGCCAGGACGCTTCGACAAACTTCGCGCTCCAGTTGCGCAGATTGCTTTCGTTATCATCGCCCACACTCGCTCCTCCGTGCAGATTCAATATGAGAGGATACTTCTTGGCGGCTTCGAAATTGGCGGGCAGCAGCAGACGGTACGGCATACCGTCGAACACACGCGAGAT
>VRUK01000088.1 GCA_019456195.1 Planctomycetota bacterium | reverse complement strand
TAAACGTAAAAGATCAGTGCCCCGATATGGGGCACTGCTTGCGTGTTCTGTGTAGGCTCTGGCGAGCCTTGACTGGGCACAATATAGCGGTGCCCTTTTTTTATGGGCGGAAAAACAATAATTTTTGAAAGGAGAGGTAAAAATGAGAAATGTAAAAATGACAATTTGGGTGATGGCGGTGGTAACAATTTTGGCAACAACTGTTTCGTATGCTGATATAATCACTTTTAACGACGGGGGATCCCACGAGTTTAATTCTTATACGACGGATACTCTTGCAGTCGAAGATAGTTCTGGGGGGAACCCTACTACACTTAGCTTAGTTTCTGGCACTTACGTTGACAACCATTATGTATATGCGTATGATTTTAGCGAACTCAACGTGGTTGCTGGCTACGCTTATGGTATATTTCCTATGGATTCGAGTACGGCAAACATGAGTGGCGGAGAAGCTGCCTATTGGCACTCTTACGGCATAAGCCAAACGTATATATGGGGAGGGGATGTGTCGCATAGGCTGAACTCCCACGAATCCAGCGTTGTGAATGTGACGGGTGGTTATATAAGCAGTTTGGTAGCTTTTGATTCGAGCGTGGTAGCCCTGTCAGGTGGTATTATAGCCAACTTGAGCAGCTATGATTCAAGTATTATTAATATTCATGGTTCAAATTTTTTCGTGAGTGATACTGGCGGAAGTCAAGGGGACGGCTATATCACAGGTAATTGGCTTGATAGTACACCTTTCAATATAAGCATATTCAATGATCCCGTTTTTGGTGAGGATACCATATCCCACATTAACCTTGTCCCTGCACCCGGCGCTCTGCTGCTCGGTAGTCTCGGCTTGACATTTTCCGGCTGGATACTCAAAAGAAAAGGGATGATGTAGATTTCCTGCTCGGCTTGGGTGCGGTGACGTTGACGAAGGAAACGCTAAATAAATAGGGAGATTTGAATTATGAACAGAAAACAGAAAACATGTCTTTTGGTGGGTATCGCTGTAATCGTGGTAATGGGGCTTTGGCCGCCCTGGGTTGTGGAGAGTAAAGAACTATGGGCTGGTAAGGTCAAATACACGTTTGAACCCGGCCCCTATTCATGGATAAGCAGCCCCCCCGCAAGACCCGTAGAATACAAAACAGAAAAAGAAAGGGTGGTAGATCGGGATAATTCGATATGGATAAACTCCACACCAGAAAAGAAAGGGTACTACAAAAAAGTCGCATGGAAGAACGAGTACAAGAAAGAACTGGTCAAGCTTGCGGCAGAAGCCAGATTTATCGACCTGTATCGTCTTGGTGTCCAGTTCTTTCTTGTGGCTGTCGTAACAGCCGGACTGATTATTACTTTCAGGGATAAAAAGCAAGAACCCGTTGGCACACAACAACAAGACTGATTTTGTCCAGTATTTTGAAATTTAGTAAGCTATCCGGAGAGGTAAGTATTGTTCGATAGGCAAGCGGGGGCGGGGGCGTGGTAACATCCTGAGGGGTCGACCTTCCTTTTTTTTTCAAATCTTTGCTTCATAAACAGCGTGAGTTAGGTGGTTGCGGATAGTCCGCAAGTTTGTTAGAATCAAGGTATTTACTGCGTCGAAATGGCGGAGTAAATGGCGAAGTGGGTTTTAGTGTTACCTCTAACAACTTGTATATCAAGGGGTTAGCTGTTTTTAGCAACGGATTTCTAATCCGTAGGCCGCAGGTTCGAGTCCTGCCGGGCGTGTTATATGAGCAGAGAAATAATAGCCATTCTGGACTTTGGCGCTCAGTACGTTCAACTGATAGCGCGGAGAGTTCGCGAGCAGAACGTGTATTCACAGATTTACCCTGCGGACATAACAGCCCGGGAATTATCACGATTAGGTGTCAAGGGATTAATATTGTCCGGCGGGCCTGCGAGCGTTTATGATGAAAAAGCGCCGAAGTGTGACGAGAAAATCTTCGAGTTAGGCGTCCCGATTCTGGGTATCTGCTACGGGATGCAATTAGGCTGCCAGGTTTTGGGCGCAAAAATTATTGCAGCCCAAAGGCGTGAGTACGGGCGAACGACTCTATCTATTCTTGAGAAGAGTGATTTGTTTGCGAATATTCCGGATTCAATCACGGCCTGGGCCAGTCATGGCGACCAGATAAGCGAGCTAAGCGACGATTTCGTCAAATTGGCTACTACCGATACCTGCCCCTATGCGGCAGTGAGGAACGAAAAAAGGAAATTTTTCGGCGTTCAGTTCCACCCCGAAGTTTCACATACCCCCAAAGGTTCGCTGATTTTGAAAAACTTCCTTTATGATATTTGCCGCTGCAGCGGCGACTGGAAAATGAGCGATTTCGTCAGTGATACGTTAGAGGCGGTTCGCTTACAGGCAGGTGATGCGAAAGTGATATGCGGGCTGAGCGGCGGCGTTGATTCCTCCGTTGTGGCTTCGTTGATGCATAAGGCCATAGGAGATCAGCTTGTTTGTATTTTTGTTGATAATGGCCTGCTTCGAAAGAACGAATGCGAGGATGTCGTATCGACATTCCGGAACCATTTTCGTATGGATTTGAGGGTTGTCGATTGGTCGAAGCAGTTTTTAGCCGGATTGGAGGGTGTAACCGACCCTCAGCAGAAACGAAAGATTATCGGTTCGGAGTTTATCAAGGCTTTTGAGTCGGAGGCACTGAAGATTCCGAACGCCAGGTTCCTGGCCCAGGGAACTCTTTATCCCGATGTTATCGAGTCAGGCTCGAAGGACGGTAATCCGGCGGCGAATATCAAACTTCACCACAACGTAGGGGGGCTGCCGGCGGAGATGAACTTCGAGTTGATTGAGCCGTTGCGGGATTTGTTTAAGGACGAGGTGAGGGTGGTCGGTGAGTATCTGGGACTGCCGGAGGATATTGTCTGGCGCCATCCTTTCCCCGGGCCTGGCCTTGCGGTAAGGGTAATCGGAGAGATAACAGCAGAAAGACTGGAAATTCTCCGGGCGGCCGATGAAATCCTGATAGACGAGATAAAATCCGCAAGGCTCTACAGAAAGATTTCACAGGCTCTAACGGTCTTGGTGCCTGTCCAGACAGTCGGGGTGATGGGCGATGAACGAAGCTATGAAAACATTATTGCCGTCCGTGCCGTCGAGACCGTTGATTTTATGACCGCTGATTTTTCGCAAATCCCTTACGAGGTGCTCGGCATCATATCCAACAGGATTATAAATGAGGTCAGAGGCGTCAATCGCGTAGTGTACGATATATCCAGCAAGCCCCCCGCAACAATCGAATGGGAATAGGGACTCATCTTTTGCTGCTTTTTCACTCACCACACTGAATTTCTATCCGCGAATTTGTGATAAAGCATCTCGCAAAGAAGGCAAATCTTTTTGCAGGATTTGCCAGACAATCTGAAGGTCTATACCGAAATATTCATGGACTATCCGGTGCCGCAGCCCTACAACTTTGTGCCACTCTATCTGGGGGTGGCTATCTTTGAAGTCAGCCGGCAGTCGATTTGAAGCTTCTCCTATAATCTCAAGGTTCCTAACTACCGCATCTATGGTCTTGTTGTCCTTTGAAAAAATATCAAACGACATACCGCTGATATATTGCTCGATTTTGTCGATTGCTTCACAAACATCGTCCAGCAATAATTCAACAGGTCTTTTAGACATAAATCAACTCCGGCTCGATGAATTTCATCGCTTTGGCAGTAACAGCTCGTATCGACACCAGGTCAACTGATGTCCCAAGCAGTTTCTCAAATCTTTCTGCCAGAGTTACAAACTCCAGGCCTATAGACGGGTCAACCTCGACAAGTATATCCACATCACTGTCCGGTCTCTGTTCGCCTCTGGCATACGAGCCGAATAACGCCAACTTCGTGACCTTAAACTGTCTTTGCAGTTCTGGTTTGTCTTTAGCAAGCGACTTGAGGATTTCTTCTTTTGTTATCACAATAATGAGATACCTATATACTTGTATAAAATACCGATTATTTCGTATTATAGAGTCCTTACCCCGGCTGTCAATCGTCCACTATGCAGAATCCCCGATCAAATGCGAGAGCCGAATATCGACAACTGAAGTGTTTTGGTAGAAGCGTATTTGCCGATGTGGTCTCGAAAATTGTCAGTTGAGAGGCACCCAAAATGGCAAATCACATCCTGAAAAACAAAAGCTGGTGAGAAAAGTCAGCTATTTGTTTCTCAGTAAATCGTTTAACAATGAATATGTGTCTTTATTTGAATGATAGTCAAATGGGAAATCACCTCGATCATAAGCATGATAAATGCTTTGTAATATGTCTATTGATAAATCAATCAATTTTTTTAGATCATTTGGCGATATTCCCGCAATCTTAAAGGCTTTTTTCGAGTCTAAATTGCCTAAGTGTGCAAACTGATTATTTCGTAGGACCTGTAATTTCAGGAACATTTCATTTGTCCCATTTAAGTCATCTTCAATTTTTTGCAATTTTGATGGCTCAATGAGTTCATGCTTTCGGGCGGATTCGAGCAATGAGTACATACTTATTCTATTATTCTTTGTGTTTTTATCTAATACCTTTGACAATGTTAGCAGCGTAGCTGTGAATTGAGCACTAATTGAAGCACGAAAAAAACCCAAGTAGCGATTCATAATCTTTACATATTTTGGCCTATCACGGTAATTTGTGTATATATAGTAAATATTATAATGCTCACTCGTTGCAACTATAGCATCCTTCACCCTATTCAAATCTTGTTCGAAGTTTCTTTTTTTTTAGCTCACTCATTTTGAGTTGCTATGTTGAACTATTGTTCCGTTTGTTTAAAAAATAGGTCTGGATGGCTGGAGGTCTCTTTCTTTTTGTGTGGTTTTAGTGAGAGATGTTCGCAGGCCTGATTTGTAACTTCTCTGCCGCGTTTGGTTCGGCGCAGGAATCCGATTTGCAGAAGATACGGCTCTACGACGTCCTCCAGTGTGTCCCTTTCTTCGCCGAGCGTGGCGGCTATGGCCTCGATGCCGGCCGGCCCGCCGTCATAGACATTAACCAGCGCACGTAAAAACGCCCTGTCCAATTCGTCGAGGCCCAGGGTATCAATCTGCTCCATCTTCAGGGCGTTTTCGACAATCTCGGTACTCAGGACTCCGGAGCCTTTTACCTGGGCATAATCGCGGACTCGTTTTAGCAATCGATTTGCCACTCGTGGTGTTCCGCGGGAGCGGGCCGCAATCAATTCCAGCGTTCCCTCCTCACACTGCAGACTTAGTAGTTGCGCCGACCTGTCCAAAATATTCTTCAACTCCGGTGTACTGTAGAAATCCAGATGATACATCATTCCGAATCGGCTGCGCAATGGAGCGCTTAATAATCCCGCACGTGTTGTTGCGCCGATTAAAGTAAAGCGCTTTAGCGGGAAATTTATCGTCTTTGCATGCATGCCGCTATCGACAGTGAAATCGACTTTGAAATCTTCCATCGCCGGATAAATAAATTCTTCGACCAGCGTACTCAGTCGATGGATCTCGTCAATGAAAAGCACGTCGCCGGTGTTTATATTGCTCAAAAGCCCCATAACGTCGCCGGCCTTTGCCAGGGCTGGCCCTGATGAGCAGCGTATCCTTGCCCCCATCTCGTTCGCGACGACGTGGGCGAGCGTAGTTTTGCCGAGACCCGGCGGGCCGTAAAACAAGATATGCTCCAGGGGTTCGGACCTTTGCTTAGCGGCTTCTATCGCAATTGAGACTTTTTCTTTTACACTGCTTTGGCCTATGCACTCATCAAGGAGCTTTGGCCTGAGGGAGACGTTAAAGCTCTCCTCCTGCTCGTTCAAAGACTGCCCGCTTATGATTCTGCCTATTGTCATAATATTTAGTCTTTAGTCTTGGGTCTATCTTAAACTTCTACTCCCTGTTTCAATCTATATACCAGGGGTACAAGTGCCTCGGCCGATTTTATGTCGGGGTGTTTGCGGCAGGCCAATTCGACCAGCTCCATAGCTTCGTTTCTTTTTTCACCCCAGGCGATAAGAATTTCGAGCGCCTCGGTCTGGAACGGCTTGAAGCCGGCTTGCGATAGTCCGGCTGATTCGGCACCGACCGCGAAACTCTGTAATTTGCCCTTTAACTCGGCGATGATTTGCTGGGCCATTCTTTTACCTATCGAAGACAGTGAAATAAGCGTCTTATCGTCGGCATTCTCAATGGCGGTTGCTATCGTGCCTATGGGGATGCTAAGCGAACGCAGCCCTTTTTTGATGCCCATTCCCTTGACGCTGGTATATTTGGCGAAGAAATCCCTCTCGCCCGAGTTTAAGAAGCCGACCATTCTCGGTATCAGGTTTCCTCTGCCGGGAGTGCCCTCGTAGTATTCCATAGTACAGAGAGTAATATCCGAGCCGATTTGGTCGGACAGCGCACTTACGCAATAGCTCGGCAGCATTACTTCGTAACCTATTGACCCGACCTGGACGAGGCAGCAGTCGCTATCGAGCTTGATTAATTTTCCTTCAATATTAGCTATCATTGTTCAAATGAGTACTTGTTTAGTTATTGTTAGATAACGATACTGTTTATCGAATTCACGCAGCACAGCGCCGCCGCTATGGCATCGGCGACGTCGTTCGGCTCCGGTATCTCCGGCAGGGACAAAATAGTTTGAATAGTTCTTTGTATCTGTTCCTTCGATGCCCTTCCGTTACCGGTAATTGATTTTTTTATTCGCGTGGCACTGAAGCTTTTTACTTCAATTGCCGCCTGTGCACACTTCTGCAGTATAACACCTCTTGCGTGTCCCATCAATATTGCAGTTCTCGGGTGGGCATAATGAGAGTATAATTCTTCGACAGCTACGACATCGGGCTTGAAATTTTCGAGAAGTGAGTGGATATCTTCGGCGATTCTGTTGAGTTTTATTTCTATAGCCGGGCCTTTTTCTATACGGATAACACCTGCTTCAATCAGCTTTTCGTTATCGGCGTCCATCTCCAAACAGGCATAACCACACACCTGCAAACCCGGGTCGATACCGAGTATCCTCATTTCATCCTCCATGTGGTCATATCCGGCTTATCTTCCAGCACGATATCCATCTCATCCAGTGTATTGCGAAGCTGGTCGGCCAGGGCAAAGTCCTTGTTCATCCGAGCTTCTTTTCGCTGCTCAATCAATATCTTTACCAGCTTGTCCGTCAGCTCTTCATCGACAGTGGCGTCCTGCTGATAGTCTTCTTTTACAATACCCAGAACATCGCCGCCGAGCCGGTCGAACAAAACATCGATCAGGCTAAAGGTTTCTTTTGTTGTACGGCTGTCTTCGAGCAGGCTCTGCCCCAGGCGGACAAGCTCGAACATAACCGACAGTGCAATGGATGTATTCAAGTCATCATTCATTGCCGCTTCGAATTTTTCCCTCATCTGCTTCAACTGTTCCACTATCTTCTCATCGATAGGGCCTGTGTTGGCTATTTCCATCCTTTTTCGCAGGGCTTTTACGGTCTCGGTGATTTTTCCATAGCCGGACTGCGCCGCGAAAAGTGCCGCATCCGAGAAATCCAGCGGGCTTCTGTAATGGCTGTTCAAAAGCAACTGGCGTATCGCCAGGGGGGCATAGCTTTTCGTCAATCTCTCATGGGCGCCTGAAAAGGCCTGTTTGAGTGTAATAAAATTATTCAGGCTCTTGCCCATCTTTTGCCCGTCAACGGTAACCATATTATGATGCACCCAGTATCGCACGAACTGCACATCATTGGCCGCTTCTGACTGGGCGATTTCACACTCGTGATGAGGAAATTGATTTTCCAGCCCGCCGCCGTGGATGTCGATTGTCTTTCCCAGATATTTCATGCTCATTACAGAGCATTCCAGGTGCCAGCCTGGATAGCCGGGTCCCCAGGGGCTGGGCCATTGCATAATATGGTTTCGCTCGGCTTTCTTCCAGAGAGCGAAATCAGCAGGGTTCTTTTTGTCCGGCGAGACCTCCACGCGTGCACCGGCAATCATCTCGTCGATGTTTCTGCCGGATAGTTTCCCGTAGTCTTTGAATTTGGAGACATCGAAATAGACCGAGCCGTTGGCTTCGTAGGCATAGTCTTTTTTAAGGAGTGTCGTTACCATCCCTATTTGTTCGAGTATATGGCCGCTGGCTCTCGGGCTTATATCGGGCCGAACGCAGTTCAATTTGTCCATGTCTTCGAAGTAGCTGCGAGTGTAATATTCGGCCAGCGCCATCGGATGCTTTTTCTCTTTTTTTGCCGCGGTGCCAATCTTGTCCTCACCTTCATCGGCATCGTCGGTGAGATGACCTACATCTGTTATATTCTGAACGTAGGTAACATCATAATTAAGGTAACGAAGATATCTGATAAGTATATCAAAGCTAACATAACTTTTAGCATGACCAAGATGTGAATGCCCATATACGGTCGGCCCGCAGACATATATACCGACCCTGCCTTTGTTCAGCGGTTCGAATTCTTCTTTTCTTCTTGTCAGACTGTTATAAAGATTCAGTGCCATGGGCAAATACCATTAATAATTATTTATATAATGTTCTTCTTTTCTTTTTTCTCAAAAGCGCCGTTGCCGTAGCGGCCATTGCTTCTCCTGCGCCTACATCGCCGAGTCCGTCGTTGGTTTTAGCCTTTACGTTCACGGATGTAAAGTCAATACCCAAAAGACCTGCGATGCATCTTTTCATCTGGCCTTTGACCTTCTCAAGTCTTGGTTCTTCGGCATGTATAATCAGGTCAACATTAACGACTTCCCATTTTTTCTCTTCGAGCAGCTCCTTTACAATAAACAAAAGCTCTTTGCTGTCGGCGTCTTTCCATCGCGCCGCGGAACTGGGAAACAACGTTCCTATATCTCCCATTCCGCTTGCCCCGAGCAGAGCATCGATAACAGCGTGCAGTCCCACGTCACCGTCACTGTGTCCGGCCAGACCGGCAGGGTACGGCACGTAAACTCCGGCGAGCATCAGCTTTCTGCCTTCCACGAGCCTGTGGATATCGGTTCCTATCCCGGTTCGATATTCACTTTTAGGTTCCTCAATCACAATACACCCTTTGTACTTGGGATATCCGCGCCGTCAATGCCGACAGCCGTACCGAGCGCTTTGCCCAGTCCCTTGAAAATCGCCTCGGCGATATGATGGCTGTTTGTACCGTAAGGAACGTTTATATGCAGATTGAACTTTCCGTTATTGGCAAAGCTACGCAGCATCTCTTCCAGGCACTCGACGTCGAAGTCGCCGATTTTATCTGTTCGGTATTCAACGTTATATACGCAGGACGCCCTGCCCGAAAGGTCCACCGAAACATTAGCCAGCGCATCCTCCATCGGCACCGAGCTGTGTCCGTATCTGGCGATACCTTTTTTATCACCGAGGGCTTCCAATAGACATTCACCGAGACATATCGCGATATCTTCGACCGTATGGTGTGCATCGACTTCCAAATCGCCTTTGGCTTTGACGATAAGGTCGATTTTGCTGTGTTTGCTCAGGTGCGTGAGCATGTGGTCCAAAAAGCCGACACCGCTGTCAATCTCGTATTTGCCGTCGCCGTCCAGATTAAGCTGTACGGAAACATCGGTTTCTTTCGTCTGCCTGTGAACTTCAGCGGTTCGCTTATCCATTGGAATATCCTTTTATATACTATTGTTGATTCCCGTCCCGGGCTGGTGAGGCAGTCTCTTGTGACAGGATTTCTTTCAAAGCAACAATAAGTTTATTATTTTGTTCATCTGTGCCTACGGTTATTCTCAGTTTATCGTCAAGGCCCGGCATCTCGAAGTATCTGACATAAATCCTTAGTTCTTTGAGCTTGTCGAAAATCTCGCCCGCCTGGGAGTTTTTGCTCCTGGCAAGCACAAAGTTAGCATGGCTTTGCGGTACTTCGAATCCTAAATCACGCAGTTGTTCGGTCAAAAAGCCACGGGCCTTTTTTACTTTTTCGGTTGTTTCGCTGAAATACTTTTGGTCTTTTATCGCGGCGGTTGCCACGGCAAGGGCAATTGCGTCCACATTATAGGAATCTTTTACCTTCATCAGGCCTTTTATCAGGTTAGACTGGGCGATGGCATATCCGAAACGTATTCCTGCAAGGCCGTATCCTTTGCTCAGCGAGCGCAGAATAATCACATTGTCGAATTCTTTAATCATCTGTGTGCAATTGGCCTCGGCGAAATCGACGTAGGCCTCATCAATCAGTAATACACCGGATAGCTCATCGGCCAGGGAGGTGAGTTCATCGATACTTATGAAGCTGCCGCTCGGCGCGTTTGGATTGCAGATGATGGTCATGGCGGCTTTTGTGCTGGCCAATTTTGCAGGCAGATTGAATTCGGTATCGAAGGGCACTTCAATTGCTCTGCAATTCTGCAATTTTGCCAATACCCGATAGAGCGAATATGTCGGAACCGGATAAGCGACGGGCCGATTTTTATCGCAAAATGCTCGAAAAGCGATAGTCAGCAAATCATCACCGCCGTTGCAGCACATAATATCCTCAAAGCGTACGGAATTTATTTCAGCCGCGGCCTGCCTGAATTCATCACCAATCGGATCCGGATATTTGCGAAGCCGCTCCGGACTAATTTCAGTCAGCACCTTTAACACCTCCGGCGAGGGCGGATACGGATTCTCATTTGTGTTGAGCTTTACCACGTCGGTTTCCTTCGGCTGAAAACCCGGCTCGTAACCTTTTACTTTTTCAATATTTTTCCGAAGATACCCCATTATCTATTCCTAATGTCATTCCTGCGAAAGCAGGAATCTAATCATCAGTGAACCATCTGACTACTTATCATTCTGAGCGAAGCGAAGAATCTCTTTTCTAACCGCTATACGCTGTACGCTAAACGCTATTTTCCCCAGATTATACGGATATTTCGTCAGAAGTAAAAGAGAAGATTTTGCGATTATTCACATTGTCATTCCCGCGGAAACGTCAATCCAGTCTGAATTGAGCGGATAATTTCATAAGATGCTTTTTACTCGCAATCTTCTATTGTCAAGCAGGCGCCGAATTTATATAATACAATGATAAACAAAAACTGATTCTATTTTACAGTTATATAAGCTCTACTTTACTGGGAGATAATAAATGACGCCGATAAACTTAGGAATTCCAGCGGAGAAGATAGCGGACTTTTGCCGGCGATGGAAGATAGAAAGACTTGCAATTTTTGGCTCCGCAGCCAAAGGTGAGCTTCGACCTGCCAGTGATATAGACTTGCTGGTAACGTTTTCTCAGGATGCTGACTGGACCATGTTTGACCATTTCACGATGGAAGAAGAGCTATCGGGTCTTTTCGGTCGTGATGTTGATCTTATCAGCCTGCGGGCTGTAGAAGAAAATCCAAACCCGATTTCCCGACGTGAAATACTAAACTCCGCGAGGCAAATTTATGCAGCGTGACGCATCACTCGCTTCCTGCTTTTTATCATTCCCGTGGAAACGGGAATCCAGTCTGCCTTGGGCGGACAATTTCATAAGATTCTTTTTAGCGGTAATCTTCTATTGGTAAGCTTTCTGCAAACTGTATTTTACATTTTGGTTCTCTGTTGTTTTAGGCAGGCTAGCGACCATGTAGTTTTTTTGCGTATTCTTTTATGGCACTTACAAAAACCTTTGTTCCTTCTATGTCAGGTCGGGTTGCTCCGACTTCAATGATTCTACTGAGTTCTTTGGCATCCTCTGCATTTGGTGAGAGTATATAGCCGAGTACTTTCTCATTCTTTTCATCCAGCGTGTCATCAATAACCTCTTGGTTTACTCCAAATTTCCTTAATAGATTAACAACCAGTTGTTTGTCTCCACCCCGAAAGGCAGATTTTTCAACGATAGTAAACTGACCGGATTTAAGATTCCAATTACCTGTTTTTATGGATATTTGCCAGTCTCGGCATTCTGGATTGTTCTTGATATAGTAAGCCATTGTTTCGAGGTTCTCGTAGTCATTTCCAACAGCAATTTGTCTTTTGGAGAACAAACCTCGTTTTACAAATAATTCGAGGTGCATCACTTTTGTTGAATCAGTGTACACAATGGCCTCCCACCAAGGATCAGTGCTTATGCCTGATTTTCTAACACAATGACAGAACTCTTTCCACTGCTCATTACTTAATTGTTGCCCCAAATGTCCCATGTCATTATTCTCGCTTAATATTTTTTCAAACAAGAGGTTTATTAATCCAAGTTATACTTTCCTATAAAAACGTATATCGACAAAAAAAAGGCCTGAATTAGGTAGAAAGGCTGTTATTTAAGGCAAATAAATTGCCGATAAAACTAAGACTATGAGTGAAAATGCGAATGAAATTGATCGAATCTGCACACATGAGGAATTTGAGCGGTTCAAATCTATCTACGAGCGATTCACGAAGCTTGTGAGTGAGAAAGCAATTTTGTCAGACGATGAATTCTGGGAATTGAGTAACGACTTAGGTGACGACATTGAGGAGTTTTGGCCAAAGTTAATAGAAGCAGGGAAAGAGCTTGGTATTGATTTAAGTGACAAGTTGCAGCCCCTTATAGATATTCTTGAAGAAGGTGCAAATCCTGTTCACCCATCTACCTATGTAAACAGCTGGGTCGGTGGGCCGGACTGGGCATTTGATGACGCCGTTGCAGGGGAGTTTGCTGAATATGAAGCTAAGTTGAAAGATCGCAGAGAATTGATTGCAGACTTAGATAAAGTGATGGTTAATATATATGCTTTGCAGCCTAAAGATAAAAATCAAGGACCCATTTATAACATACAGAACTCTAACATCATATTGGGAGACGTTGACCAACCTGGTAATCTACAGATTGGTAATCACCCCCCAATTCAAGAAATCTCGGTAAAGGGAGACGAAAAGAAAGGAATCCTGAAAAGATTATGCAAGATCATCGGCCCCATTATTGTTGGTATTATTGTTTTTATAATAACCGATATATTGGGTGACTTAGGTTATGTCCAGCGAATCAAGGATTTTATTTATAGAATAATAGGATCTAATTAAAAAGATGCATAACAACTTTACACTTCAATAGATTTTCAATATGGTAATGGAGTATAAGTCCCATTTCAGTTATAAAAGCCGAATTCATAAGCCGCATCGAATAGAGCAACGATGTTTTCAGGCGGCACGCCAAGCTGGATGTTATGTACGCTGTTGAACACGTAGCCGCCTCCCTGCTTAAAGATTCCCAGGTTTTTCCGCACGTGCTCCCTGATTTGGTCGGCTTTGGCAAAGGCAAGAACATGCTGGGCGTCGATTCCGCCGCCCCAAAGGGAAATCTGGCTTCCGAACATATCTTTTAGCTTTTGAGGCTCCATATTTACCAAACCGATTTGGACGGGATTGAGAATATCGATACCATTATCGATAAGCTCCGGAATGTACTCGAAACAGGCCCCGCACGTATGATACCAGATTTTCGCTTTCGTCAGCGATTTGATATGCTGAACGAGTTTTTTCTGTCTGGGTTTGACTATTTTGCGGTAAAAATCCGGAGAAAACAGCGGGCCGCTCTGGCCGGCCAAATCGTCGCCTATCATCACTACATCGACGATATCACCAACTTCGCCCAGAAAGCCGGTATGATAGTCCATCCAGAATTTGAGGGTCTTATCCAGCAGCGCCTCGCAAAAGGCCGGATTCTCTATCGTATCCATGAGCCATCTTTCAAGCCCGCGCATATACCAGCAGTATTCATAGACCACCCCGCCAATGCCGGTTGATATGGCGTATGGGGTATCGCTGCGCATCTTAAGCGCAGCTTCGCGAACTCCCGTGAAGCGGCTTAGGTCGCTGCCGTCCGGGAAAGGATAATCTTCGATATCTTTAACGCTCGCTCCGGCAAGCGGATGATGTGAAATGTCCATATAAAGCTGCTGCTCATCCGGCATAGACCAGACGACCCCGAATTCATCCTTCAGGTCGTGCCAGAGTTTACCATTGCGAGTATTCTGCTCGATTCCGCCTTTGAAATCGTCCGGCCCATGTGCGCATATATAGCGGATATCCACTCTGAAACGCTCTAAAACTTCTTCGCTCGGTTTCGCGAGCTGCTGGACCGGATCGAGAATTGCTATTTCTTCGCTCAGGCCCAGATGGGATAGCAATTGAGTATATGCTCTTTTATGTATCCCCGTTTGAAATCCTCCGAGGTCAATCGGGACCCTGTCGGGAACCTCGTGATTGAGAGCTTTCAAAACGCGCTGCCTTGAAGTCATGGTCTCTTTATTTGCCATTGTCTTTACTCTCCCAAAACACTTAGCCGGCATCGACCTTTTGAATACCAAACGAATTTCAGGCCTTACTTTCCGATTGACCCAAGGTAGTTTCCCAATCCGACAATGAATGTCGATAGTATGAGTACAAGTATCCCGGCCAAAACGATTGTGTGTGTACGTCGGCTGCTTCCCTTCCATTCCCGGAATATCAGGCCCCATATATTGCTGAAGACGATGATAAAGGCCATGTGGATGGTCCAGCTCGAAAAATCGTACTGTCCCATTTTGGTTGTGCCCATTCCATAGAACATAAACTGGAAGTACCAGGTAATTCCCGCTAATGCGGAAAAGATATAATTGGTGGCCAGCGGTGTGCTGCTGTCGATGTAATTCTTCGCTGTTCGATTTTTTAGATTTAAAAACACGCACCAGATAAAATTCGTTGTAAAACCGCCCGCAAGGATGCAGATAAAAATCGGGCTGTTCTGCCACAAACTCGCTGCGCCCCGCTCGACGGCGAGTTCAGCAATTGGTTTTCCGGCCGCTATGCCGAATGCCATGCATGCACTCATTACGCCGGCGAATATCGCGACCCAGAGTCCCTTCGTGAAGTTGAATTCCTTAATCGTCTCTTTCTTCTTTTCCTCTGATAGCTCTTTTTCTTTGGATATACCCGCCCAGCCGCAAATCGCAATACCAATAAGGCAGGCAAGTACTCCGGCTAACGTGGTCAGACCTGAGGCACTGGTGATTAAATCGCCGAAAGTGCCGAAATATATCGGCGGAATAATTGTCCCGAACGCCGCGCAAAATCCCAGTGCGATTGCATATCCGAGCGACATTCCGAGATACCGCATCGACAGTCCGAACGTAAGACCGCCGATCCCCCACAGCAGACCGAAAAGATAGGTCCAGAAAATACTGCTTTTCGGCGCTTCCCGAAGAACAGCCATCAACTCCGGCACCGTCAGCAGTGCGATAAGCCACGGCATGATAATCCAGGACAGAAAACCATTAACTAACCAGTAACTCTCCCATGCCCAGTTGCGGACTTTTTTGAAAGGTATGTAAAAACTTCCCGCTGCAAGGCCCCCTACCAAATGCAGAAAAATACCTAATGCTATCATAAACAGACCTGCTTATTCTGGAACAATATATCCTTACAAAGTTCTTTCGGCGCTGGCCGTAAACTTTTGAGCACTCAGCATAAGGATGCTGCTTAGAGACCCTGACAAAATGAATGCAGAGTCATTTTATTAGGTGCTCTTTTGGCAATAGTCAATAAGGCGTGCGATTTCCCTGCGAAGGTCTTTTCGGTGGACTATCATATCCACGAAGCCGTGCTCTAACATAAACTCGGCGGTCTGGAAACCTTCGGGCAGCTCGACTTTTATTGTTTCGGCAATCGTGCGCGGTCCGGCGAAAGCGATAAGCGCCCCCGGCTCGGCTATTAAACAATCACCCAGCATTGCAAAGCTGGCAGTAACGCCGCCGGTAGTCGGGTCGGTCAGGACGGAGATATAAAGTCCACCGGACTCGTCGAATTTCGCCAGGGTTGCCGACGTCTTGGCCATCTGACCTAATGAGATTACGCCTTCGTGCATCCTTGCGCCGCCGGAGCAGCATACCGCTACCAGGGGCAGTTTTTCGTCCATTGCCATATCAACTGCGGCACAGAGTTTCTCGCCGACTATGAAACCCATAGAACCCATGAGAAAATTCGGCTCCATAACCGCCAACATAACCCCTCTGCCTTTGATAAAGGCCTTGCCGATCAGCATGGCTTCTTTTGCGCCGGATTTTTTTGCGTCTTCTTTGAGTCGTTTTTTATAAGTGGTTCCCCTGAACTTAAAGCCCAACGGGTCCTCGGGTTTTAATGTGCCAAGAATCTCATGGAAGGAATCTTCATCGACCAGGTACTTAATCCGGGTCTTCGCCTTGATGCGAAAGTGGTGATTACAATCCGGGCAAACGTTAAGGCTCTTTTCTACGGCGCTTTTATAAAGCGTATGCTCACAGCCCGGGCAGCGAACCCACAGCCCCTCGGGCATCTCTTTGCGCGGCTTCAATGAAAAGCCGTTCCATTTTGATTTAACTTGTTTGCCCATAGCAACCTGTATTTAATCAAATCCCGCATTCAGCGCGGTGTATTCCTGCATCGACATAAAAAAGCAATCCGTGGATTTTACCAAAAAAGAACAGAAATGACCATAAAAAATTGGGAACCTTTACTCGCTCGCCTTTCGAATGGCGTTTATTGCGGCAATACGGTCCTTTTTTGCGAATATTGCATTGCCCGCAACAAGGGTATCGGCCCCGTATGAAACCACTATTGGCGTGGTTTTGGGATCTATCCCGCCATCGACTTCTATGCGGATATCAGGGCCGACCATATCCCTGATTTTGCTTATTTTTTTTGCCGCCTCGGGCATAAACTTCTGTCCCCCGAAGCCCGGGCGCACTGTCATCACCAGGACCATATCGCAGAGCGGCCCAACGCTCTTTATAGCATCGACGGGAGTCTCCGGGTTCAGGCATATCCCGGCGGTGCATCCTAATTCGTGTATTTTTTCGATAAGTTTTAGCGGCTGGTTGGCCGCTTCGATATGAAATGTTATGTGGTTGGCGCCTGCTTCGGCAAAAGGCTCGGCATATTTGCCCGGCTCACTTATCATCAAATGGGCATCGAAAACAAGACGGCTGCACTTGCGAAGCTTGGCAACCACCGGCGGGCCGAAAGTGATATTAGGGACAAAATGGCCGTCCATCACATCGAGATGCACCATATTTATTCCGGCCGACTCAACCACAGCGATTTCGTCAGCTAACCTGGCAAAGTCGGCGCTTAGTATCGACGGCACAATCTCAACTGTTCCTGCTTTAGGCAATCGCATCTTTGTTGGATACCACGAACGATGAACTTTATTGTTCGTCAAGGATTTCAAGGCACTTGAACTTTTTGCCTTCCAGAAATTCGAGCGAAGCGCCTCCACCAGTGGAAATATGGCTCACTCTATCTTCCAGACCGAGTTTTTTCACTGCTGCGGCGCTGTCACCTCCGCCGATTATGCTGCGTGCACCATTGTCTGTGGCCTCGGCAACCGCCAAAGCTATGGCTTTAGTCCCTCTGTCGAAGGGCGGTATTTCGAAAACTCCCACCGGCCCGTTCCAGACGATGGTTTTAGCGTCGGCAATTTTCTTTGAAAACGCCTTGATGGCCATCGGACCTATGTCCACGGCCTGATAGCCCGGGTCAATATCACCGACAGCGGTTCGGTGTGGAGTTCCGGCCTTGAGCTCTCGTGTTACATCGTGGTCCACGGGTAAGACTACTTCACAGTCCGCCTCCGCAGCCTGGTTCAGCAGTTTTTGGCCCTTGTTAATGAAGTCGTTCTCGCACAGGCTTTGACCGATGCTCTTGCCCCTGCCTTTGAGGAACGTATATGCCATAGCACCGCCAATAATAATGCGATCGACCTTATCTATCAGATTTTCAATCACACCAATCTTGTCCGAAACCTTGGCCCCGCCCAATATCGCGACGAACGGCCTTTCGGGATTTTGTAAGATTTCGCCTAAGAATCTTAATTCCTTTTCGATAAGGAAGCCGATAACTCGCGGCTTGCCTTCCATCAGAACTGGCACTGTGTACATTGAAGCGTTATCTCTGTGTGCCGTGCCGAAAGCATCGTCAACATAAACATCCGCCAGGTTGGCAAGCTGCTGTGCAAAGTCGTCTTTTGCCTGGCGAAGTTGTGCATCTTCTTTTGCCGCTTTGTCCTTTATCGTTTCTTCTTTATGAAATCGCAGGTTTTCGAGCAGCATACACTCGCCGTCGGCCAGCGACTGGGCCTTTGCCTTTGTCTCGGGGCCGATGCAGTCTTCGATGAAGATGACCTCCTGTCCCAGAAGCTCCGAGAGTCTTTTCGCCGCAGGTGCCAGAGACATTTTTTCGTTCCTTTGTCCCTTGGGTCTGCCGAGGTGACTCATAAGAATCAGCGCACCGCCGCTGGCCAGGATGGTCTTGATTGTCGGCAGCGCCTTAAGGATTCGGTCATCGCTCGTAATGTTGCAATCTTCATCCATCGGAACATTAAAGTCGCATCGCATCAGGACCTTTTTGCCCTTAACATCGATATCAGCAACAGTCTTCTTAGCCATTTCTTGTACCTGCATTTTATGTCATTCCTAAAAAAGCGGATATCCAAACGACCAAAACGTTTTGAATTTTGGATTTAGGTCATTTGAATTTGTTTCGAATTTCGGATTTCTATTTAAACTACATCTTTGAAATTTTTTCCATAATATCGACGCTGCGGTTCGAGTAACCCCACTCGTTGTCGTACCAGCTAACAACCTTAACCATCCTGCCTATGACCATGGTGCACAGAGAGTCGAAGATACTCGAAGCCGGATCGTTAACGATGTCACTGCTGACTATCGGCTCGTCGCAATAAACCAGGACGCCCTTCATCGGCCCTTCTGCTGCCGCTTTCATCGCCGCGTTAACGCTGTCAACCGTAACGTCTTTTTTGACGTCAACCACAAGGTCAACAATACTCCCCACCGGAATAGGCACTCTAACAGCCATTCCGTCGAGTTTGCCGTCAAGTTCGGGAATAACTTTGCCGATGGCTTTTGCTGCGCCTGTGCTTGTTGGAATCATGTTTGCCCCGGCCGCCCGTGCACGACGCATGTCGGAATGTATCATATCGGCCACATTCTGGTCGTTCGTATAAGCGTGAATGGTAGTCATAACTCCATGCTCGATACCGAAGGCGTCGTTGAGGGTCTTGCACAGAGGGGCAAGGCAGTTCGTAGTACAGCTTGCGTTCGAGACACATTTGACGTCACTGGTAAGGATGTCGTCGTTTACACCCAAAACGATAGTCGCGTCGATATTGTCCTTCGCCGGGACACTCAGCAGAACCTTTTCGGCCCCCGCCTTGATATGGTCGGCGTAACCGCCCTTGGGTGATTCGGCTGTACGGAAGATACCTGTAGATTCCAGAACAATCTTTACGCCCATTTCCTTCCAGGGCAGCTCGGCCGGATTCCTGACGGCCAGGACCTTCACGGATTTGCCGTTAATGACTAATTCACCGTCCCCAGCTTCGACTGTGCCGTTCCATCTGCCCATTACGGTATCATATTTAAACAGATGCGCAAGGCTCTTGGCGTCCGAGAGGTCATTGATGGCGACTAATTCCAAATCGCCTGCTCTTTGGAAAATAATTCTTGCTACGGCTCTACCGATGCGGCCGAATCCGTTAATTGCAACCTTTGTTGACATTTCAAATTCTCCTTCTAAATATTTTCAGTAAGCTTTCTTTTCTGATTTAGTTCTCCACCATTCACGACTTTGGGGATAAACGAGAGAGCTACTTTAGGCCTTTGCCTTCCCATTGTCAAGAATTTATTACCAACAATTCAAAAACTTCCGTCTCCGATTGGTAGGGGTGTTTTGCCCTTGCAGAATATACGATAATTGTATATGATGAATTTTCCTTTAACCAATTTATTTCATAGGAATAGTAGGGTATGCGAAATCACAGAGGCTTCACTTTGATTGAGTTATTGGTGGTAATCGCCATTATTGCCCTGTTACTCGCCATTCTGCTGCCGAGTCTGAACAAAGCCCGTGACCAGGCCAAGGACGTCAGGTGTCGAAATAACCTAAAGCAAATCGGCTTGGCATTCACTTTATACACCGATGATAATGATGGCAAATTCCCCCGCAATGGCGGCATCTGGATTGTAAAGTTTCTTCCCTACATTGGTGGCCAGGGCGACCAGGACGAGGACTATCGGGATATGGGTGTGTACAACTGCCCCATGTATCCGAATAAGGAGCAAACGCTTGATTACGTAATAAATTCCTGGAAGGATGGCGTCACCGAATTCATCGGCTACACCCCCATTAGCGACTTCCGCCGGCACGCCGAGAAGATTTTTCTCTTTGACAACGAAGATGGCTCATGGCGCCCAATCATAAGAGAAGACGAGGGCCTGACCGGCCGAGGCGAGTTCGACGTCTGGTTGCCGCAGCACCTGCCCACCGGCCCTGATGGAAGTCGAAGAGCAGCCCAGGCCAGGCACCGCGACGGCTGCAACGCAGCATTCATGGACGGCCATTCCGACTGGATCCAGGCCGAAAAAGTAACCGAACAAATGCTCCACCCAAATTAACAAGCCAAAGAGCCTTCATATGAAAGCAGGCCGCTGCGGATCAACCCCAATAATATTGTCATCATCGCATGTCTTTAGCGGGGACCCAGCATCAATCATCAATTGAATAGATTTACCCTCGGTGTGTGCCTACCTGCTTTTCTGTCGGGGACCGGGAATCTATATTCATTTGTGTGCACTGTACACCCTTTGGCTTATCCACTACTTTGTTTAAGGTTTAAGATTCTCTGTATATTTCTTAATCTCATCAAAAACTTCCAATGTCGAAAAACGGAGATTCTACAATAAGCACTGATACTTGAGATTGCCCAATATCATTGCAGCTTCTTTTCCTCAAACTTCCGCGTTATAGCTGACCACGTTTCTTTGCCTATTATTCCATCAACCTTCAGATTTTTATGCCTTTGAAATTCCTTCACGGCTTCACATGTTGCTGCTTGTCTTCCATCAATTTGCCCATTATGGCTTCCAATGGAACTTAGGCACTTTTGGACGTGCTTATATAGCTCTATCCTCTTTTCATTTTCCGATGGCATCCTCGTGTTTATTGTTCCGTCACGATAAAGTATTTTTTGAAGCATATAAAAAGAAAATCCGATATCCTCACCACACTCTTTTATCTCATCATAAATCTTTCGGATATTATACTCGACTTCTGTGGGAGTGCCTTGGAGTTCTAGTGGCAACCGAGAGATCTCGAGAGCTTTCTCTTCGCGGTACTTTTTAAAAGCTTTGGCAAGTGCATCATAGTCTTTGTTGCTCTTCTGAAGTGTAGTCTGCAACTCCACAATATTTTCATTTCGTCCTGGTAGTATCGTTACTTTCTTATCTCCTAAGGAGAATGAAATCCCCCTTTCCCTAATTACAACTGCATACACCGAGACTAAAGCCATCAAACCTATCATAAGGAACCACCAAGTTGTTTTCCATTTCTTTAAAAACTTCCGTATTTTCTCTCGACGCGTTTTCTTAGTCTTTCCCATATGTGACTTCCATTCATTTTGAAAAGCATCTACGATAAAATCTCAGTAATCTGTGCATCTAATCAAGTTCTTTCGGTATACAACAGCGATCATAGACAGAATATCGGACTAGACTTCCTAACTTATCTCTCGGTTTTTACTATCTTATTCTTTAAGTAATATATCGGCAAAAACACCCGTTATTAGTATAGATATGAAGGATTTCTCTTAATGAAATTGCACAAGCCCCGATAATCACTCAAAAACAACCATTTCCCCAAAAAGGATGTAAAAGAAGGCAGGCTGAACAAGGCCGAGATTCAAGAATCTACTAAATTTTAATATTTCTCCTTTCAAGACGCCGAAAAGAAAGTAAAATGAACTAAGTCGGCCGAGCAATCCATGAACTTTTATGTTGCGAATGTGCAATATGTATGTTTTTGTCAAAACCTACTATGTGTTTAAAAAGAATGAGTCCATAATTCGACTAAAGCCAAAAAATGAGCGATGCACTTGAAAATTTCGTCATAGGATTAACCGGCTCCGTTGGAAGCGGCTGTACCACCTTGAGCAAAATATTAGCAGAGAACAGGTTCAAACGATTTTCTATTCCCGAGTTGATCAAACAGAAATTCAAGGAATTACATAAAGGAAAAGAGCCTAACTTGGCAAGTTTTGGAGAAGATTGGCGAGCTGAATTACAAGAAATTGGTAATAGAGGAAGAAACGGCGAGTTTATTACAAGCAGCAAAGCAAATGGAGATTATAGAGACTATTGGGTCGAGCTGTTATTAGAAAATGTTACTGACGAAAACATCGTTATTGACGGCATTCGGAATATCGGTGAGGTAGAATCGCTACGAAACCGCATCCCGAATTTTTGGCTTTTGGCTGTTTATGCCGACTTTAACACACGATGGGAACGGGTAGAAAAAAAGGGTTCCTATACAAAAAAGTCCGTTTTTCAGCGAGATGATGTCAGAGATTCTGACGAAGATGACCCTCTTGGGCAAAGCGTGCAACGTTGTGTTTACGAAGCAGATTACGTCCTGAAAAATGTTAAAAAGCTAACTCCCAAGGAATCTCGTAAGAAAGTACTCGCTAAGAAACTCCTTGAGCAAATTTCTGTGATGAAAGGTGAAAATACCAATCCTAAGAAAGCCGAAGTTTCTATGGCTACTGCGGTTTCACAGTCACATGCATCTCGTTGCATTAAAAGAAAGGTTGGCTCGCTAATCGTTGACGAAACGAATGGTATCCCTCTTAGCGTTGGTTATAACGAAAATCCCATAGGAATGGAGCCTTGCTTCATACTTTATAATGGGCAGTGCTACAAAGATATGATAATGGAAACTAAGCTTGAGAATATGGCTCCTTTATTTTGCCCTGAATGCGGCACACAACACCATAATATTCGTAAACCGTGGAAATGCAACGGGACAAAACAAAATGGGGCATCCTGTCGGTGCAACTTTAAATTAAAGTTTTTTCCCAGTCGCAATATAGAACTATGTACAGCTATTCATGCTGAAGAACGGGCAATACGTAGTTTAGGACAAAGGAGTGCAGACGGATGTACTATTTATGTTAACACATTTCCTTGTTTTCAATGCTGCAGGTATATAAAAGATGCAGGAATCACTAAAATTGTTTACGTTGAATCTTATCCTGTCACTGAAGCTGTAGATTTTTTAAAAGAAAACAAAATTGATTTTGAATCCTTTGAAGGCTTTACGCCAAGGGCTTTTAATAGGGTTTTCAAACAAGTAGAGTAAAGATACCTTTTAATGGAAGGATAAAACATGACGTATGAATGTCCAAAATGCAATCGGTATGGCATGGAATGGGATGGCCGCGCTAAAGTTCTTATCTGTTGCTACAACACCTGTAACCACGTTATTCGTATACAAAATCAAAGAGATATACCAAGCGACGTAACTATTTCAGAAGCTATAGAAAAAGATTCCGGGGAAATTCAAAACAAAACCCCAGACAAGTTCATACCGGCATAGCTTTCGTTGTTGTCTATCTAAATCCGTCCAATTTTTACTTGTATTTGCCGTTTCGCCTGCGGCTAGGTCTTGCTTTCCGTCCATGCCCCACGCTTTTCTGTGGCAACCTTTATCGCAGTTCCCAGCGCAGAACCGGCATCGGATTTATATTTAATCCCGTTAGAAGCTGACGATATACTTCTAACGGGCTTAAGGCTCTTCAATAATCCGGCTAATAAATAATTACCCCATCCCTAATCACACTTGGTAAATCTGTGCAATTCATCCTTTGTAGCGATTCTATCGTGGAGAATGGATCTGTCGCCGAACGGAGAATGAAAAAAAATCGTAGTCATTTGACTATCCTCAGCCACTCATTTACTCATTAACTCATCCACATCTCGATAAATCGAGCAATTTTTGACAAAAAACGCTAAAAAACTAAAAAAAACCACCAAAAATCAACAAAAAACGCAAAAACCAACCCAAAATCTTTATTAATCATCGTAGTGATCCCTTGAAATAAGACCCATTTTTAACCGGCTTCATTCTAAATTCTAAATGTGAACGAAAATTTGAGGAATTTTCGGCCTGGTTCAATCCTGGGTAACAGTTTGGGTGTACTTATCTAATGGAGATTGAGGATTCCTCCCGATTAAGAGAGT
>VRUK01000087.1 GCA_019456195.1 Planctomycetota bacterium | reverse complement strand
GCTCGTCGGATACCTAAGCAAGATGACACGAAGGGACGCTGAGCATATGCTCCTGCACGAGTTCGCGCATATCAAAAGAGGCGACTTGTGGGTGCATGGTTTCTATATGCTCCTGCAGGTTGTTTATTGGTATAATCCCCTGCTGTGGCTCGTCCGCAACCAGATGCACCACCTGCGCGAGATGTGCTGTGATGCTACTGTGGCTCGGCTTCTGAAGGAAAGAATCAGCGAATACCGCCAAATGCTCATCGACGTGGCGCGCAGATTTCTCACAAAAACTACAGAGCCTGGTCTCGGTCTGCTCGGGCTCTTTGAAGATTCGAATCGTTTACTCGTTAGACTTAACTGGCTTAAAAAAGAAACTTGGAGGTATCAAAAAATGAAGAAACTTACAATCATCACCACAATTGTCCTCATGCTTGCTTTTGTTCTTCCCATGGCTCAGGCCCGGGACAAATCCTCAACCGAGGACAGCAGCGCCGACTCTGTAAAAACCGAAGAACAACCATTACAGAGCACGAAGACTACTGAAATCCACAAAGAACAACATCAGTACCAGGAACAGTTGTCACAACACATGCACGAGCTTCGGGATCAGCTTCGACAACTCCAGTTTGAAAAACAGAAACTCGAGAAAGAACTTCAAGCACTGGTGCAGGTGCAAGCCGGGCATGCAAAAGATCAGGCTTCCCAGGTCAAATTAAAAGCCAAAGAAGCAAAAGATAAGGCAGAAATAGTGTCAAAGAAAGCTGAAAAAGCAAAAGATATGGCGGCAAAGGCACAGACTTCCGCCGGGGTACGGAAAGCCGATGCCCAGGCCGAACAGTGGGAGAAGTGGGCCAAGAAAATGGAAGCCTGGTCAGAGCAGTATAGAGCACGAATTAATAATTTTGAAGTCCAGGAACGCATTAGTCGTTCCGCCGAAAATTGGGCGAAAGGATGGACCAATAGTGATGAGTTCAAACTGTGGCAGAAAAAGATGAAACAGTGGGCCAGGGAACAGAAAAAAGCGCACGAGAAGACTCAAGTAAACGGCGAAGGTTCGATAACAGCTCCTGAGCCTCGTCCGATGCCAGCGATGCCTCCTATGTCCGTCCCCTGTACCACCGCAGCCGCCTAAGGCGGTTGTCTCGAAGGTCGGGCCTCCTGCCGGCAGCTTCTCTCTGCTCGGAGCGCCTGCCGGGACTGTTCAAACGGCTCCCACCCTACCGGATGTCCAGATGGACCTTGATGTCCAGGTGGAGCTTGATATCCAGGACAGAATTGTTGAGGTTCACGATGCAAACGATGGCAAGTATGTCGCCGCGACGGAAATGCACTTCTTGTCAAAGGTAGAGCCCGGTGCCCACTTTGTCATCAGAAACAACCTCGGCAATATTACCCTGCGGTCAAGCAAAGACGGCACGTGTGATGTCAAGGCTATCATCCGGGCAAAGGCTGAGACCGCCGCTGAAGCTCGGGCGATGGTTGAACAGGTGGGAATGAACGTTGACTCCTCGAAGGGTAGATACTATCTCAAGCCGGTCAGGCAAAACGGCGGTCAGTAGAACAATCTTAGCGTAGATTTTCATATTACAGTGCCGCTCGGTATCAAGTCTGACATCAGAACCGAGCTGGGAAATATCGAGATATCTGATTTCAAAGGGAACATCAAGGCAGTTACTGATCTGGGCTCTATCAAAGCCGTAAACACGGCAGGAGACGTCGAGTTGTTCACAAAATTAGGTGATATCGAATTTATGGCGCCTAAGAATCTGTCCGCAAAGCTCCAGGCACAAACGAAAATGGGATCTATTGAGAGCGTTTTGCCGCTGGAGGTCAGCAAACCTGACATGTTCAAAAGAAACGCAGAAGGCACCATCGGCACTGGCCGGGCAAGCATAAAAATGGCTACATACATGGGAAAAATCAGTCTGAAATGGCTCCCCTCGTCGCAGGATGAGTTAAAATTCTAAACGACTGATCGCCTCCGTAAAATCGATCAGTACATGCAGAAAGCCGGGTTTATTTGACTCGGCTTTTGCATTAAGGCCTTAGAAATACGAGATGTGAATCGGCGCTAGGCGGCCAAAACACAGTGAGAAGTCACGGAGTTTTTTTCGTAATTCTGTTTACTTGTGTTTGATATTATGTTATAATACACATATATTAGCCAGATGGCTAATATAAATCGCCTATAGGCGACGAAAAATAGACATTTTCAGTTTTACTTTTTTACAAACTGCTTACAAAGCCCGGCCAGAAGGCCAAGACCAATTAACTAATTAACTAATTAACTAATTCTCTAATTAACCAATCATGAGCATCGCCAATTCTACTTTAGCTCACTTTAGGCATTTTAGCTCACTCTTAACTAATTCGCCCTCTTTGTGCCTTTGTGCACCGGAGTTTACCCCTGAGTTTATCCCCGAGAGCTGCTCACCTGACTTGCAACAGGGGAATGTAAGCTCACTTGCTTCCCTGTCGGGGGTCTCTTTGAACCAACTTGTTAAACCAATTATAACATATTCCCAAATACCCTCTATAATGCAAAACAAACCCAATGTCAAGTACGCCAAAATAAACATAAGCTCAATGATAACAATAAGATATGCAAAAGTGGACAATTGGTTATTCAGACAAAACAAAGCCAATTCAAACCCAATTAAAGCCAAAACAAACCCAATTTAAGCCAAAACAAACCCAATTCAAACCCAATTTCCGAAAGGGTAACAATGATATTAATAATGCTACTCGCAGCATTTACCACCCAAAGAGTGCCAATTTTATTTTTTTATTGTCGCAAAACTCCCAAAACAAGCACTATATACCGAGAACACGGATACTTAATAATTTTTTGAGGTGCGGTTATGTCTGAGAACGATAAATATTACATTGAGCGTTGCCTGGACGGCCATCCGGATGATTTCCGCTATATAGTCCGGCGGTATCAGGGGGTTTTGCTCGCCCACTTAGCCGGAAAATTAGGCAGCCGGGACAAGGCCGAAGAAGCCGCACAGGAATCTCTCGTGCGGGCCTACTTCAATATGAGCAAGCTGAGAAGCCCGGGTTCGTTCTTTTCCTGGCTGCTCGGTATCGCCGACCGGGTAGCGAAAGAACATCACAGAAAAGATATGCTCCACCAACAGCGGGAAGTTATCCGTTCGTTCTCAGCAGAAGCCGCCGGCCCGGAATTGTCTCAGGATTACGGGCTTGAGGCGGCAATTGCCGAGTTGCCTGATAGCTACCGCAGGGTTGTTCTGCTGCGATATTATGGCGGCCGGTCATGCTCTGAGGTAGCTCAGCAGCTCGATGTACCGTTAGGTACAGTAACAAAAACATTGTCGCGTGCTTATGCTATGTTGCGTAAGTCGTTACAGCAGCCAAGTGAAACAGAGAATTGTGAGGTGCAAAAATGAAGTGTGCAGAATGTAAAGAAATTTTGGTTGCCTATCTTGAAGGACTGTTAGCCGAAGACCAAAAACAAGCAGTCACAGAACATCTGAAAGACTGCCACTCATGTCAGGCCGAGGTAAAGGAGCTAACAAACCTGCAGGAGCGCTTAGTCAGTAATGGTAAAGCAGCGACCCAGAGTGACCTCGAAAATGAGGTCTTAAACCGTATTATTAGAGAACAGAAGGTGAGGCTCAAAGCTGTCGAAAAAGCTACCGAAGGCCTCAAAACAAGGAGACTTATTATGAAAAGTTCAATTACAAAAGTAGCAGTAGCGGCCGCGGTAATCATCGTAGCCATCATCGGCGTTCATTCTATTTCGGAGCCATCCATCACATTCGCCGATGTTGTCAAGCCTCTGCTCAATGCCCGGACTTTGATTCTGGATGCTATTGTGGGCGACGAAGACACAGGCCCGGTCATGCATGATGTTATTGTAGATTCACGAGTTCGAAGGGTCATATCCGTCCAGGAGCATGTCGTCAACATTTTTGACACGGATGCTGCGAAGATGCTCACGCTCCACACCGAGGGAAACTTAGCGATATATTCGGATATACAAGGCCCGCTTCAGGAACAAACGCAAAACTACGTGGCTTTTCTTCGGAAAATCATAACCGACGCACAGAATAATCCTGGTTTTGAAGCCAAAGAACTTGGTGAAAAAGAAATTGACGGACAAAAGGTTGTTGGTTTTTCGGCCGGTGTTTTTACAATCTGGGCCGATGCCGAAACAGCTTTGCCTGTACGCATAGAGGTTGAAACACCGTTATCTATGGTCTTCAAGAACTTCCAGTTTGATGTGCCTGTAGATGAGTCACTGGTCAGTATGGATGTGCCGGACGGATATACGGTGCAGAAGAATGAAATCGACATGGGGACATCCACAGAGCAGGACCTCGTTGATTGCTTACGCATCTGGGCGGAACTTCTGCTGGACGGCAATTTCCCTGAGACCATAGGCATGACGGAATTAATGAAACTGCTTCCTCAGGTCGAAGCGAAGCTCGCTGAAACAATAACTTCAGCCGAAGAAGGGACGCAAAAGGGAATGACGCTGGGCAAGGGAATGATGTTCCACATGGGCCTTAAAGATAGGCATTATGCGGGCAATGGCGTAAAAGTCGGCGAAGCGGACAAGGCGGTATTCTGGTACCTGCCGGATGGCTCAGAAACTTACCGCGTAATCTACGGCGATTTGAGTGTAAAGGATGTAGCCGACGGAGATTTGCCGAAGTAAATTTACCAACCAACATTGATATCTACCAAAAAAGGCCGGGCTTAATCAGCCCGGTCTTTTGTGCGTGTTTGCTCTGTTAACAATCCGGTATCATTTTCACTTTAGCGAGATAAAAGCAGTTTTCGGACCCATCCTGCCAGTAAGAACATTTAACGAACTTGCTTATACCTATTGATAGATTTCTGTTTCAGGTTTAAAAGCAAACCATGCAAATGCGAAGTAGTCTCCATGGACAATCCGTGTCAGTTTTTTCCCCTGGAGCGGGCCCTTCACTGCCTGACCTGTAATATCCCAGACGCTTGCCGTCTGCTTGTCGTAAAAGCTGCCATTACTGTAGCGAAAGCTCAGTGTCCGGCCATCGACTCGTCGGTCGAAGACCCCTGTTGAGCCGATATTACGAGAGGAGCTTATGCGCCCTTTATCCAATGCAGAAATAGCACCATCAGCATGAAATACTACTACCGGTACGTCAGCTATCTTGTCATTGATTACCTGGAGTTTTTGTGTGACAGAATAAGGATAAGCCTTGTCTGAGCCAGCCATGCTGATAGTAACCACTTTTTCCATGGGTAATAGTCTGCCATCTTTTTTTCCACGGTACATAAATGGGCTCTTTGAGATATCATCATAACCTGCATAAGGATTTTGTCCATAATTGCGACGAAAGCCTGTTTTGCGTGACAACACAAGTCCGTTTTTATGTGCGGAGCGGAACTGCTTAAAAGATATTATTTGTGCCGGTATTCGTTTCAACTTTGAGCCAACCATATCACCGACGATAGCTTCACCTGTTATCTGCTGCCACAGACTTTCGGTTTGGCGGTCGTACATAACCATGTCTGAATGCCTGAGCATTCCTGAGACCCCTAAGCTGTATGATCTTCCGTTTACTCTTCGGTCAAAAACATTTGCGCTGTAACATAACGGACAGAAGGTCACGGAGACAGGAACTCCCGCTACTGTGTCATTGACAATCTCATGCCATATTAATATCTGAAGTGGATAAGCCCTGCTTTCATTATTAATGACAAGTGATATGACCGGCTCATTAGGCCTCAGCCATTTTTGAGCACTTTTCTGCTCTATGAAAACTGGTTTTTCAATTGATGGTATCCCATCTTTTCCAGGGCCTCCTTTTTCCAGTTCATGAAGCTCAATGGTACGTTTTGCTGTGTTTGTTTTCAATCCAGGCAGCTTTCGCTCATTGCGACTTCCTGCCCGGCTCCGGCCGTACGCGTGGTCTGTATCTGCCATGATTAAAATAACCGCCAGAGCAAGTGATATTGAAAACCTGTATTGTTTCATAGGCTTCTCTCAAAGAACCTCAAAAATCTATGCGGATCGATATATATGCTCCGGATCGTAAGGGATCTTCGTCCAGCCGCGCAAATCTACACTCGGCATCAAACGTATTGGCATCAAGGGCATGTGTTCCCTGAGCAGCTTCCAGTAGGTCCGTCCAACCTTAGGCCAGATCATCGATCTACCATACTCATACGCCTGTCTTTTCATCCTGTCGAACAGTGAGTTATTGCTGAGGATCTCCACTACCGATCGAGCGATATGTTCAGAATCACCAAATCGCACTAACTTACCCCGGCCTTGTGCCAACAATTCCTGAGCAGCCCAGTATGGGGTTGAGACAACTGCTCTGCCAGTGCCTACTGCAAAGGCCAGCGTGCCGCTTGTTAGTTGCTCTTTATGCAAATATGGTGTAACGTAAACGTCAGCAGCAGCAAGATACTGAAAAAGTTCTTCGTCGCTTACAAAGCGATTGTCGAACATAACATTGCTTTGCAACCCCAAATCTGCGACTATCTTTTCAAGCTTCAATTTATAAGACTGTCCTTCGCTGCGCAGCACCTCAGGATGTGTCGCACCCAGGACTATGTAAAGAATTGACGGATCGGCTTTGACTATTGCCGGTAATGCCCGGAGCATAACCTCTATGCCCTTGTTTCTGCCGAGCAGACCAAAAGTCAGGATTGTTCTCCGGTCGGCCATACCCAACTTGCTTTTATGAAGGCTGCTGTCGGCAAAAGGCAAATCGGGTATGCCATGTGGAATCAACTCTATTTTGCTCTCCGGTATGCCATAAGTATTCTGCAGCATCTTGATGCCATATCTATTCATGACTATCACCTTTTCCGAGGCTTCACAGACATCCACCAAGGAACGGAAATACTCGATGGAAGGTTTCTCGATAACTGTGTGCAATGTTGTTATCACGGGTTTGTTCAGTCTTTTGAGCAGAAGGCTCAGATATTCGCCGCCATCCCCGCCAAACAATCCAAACTCGTGCTGGACAGACACAACGTCAACGTCACTGAAATTAACATAGTCGGCTGCTCGAACATAATCATGTTTGACATCTTTGCGAATCCTAAATTTCACCGAATCACCATATTCGAGTTTGTCCTCCCTGTCCATGGCAATAATGACAGGCTCAAAATCTCCGTTTGAAGCCAGGTTGATGTTTGCAATTAAGTCCGATGTGAAAGTAGCAATACCACATTTTCTCGGCAGGCAGGAAGAAACGAAAGCCACTCTTTCAGCAGTCTCTCTTAACATCTGTTTACTCCTTTCAACTCTTATTGAAACAGCATATCCAGTACTCAATTCCCGTAATTCACAATCTGCTAAATGTAAGCCAGAAATTTTTTGATCAAACTACTCAGGATATATCCTTAAAATCAATATCTGCCGGCTCGGATGGTAAACCCGGATTCAGGAAATTGCATTGTTCTAATCGGCAAGAGCATAGACTTTCCCTGCTTGCCAATAAGCCGGTTATATAAGATAGGCCTCCCCTTTTCAGTTCACAGGAACACTATAAGTGTTTCCGTGTTCCTATTCATTTCATAGTCAGGTGTAAGATACTTTGGCGGCGTTGAAGCTGTCACCACCGATATAAGCCGCTTCAAGCTTACGGGTACTGCTTGCCCAGTAGTGTTCCATGTCTATAACGACTGTACTTTCAATATTACTGGCAATGTCGCCCAAGTGTTCGTTTTTTTTCATTTGCAGTTGGTTCATCGAAAGCTCCGCTCCCGTCTAAAATTCATGGGCTGAAGTATCTGAAAATAGTTAAGTTCCTCAGGATATATCGAATATCTTGGTGAGTTTAGTGATCTTGAATATTTTGTAGATACTGGGATCTATGTTCCGAAGTTTCAAGTATCCCCCTCTCTCACTAATCCGCTTGTGCATCTTGACTAAAAGCCCCAGGAAAGCAGATGTCATAAGCTTAACATTGCAGAAGTCGAGTACCATATTCTCACGTCTGGCTTGTTGAACCACCGACATTATCTCTTCTTCAAGTTCCTTAACATATAGCTCACCGAGAATTTCTTCATGGTTAAAAGTCACAAAGGTAACATCAACACCATGCTGAACGAATACTCTTTCATCAATAGGTTCCACAATAGTCTCCACCAGTAAGATTTAGACCTCCAGTTTTCAAGAAAGGACGATGTTCCATGTTGTTTATCTTGCGACGTTTCTGATGTTTGTTAAATATAGTAGCCAGGAGAATCTACTTTTACTTTCGTTTTATACTTAAACCGTCGGGAACTATTCCCCGGAGCTTACTGCGACTCAAATGCTAAAGCAAAAGACAAGAGCCTGAAGGATGCTCTCGATAGCCGTTAAGGCATAGATAATAGAACTCCTGCTGCACGGAGTACAGGGACTGATTAAAGCAGGGGCTCTATTGATAGTGTACTGAACCTACACTATCAACCTTTTTCCTTAGAAAACTAATCATCAGTAACTATAGTTGTTGTACCACTAATATACGCATTAATTTATCGAGTGTTCTTCTGGGCTATTGCTGTGGTAAATTTCTTTGATTTGTGCGGTCCATAAGCAGCGGCGCAGCCGTGAACTTTTCTTTAGATAGTGACAGAACTTATGCTTGATGCAAAGCGTATATTGATTAAGGTGGGGGTGGTTTAAAGCGGGCCGGGTTAAGTTAATATCACTCTCCTCTCTCGGCCCGCTATTTTGTGTTAAAAGCTGACCCGTATGGAAGAAAATGGGGAAACAAAAACTATTATATTTCTTAGACCGGGTCGCTGTGGAACCAGTAGAATAGATGATTAGGTAGGGCGAGTTTAGAAAATCTCAATTGCCTTTTCGGGGAGAACTGAATTAACCGGAATCTTTGTGCCTGTTTCGAAACCTCCTTTGTTCTGCCATCTCGGTACGATTTGGACAAAGAGGCGGTAGTATGGAATACCCTTGAGAGGAGTCGGAGAACTATGGACAAAATAGTTGAAATCCGGATTTTCCAGAGCTTTAACATAAGCTTGCAAGACTCTCAAAACACCGGCTGAAAAATCGGTGAGTTCTTGCTCGGTAATGTTTCCATACCAGGCAATATGACGTTTAGGAATAACCCACATCTCGTAGGGAGTACCTGCTGCGTACGGAGATAGAACAACAGTATGCTCAGTCTCGGCTACAATCCTTTTTGAGTAGTCTAACTCAAAGTTTAATAAACTACACATCGCACAATGGCCCTGGTCATCGAAATATTTCTCCTGAACGTGCAGGGCGTTTCTTATCCAGGTTGGAACTACTCGACTTCCGACGATTTGAGAGTGAGCATGAGGTTGTGAACCACCTGCCTTAATGCCCTGGTTCTTGAACATTATCATTATCAAATTATTAGGATTCTTCTGTAGTATTCTCAGAGTTTTAAGGTAGCAGTTGAAGACTCTCTGCACTTCTTCAGGTTCCATTTCTCCCATTATCCTGTTGTGCCGGCAGTGTTCGATTACCAGGTAATGGTTTCCACACCCCTGATAGTAAGAATATATACCATGTTTCTTGAATGGTTCAGGTTGCACAGGGCATGTATTGAAATCATCAAATATCTTATATTTGTTTTCAATGACTCTTGTGGACCATTTATCATGGTCATTTAAGAGTTCTACGACAGGATTAATTTCATATCTTTGTTCATTTCCCGGGCAAAAAGGACATGCCTGATCATATTGGGGATAATCTCGGAGATCTTTTGATTTGGCCGTCTTTAGCTTCTTGGGCTTTTTTCCTCTTTCAGGAGCCATTACGGTCCAGTTTCCAGTCAGAATATCTTGTCTAAGTTCCGACATTCTATTTCCTTAGCATTCTGCACATGTTCTTCATTTTTAATGCACTTATCTTGCGGAGTGTTAATTCTTTTTTGGGGTTGGTTTTTGTGAGACATTTTTGATTCCGCCGCCATAGTAGGGATATTTATCGAAGACATCGCCCCGGCCTAAAACACGGGGGTCTTTGGTGGCTTTCAGCTCGGTTAACAGGTCGGCGGCGAGCCTGCTTTTTGCCATAGCATATTCAGGTTTTCCGGCTACGTTATTTAGCTGGTCGGGATCTTTGCGAAGGTCGTAAAGCTCTTCGGCGGGGCGCTTTCCGAAGGCAAGTTCGAAAAGTCCGGCGACCTGCGGCTCGTTTTGGTACTTCAGCATATAAGATTTTGTCGGAGCGGCATCAACGTCAGCATAGCCGTAATGTGTGCCGCGTGGTTTGGATATAATTATTTCAGTTGGTTGCGCAAAACCCTTGGCATGGCCGGAGGGCCAGCGGTTCGGTTTGAAGTTGCGGATGTAGAGGAAATCGTGCGTCCGTATCGCCCGCATAGGATAGCCGGCAGCGCCGGTTTGCTGAGATGGTACGTGACGCTCTTTGCCGGTGAGGACGTGGTTGCGTTTGCGGTCCACTCGACCTGATTTACCCGATGAAAGTATGTTCAGAAAACTTCGAGCGGTCATATCGGCGGTTGGTTTCAATCCGGCGGCTTCGAGGAACGTCGGCGCCAAGTCGGCAAGGCTGATAAAATCTTCAACGACCCGTCCGCCTTTGACCGCCGCGGGCCAGCGAACAGCGAGCGGTATGTTTGTGCCCAGGTCATAAAGGTTGCTTTTGCAACGCGGGAACGGCATGCCGTTGTCGCCGGAGATTGCTACTAAGGTATTGTCCAGCTCGCCATTTTCCTGAAGGCTTTTCAGAAGCTCGCCGACCTCGGTATCGAAGCGCTGGACCTCCCAGTAGTAGTCGCATATATCCGTTCGCACCTCTTCACTGTCCGGGAAGCACGCAGGCACTTCGACGTCCTGGAGTTTCATCCCGCTCTTGACGCCGGACTGCCACTTATAGGCCCGATGCGGGTCCATGCTGCCGAACCAGAAACAGAACGGTTTGCCCTGCGGGCGGGCTTTCATGAATTCTGTGAAGTTTTTGTAATTCGGCCCGGCGGGATTGCGTGTTCGTCCGCCCGGCTCGTTGTAGCCGGGGCCCCATCCCTTGCGGGTGTAACCTACATGATAGCCGGCTGATTCCAGCAGGTCGGGATATACGTCGAATTTTGCAGGCAGAGTGCTCCAGAGGTTGCCGGCTTCTTCCAGGCGCCAGTGCCACTGGCCGGTAAGGATTGCTCCGCGGGAGGGCGTACAGGAAGGTGATGAGACAAACGCGTTTTCAAACAGCACACCTTCGCTTGCGACTCTATCAAACGTTGGTGTCTTGACGACCTTATCTCCGGCTATACTTGCGTGGGGCCAGGACCAGTCGTCGGCAAGGCAAAAAAGGATATTCGGCTGTTTTTTCGGCTTTCGGTAGGACATTGTCTGTGCGCAACTTCCGAGAGCCGCCGTACCCAGCAGGCCTAAAGCGCCGCCGCTTAAACTTTTAATAAATTCGCGTCGATTCATTTAATCATTTCCTCTTTTATATCTGTTTTACCATTTTGCAGCGCAGGACCCAGGCATCGTACAGTTTGGCTAATTCGGCAACCTTGTCAGGCATCTTTGCCGACAGGTCGTTAAGTTCGGTTCGGTCCGTCTCCATATTATAGAGTTCCCATGGATTATCGCCAACAGTAACCAGTTTCCATTTACCTTTGCGGACGGCCTTATTACGCATGTACTCCCAGAATATCGCATCGTGACCTTTGCGTTTACGTCCTTTGAAAATCGGCAGCAGGCTCTTTCCTTCCAATTTGGTAATCTTGTGTCCTTCGTAGTTTGTGGGGTATTTTGTTCCTGCAATATCTACGCAGGTGGCCATTACATCGATAATGTGTCCGAGCTGATGAGTGATAGTGCCACCTTTTTTAATAACCGCCGGCCAATGGGCGATAAAGGGCGTGGCGCTACCGCCTTCGTGGCTGAAACGCTTGTACAGCCTAAACGGCGTGTTACTGACGTTGGCCCACTTTGAGTCGTAGGTACGATATGATTGGGCCGGTCCGGGGGGAATGTCTTTTGTTTTATTTCGTTCGTAGGGACAGCCGCCGTTGTCGGAGAGAAACATTACCAGTGTATTGTCTGTTGCCTTTAGTTGCTTGAGCTTGTTCAGGATTCGCCCGATGTTATGGTCCATTCTGTCAACCATTGCGGCATAGACAGCCATGTTCAGGTCTTCGGCCTTTTTATCCTTGACCTTGTCCCAGGGGGGGATGTCACTGAACGATTTATGTTTGTCTGCGCCGCGAGCGCTCATGGCCCATTTTTTGTCTATCAATCCCATTCGTATCATCCGTCTATAGCGTTCTTTGCGTACTCGGTCCCAGCCTTTCAAATATTTGCCGCGGTATTTTTTGATGTCCTCGGGCAGGGCGTGCAGGGGATAATGCGGTGCATTGTAGGCCAGGTAGAGGAAAAAGGGCTTGTCCTTGTGGCCTGCCTCATCGAGAAAATCGAGAGCGTAATCTGTGAAGGCGTTTGTGGTGTAGAAGTTTTTGTCATTTGTTGTGAATGGTTCTCGGTCCAGGCGGAAAGTGTTATCGGGGACAAAGAAGCTGCATGAGCCGCCGAGCATGCCGAAGTACCTCTCGAAGCCGCGATCCATTGGAGTGCCGCCGACGTGCCATTTGCCTGAGGCTAATGTTGAGTAGCCGGCTCGGCGGAGCACTTCGGCGATGGTAACGCAGTTTTTGCCTTTTCCGACGTCGGCCTGCTGATGGTAGAGGCCTGTCAGTATGGAATGGCGTGTTGGTGCGCATTTGGCGCAGTTGTAGAACTGTGAAAAGCGGAGGCCTTCGGCGGCCATACGATCCAGGTTTGGCGTTTGAATTTCTCCGCCATAACAGCCCAAATCTGAAAATCCCAAATCGTCGGCCAAAATCAATACTATGTTGGGTTTTTTCCTATTGGATTCGGCTGCTGACAGCAAATTTGGCATAGACAATGATGCGGTGCCCAAACCAACCGCCTTCAAGAAATCACGACGTGAATAATTCGATATGCTCATATTTTTTCCTCCTGTTTTGTTTCTTCTATGAAACCTTTCCCGGCGGTCGAACGTTGGCTTTTAATTCGCTGTCGAATTCTTTCATCATAGTCGTGAGGCGTTTGACGATGTCAGGATACTTATCAGCAAGGTTGTCCTTTTCGCTGATGTCGGCTTTGAGGTCGTACAACTCGGTGTTCTTCTTGGTGCGGCGCAGCTTCCATCTGCCGTTTCTGACGGCTTCGAGATTGTTCCCTCTATAATAGAAGAATGCCTCATGCGGTGACTTTGCTCGGGGCTTTGCGAATATCAAGGTGCGGATATCTTTGCCGTCAATCACACGGTCGGAGGGTGCTTTAGTGCCGGCTAATTCGGCGAATGTCGGCAGCAGGTCGATTGTGCCGCAGACCTCGGAGCATACCCTACCGGCGGGGATTTTGCCGGGCCAGCGCATAATGGTCGGCTCGCGCATTCCTCCTTCGTAGGTGGAAAATTTTCCGTCGCGCAGGGGCAGAGCGCTGCCGCCATGATGTTTTTTGCCCAGCCATGGGCCGTTGTCACTGGTGAAGACCACGAGAGTATTTTTATCCAGACCTGATTTTTTGAGGGCCGCAAAAACCTGCCCGATGGAGGAGTCTATCTGTTCGATAGTTGCTTTGTATGCCTTATGAACGTCCTCGACGAAAAATTCATCGGAGACGAATAGCGGAACGTGCGGCATCGTGTGAGGCAGGTAGAGGAAGAAAGGTTTATTTTTGTTTTGGCGAATGAACCCGACCGCCTCGTCGGTATAACGTTTGATAAGGGTTGTCTGGTTGGCCGGACGCTCGATGATTTCTTCATTGCGCATCAGAGGAACGTTCCATGGCGAAAAGTCCTTCTGCTGCCATGCCCGGTCAAGGTTTTTGTTCTTATCCTTGACGCCGTCCATGTCGTTGGAGTATGGGATGCCGAAATAGGAATCAAAGCCGTTGCTGGTTGGCAGGAATTCCGGCAGGTGGCCCAGATGCCATTTGCCTATACAGGCGCACGAATAGCCGCGGGCCTTTAGAGTGTCAGCGATGGTGACTTCTTTGGGATTCAAACCGATATTGTCCCTTGGAAAGAGCACTTTTGTTATGCCGACGCGGGGAGGATAGCAGCCGGTAAGCAGAGCGGCGCGGGACGGCGAACAAACCGAAGCGGCCGAATAAAAATCCGTGAACTTCATCCCCTCGGAGGCCATACGGTCAAGATTCGGTGTATTTATATTCGGCGAGCCGAAACAGCCGACGTCCTGATAGCCCTGGTCGTCGGCGAAGATGATTATGAAATTCGGTTTGCCCGCTGAACGTTTGGTAGCAGAGCTTTGGTAATCGTTTGTACAGCCCGGAATTGTTAGCGAGGCCACAGCCAAACCAATTGACTTCAAGAAATCACGACGTGAGTAATTCAATATGTTCATAAATCTTTCCCCCGGTTTTTTTTAATTTTTCGTCCGGTACAAGCTTGCTCGCATTTTATTTGGCTGATACTGTTATATCAATCAAATTATTTTCGCTAACCGCTGTTAATCTTCGCTCCTACTTCGGTTCGCCATTTTGCTAAGAGTTTTTTCAGTTCGCTTACTTTGTCGGGCAACTTTGCCGCTAAGTTGCGCTGTTCTGAGATATCGTCAGCGAGATTATAAAGTTCGAACCGGCCGGTATCGAAAAATTCGATGAGTTTGAAGTTGCCCTTGCGAATCGCCCCTGCCGAGCATCCGCCGAGGAAATGAGGTTTTTCAATGGGATAGTGCCAATAGAATGTGTCCCGGCGAAGTTCGGCTTTGGGGTTTTTCAGTAAAGGCAGGATGGAAATGCCGTCCAGATGCTGAGAGTGATGTGCCCTGCTTCCGGCGAGCTGGAGGAACGTTGGGTAAAAATCGATATTGCTTGTCGGTGTTTTGCACAGGCCGCCCGGTTTAACAACCTTTGGCCAGCGGACAATCAGCGGCTCACGAATACCGCCTTCGTAAAGAGTGGACTTGCCGGCCCGCAAAGGAGCGTTGGAAGTTACGCGGTCCTCGCCGCCGTTGTCACCGGTGAAAATCAATACGGTATTGTCTGCAATGCCCAATTTGTCAAGTTTGTCCATAATCATCCCGACACCTTCGTCGATGCTCTCAAGCTGCGCGGCCAGATGCGGGTTGTTCAGCCTGGCCTTGTTTCCTTTGCCGGCGCCGGGTTTGTTTTCGTAGTTGGCGAGAAGCTCATCTTTGCCGAGCAATCTGGTATGGACGGCGTAGTGACTCAGGTAGAGAAAGAACGGCGCGTCTTTGTGCCGGGCGATAAACTCTACCGCTTCGAGGTTGCAGCGGTCAACGAGATATTCTTTGCCGGGCAGACGTTTTTCGATTTCGCGGTTGAAGTGGTATGGGTGAAAGTAGCTTCCGCCGCCGATGCCGCGATTTTCCGAGACTATTACTTCGTCAAAGCCGTGGAGGTCGGGGCTTACTTCCTTTGCTCCGTGGTTGGCGTAACCGGTGAGGTGCCACTTGCCGATGATGCCTGTTGTGTAGCCGGCTTGACGGAGCATCTCGGCGATAGTGACAGAATCGGTCGAAAGATGTTTGGTGTCGTTTGGCCTCAGGTAGTCGGTAATGCCGAGCCTTGCCGGATATTGCCCCGTCATGAGAGCTGCGCGGTACGGTGAACAGACTGGGGCGGATGCGTAGGCTTCGGTAAACCTCATACCATGGTTAGCAAGTTTGTCGAGATTGGGCGTTTCGTTAAACTTGTTGCCGTAGCAACCAAGTTCGGCCCAGCCCAGGTCATCGGCCAGGATGAAAATGATGTTTGGTTTTTCTTCGGAACTCAGTCGAGTGATACCCGCGCAGCCATGTGCGACAATTGTTGTTGCGCCCAGAGACAAGGCCTTTAGAAAGTTGCGACGTGAGAAATTCAATATTTTCATACTTGTTTCCTCTCGTTCTTTTTTGAGGTTTTTGGTATATCGGTTATTCGCAGTTGAATAATTTTTCGAGTTTCGCCGGTAACTTTAGCCTGCTGGGATGTTCGAATCGGCCAAAGCCAGATTATCTTTTCACTATCTGCGACGATAAGAAGTTTTTTTCGCAGGTGCTGTGGAACCCGCGCAGCGGTAAGGAACTTGCCCACCTTTTTCTCTTCGTTCAAACCCAAAGGAACAAACCTGTCACCTGCTTTACGAAGACGGATAAGCAAGGGAGGTTTTATTTTATTAAAGTCAAACCATTCGATGAAATTGTTTTTTTCCGCCTTGAATCTTTTAAATTCATCCTCACAGGGCTGGGAAATAGCTGTCTCTATCGAATACCCGCCGAACCTTGTTTGCCCCGGGATGTCCAGTGTGATACTTTTGTCAATAAGCTCGGTGGAGTGAGATATTTTTTCAGGCGGCGAAAAGATTATTTTCCCGTATTCGGCGGCAACCACACATTCGCCCGGCAAATCTATTTTCCTGCCGCTGGTGTTTTGCCGAGCTAATTGTAATAATTTTTCATAGTGATATTGTGTTAAATTTCTCTCGCCGCAGCCGAGAGCCGTCAAGGCCCGCCGAAGAAGCTCGACTATCACCGGTAGCGGCTGAGCCAAAAGCATTTTTACATCCAGCGTCACTTTTTCGCCGGTGCAGTCAGCGGCTTTCGGCCAAACCTCATCGGCACTACGGCAAATCAGCTTATAGAATCCGCGGGCGGATTCGGACAGCTCAGACAATTGCTCGACGAGTGAGCCGGCGCAGTCTTGTTGCAATTCAGGAAGGAGCCGATGCCTGATGTAGTTTCTTCTGTATGTGCAATCGGTATTCGTATGGTCCTGCCGCCATTTCAGATTCCGCTGCTGGAGATATTGAATAATTTCATTTCTATCGGCACACAGCAAAGGTCTTACGAACTTGAATTCATTATCAAAAATACGCATCGGCCAAATACCCCCAAGTCCTCGAAAGCCTGTTCCGCGGGACAATCGCTGTAAGAGGGTTTCGGCATTGTCGTTTTTTTGATGTGCGGTTGCTATTGTCCTGCAGTTGTTGGCTTTTGCAATCTCGATAAGATTTTTAATCCGCAGTTGGCGAGCGGCCGTCTCAATCGACAGTTTTTCGCGAGTAGCAAACTCGCGCACATTCACTCGCTTTGTTGTTATGGCCAGCTTCAGCCCGGCGGCCTGTGCGATGACAAAATCTTCGTCGGAATCCGCCATGGGCCCTCTCAACTGATGGTTTATATGGGCACAGAGCAGCTCGGGCCTGAAAACGTTCTTACTGCTGAGTGCCGAGATTGCATACAGAAGAGCCGTTGAATCCGCTCCGCCGGAAACCGCCAACAAGACTTTATCTGCGGAGCCGTAAAGCTCATTGGCTTTTATAAAATCGGCGACTTTTTTCTCGAATTCCGACAACATCTCTCCTGGATTGCCTCAGGGCGGGTTTCCTTTTATTCCATAAAAAAACGGGCCTGATATCAGCCAGGCCCGAGTTTATAATTATAAAGTCTTTATCTCAAACTTTTGTCAACATCAGTTATTTTCACCCTCTATTTTGTACAACGCCCGTATTCGATCTTCTGCGTACTCTACCCATATTCGGCGTTTTCCATACTTGCCTTCGGTGTTGACGGCTTCGCGATAAAGCTCCAGTGCCTCGGCATTGCGGTGCAGTCGTTTATCCAGAATACGTGCTGATCTGAACCTGGCGGGATAAGGTGTTTCGGGGTCCCATTGATAAGCCCTTTTGAAGTACAGTAGAGCTATTGAATAATCCTTAAAATATTCATAAATTACACCGGCATTAAACGCAGCATCGTCAATTTTGTCACTGGTGGGATAAGCCCTTATCAGCCGGTCGTATTTATCCAGCGCCTCACGTAATTTGTCATTATTTTTGCCGATGAGTAATACAGTGGCTTCTCTTTCAAGTTTCAGTGCATCCTGATACAGGTCATCAGCTTCCGGGATCGATGTGCTCGCTCTCAAATTCGAGTCGAGTGTTTCGGCTACAATAATGTACTTGTATTGCGGTATCAAATCCAGCGCCGTTAATTCCTCATTTGCCCAATGAAGCTTCATATTGTTGCCGGTTCTGTTGTAATATCTTATCAGCAATTCCAGTCCCTGCTGATATGCCCGCCTATTGATAGCTATCTGCTCGACAATGTCGGTCTCGCCCGCCTGAGAGACGTTAGTTCCGATCGCCCTTGTGCCTTGACTCGATATAAGCCGGCCTCTTCCACTGTCAGCTTGCTGGCATCCGAGCGATACGCTCAATAAGACGATAATTACTACGCTAAGAACTATCCTTGCCATAATGGCCTCCTTTCAACCTTCAACCTAATTCAGTCCTTTATAACTGATAATATTACCATCCCCCCGGAAAAGGGGCAATTATCAATTATCAATTATCACTTAAAAGTGTTCTCGTCAAGGACAAAGACCTAAAAAATATTTGGTATTGTATTTGTTTAAATCAGCCTTAGTATCCAGCCTTAATACCGGAGTTGACCTGTTCGCCGAGTAAAAGCCTCACAAACAGTATTCTACGTCTTGGATAGTAGGTTTTCCGGGGCCGATAATTTGTTATCAGCAAGAAAGGTTTCCACTTGTCTTTATGGTCTTTTTGTGAATCCTGCGGAGGCTTGAAAAGTGTTTATTAACGATCACAAGAGTGGTTATTATGGGCCGTAATTATTAAAGAGGTGCCGATTTGAGCACTGAAAAAAGCTGCAAAAGACCGTGAAAAAGTTTGACTTTTGGGGTCGATTCGGGTATAATAATATAATTAATAAAATCCCGATGGGGCCAGTGAGGAGGTCATCTGAACAATCATATTGTCAGAGGTGTTCTTTTTCGTTTAAGTTGAAACTTCTCGCCAATTAGTTGAGAGTCCCGTCATAATGTGACCTGGAGAAAAGGAATATGAAAATGAACCGGTTGACTTTATCTGTTCTTACAATTTTTGTGACGGGTTGTATTTTATTTTTACAGACTGGCTGTGAAGAAGAGGCAATGAAGCCGAGAAGTCTCAATCCCGACTGGTTCAAACAGCAGACCTGGGCGGCGATAAATCAACAGGCATCCCAACAGGCGTTCCAACAAGCGCCACAACGCAAGGTCACGGCAGCGCCTGGAATTGCATTTGAAAAAGTAACACATAATTTCGGCGACGTAGGCCCGGGAACAAACCATCTTTGCGAGTTCAGATTTACCAACACCGGAAATAGCGTTCTTAAAATAAGCGAGGTCAGCAAGGCCTGTGGCTGTACGCCATTTTCATTGGACAAAACTGAATATGCACCGGGCGAAAGCGGTACGTTGAGAGTGAGATATTATGCTGAGCCGCCATACGGCAACACAAAGAAACAGTTGTTTGTGCACAGCAACGACAGGCGAAATCCGAAGATTGCTCTGAATATAGAGGCCAGGATTGCGGCGAAGGTCGATTTTGAACCGAAGGCGCTGCGTCTTTCACTTAAGCATCAAAATGCCGGCTGTCCGCAAATAACCCTTAGCAGCCTTGACAATCAGCCTTTTTCAATACGTAGTTTCAAATCGACTGCGAATTTTATAACCGCCGCTTATAATCCTTCGGCGAGGGCGACGAGTTTTGTCCTTCAGCCAATGGTCGATATGGCCAAACTGGAACAAACTTTGAATGGTCGTATCGAGATTGAACTGACTCATCCGGAATGCAAGACTGTCACTATCAGCGTTAATGCGCTGCCAAGATTCAATATATCACCGCGTCCGATTGTGGTTCGCGAGGCCCGGGCGAAAAGTGCGGTAACAAAGAAAGTTCGGATACAAAACAACTATAAGGAAGCTTTTGAGCTTGAATCAGTGCGCTCCAAAAAAGGTATCGTAAAGATTTTGGGCAGCCAAAAGCTTAACGACGGTTATGAGCTTGAGCTGAGTATTACGCCCCCGGCCCAAAGAAGTCGGGCGAGCCTTTTCACGGATACAGTCGTAGTGAAGATAAAAGGCGGCGGGAATCTGGAAATCCCCTTTAACGGATTTTATCCAAGGCGAACTGCCGTATCTCGGGTACCTATTAATACAGAAACGACTACGAAAAGCGCAAAGGACTGTAAAACTTGCGGTCCTAAAATATTTTAACACATCCTTCGGCACTGCAACGGTTCAATTGACGGGCAGCTTTACAGGCGGCCGCGAAGCAGTTTTTCGTTGTTTGGCGTCGTAATAGTGCATTAACCTTCACAAAAACCACCTAAGAAAATTGCGGTTTTTTCGCGCTCAAATTTTTTTCAAATTTTTTTCTCGTTGGCGCTTGACAAGGGATGGGTTTGTGTTATACTTGTAATAGTTGAAATAGTACATATATTAATGGTGACTTATGCAGATTCGTATAGACAATGCATCAGGCAGGCCCGTTTATCAGCAGATAATAGACCATGTCAAGCGGGACATTGCCTTAGGCAGAATTATTAAAAATGAAAAGCTGCCTACCGTGAGGCAACTGGCCGGACAGATTGCCATAAATCCCAACACGATAGCCAAGGCCTATCGGCAATTGGAGCAGCAGGGCATTATTGTTACCAAGGCCGGCGCCGGTGCTTTTGTGGCTAATCTTGACAGTAATTTGAGCAGGTCAGTCAGAAAAAGACTCATTTCTGATGAGCTTGAGCGAATAGCGGTTGATGCATACCATATGCAGATTGAAAGTCAAACGCTGCTGGAATGGTTCAATAGCGCAGCAGCCAAATTCAATTTGCCTTGAAGGCAAGGAGTGACCGAATGGACCAGAACGTTATCAGAATTGAAAATCTTGTCAAATACTTCGACGGTCGGTGCGTCCTGGACGGCATCAATCTAAAAGTACCGCAAGGCTGCATCTACGGCCTGCTGGGGCGAAACGGCGCAGGCAAAACAACGATTATCAGGATTCTTCTGGGTCTGGAGCCGCCGACGCGGGGACAGACTTTTCTACTGGACACCGAATCGAGCGAACTTTCCGCGAAGCTCCACAGCCGAATCGGATACGTAGCCGAAGGCCACAACCTTATCCAGAACTATAGAGTCGGCCGGCTTATAAAGCTCTGCAAAGACCTTTCTATGAGCTGGAACGATGAGTTTTTCGAGCATCTGATAGAAAAATTCCGCCTGCCCACCGACCGCAGGGTAAAAGAGCTTTCCATCGGTATGCGGGCACAATTGAACCTTGCCCTTGCTCTGGCAATAGATCCGGAGCTGCTTATATTCGACGACCCGACATTGGGGCTCGATACCATCGCCCGCAGGCAGTTCCTTGAGCTTGCCATCGAACTTATTCAGCGGCAGGGGCGAACGATTTTATTCAGCTCTCATATCCTCAGTGATGTCGAGCGAATCGCCGATAGGGTTGGAATATTTGCTGCGGGCAAGCTCGTAGTGGATTGTCCGCTGGAAGAGCTTAAAGAGCGGGTTAAAAAATTGCGCGTAATCTTCCCGGATACCCCGCCGCAAAATCTCTATCTTAAGGAGATTGTAAATCAACAAATCGAAGGCCGTGAGATGGTAATTACCGTTGCGAACTGGAATGGGCAGAAGCAGGCCGTTCTGGATACTTTCAAACCATCGAGCTGTACGGAGATTCCGATGAGTCTTGAGGACATATTCATAGAGTGCACCAGACCCAATCCGGAACTTATTGAAGCTAATAGCGGGAGATAAAGAAAATGTTTACACTGATTAAAAGAGAAATTCGGGACCACATCGTATATTTCATAGTAGCGGCTGTTTTGTCGGCAATTTTTATCTTCATCTCGATTTTTGTTATCAGTCAGTATGAATCTTCTCAAAGAAGTAACTACAGAGGTATAGATTCTGGGATGTTTACAGTAGGTGTTGGAGTGCCGACTGTTGCTATTATCATAATTGGCTTTTGTGGTCTGGGTACTTCACAGATGTATTTAGACAGGACAAGAAAAATCTCCGCATTTTTATCGACATTGGCGGTAAGCAGAGACAGGATATTATTAGCAAGGATTATAACGGGGATTCTGGTAATTTTGACTTTACTTATGCCTTTGACTATTGCGATCATGACTTTATTTCGTCTTTACGCTCCCCCTGTACTGTTTAATCCCGGTATGGTTTTTGAGATATTCACAGCGGCATTTCTAATGGCATTTGCCTGCTATTGCATCGGCTTACAAACAGGCTGGAATTCGGGCAAGGTTGCTCCTACGTTAGGGGGGATAATCTTGACTTGCGTTTTTGTCCCATTGATTTTTATAAAAGGATTTGGCGCGGAAATAGTGGTTATACTTGTGCTGTTTATTATCGCCTCTCTAATACGCATCCGGCATACGTTTATGACAACATCACTTTAGGAACATAACTATGAAGCATCTAACCAACAATCCTGTCAAAGTTTTTGCCACGGGTTTTATTGTCCTGGTATTGCTGAGTCTGCCGATGTTCTATATTCGGTTTTTCTGTGAGGCGTCCCTTCTTGAAGGGATGCTTCATGAGGTCAAAGATGTTTCTATGAGTCCATCCGGTTTAGTACCGGACGAGTATGAAAATGACCCGAATGTTGCTATTCACTCCCAAGTGTCCACACATGTGCGTTTTACATTCCCTTTATTATTTGGAATTTCAGAATATTTTCAAGCGAGAATTCCGGGGGGGCGCTGCTCAAACGTTTATTTCTATGAGTCCGACGGAAGTTATATGTATTTTGACAAACAGTCGGGGCTAATCGTTCACAGCTATCACGACGTACAAGTAATGCCCGACAAAAGGAGAATAAGTAAGTGGGTACAAATTTACATCGGTCCGGAAGGAATTGCAGAGACACGAGAGAAAACTCTCGGCCGATTTATCGAGCCTATTGTTGATCGCAATCGGATGTTTGGAAGAGTGAGAGAATCACGTGAATTAATAGTATATGACAAGAAACTGAGGCGCTTTTTCAAAATTGATTTTAATAAAGAGACGGTAACTAAAGGACCTGAACTCGCCGAGGGAAACCGACGTTACGAACCAATCCAGATCGGCCAATTGGGGAAAACAATCTTTAGTATGAACTGGTCACCTCCTCAAATTAAGAAATTTGAAGATGATAAAAAAGAAGCGGGTTACAGTAGTAATTTTAAGTCAATAATAGCGAATGCTTACGGACGTGAAGCAGGCCCGTACCTGCTTGTCCTTGACAAATCAGGAGTAATTAACCTGCTCGACAGAGAAAGCCTTAAATTTGTTCTAACTACCGGACACTCTGTGCCCACAGACCGGTTGCACCTCGCGTCCGCAGGTCGGTTGCCGGGGCCGTGGACCTATTTTGGCTCAAGTGGCGTCATTGCAAGGCCGCAGGATTTGTTGGGTTATGAGGTTTGGCCACTGGCCTTGACAACACACTTTTTTGAAAATCCGGAATCTAAAAAAGTGTTTTTTGGGGAACCATTTATAGGACATACTAAACCTTCACCTTCAAAGATTGAGAGAAAGTATTTAGGAATGTTCGCAGCGGGTCTTTCTCGTGATGGCACTGCGCTGACTTTGTCTGTCTTCGATGAAAAAGGAAAACAAATCAAAACTGCTATAAGCATTTTTACAAAACGGAAGGGGAATCGAACTGTATCTTATCCTTCAAGCAAGGGGGTATTCTTCAGGCCGCCCGGGGCATCCACATTTACCATTGTCAAATATCTCGCAGAGAACCTTCATCCGACGGTTCTTTCTCTTGCTTCCTATTTCACAGCGTCGGCCTTTGAAGCCGGCGCCGGGCACAGAGGACTGTTTTTACTGCCCAATTCATTTATAGCGATGTGGGGTAGAGAACGGAGTGGAAATTTTGTAGAAAGACTTTTTGGGGCCTTAGGCTGGATATTTCCATCGATAATATTTTCTATATGGCTTTCAACGCGGGTAAGTAAAAATGCGATTGTAGTCGGGCTTTCGGAAAATGCGAGACTTTACTGGATGATTGGAACGCTTGGGTTTGGCTTGGCGGCCTATATTACATACAGGTTGACCCGGCCGGGGATAACTTTAGTAACCTGTCAAAACTGCGGCAAGATGAGAAGGCCGGATATGGACAGGTGCCATCGCTGCAAAAGCAAATGGCTCGTTCCGGAGCTTACGCCGCCGGCCTGGCGGGTCCTCGACGGTACAGAACAGAAGGCGGAACAAACAGAAAGAGTTAACGAGTGCTCAATAGCGGATGCGGAGGGTGCGGAGGAGACCGTGACGGAATAAAAAACCTGTTTCAAAGGGAAATTTTCTGTTACTTCCGGCAGGCCACCGGCCTTTTAATAAATGAGGGCCGTAATAATGAATAATGATGATAAATACATCCAGCAATTACTCTCCAGTGCTCGCTCGGGCAGCCGCAAAAGCATGGGGAAATTGGCTGTTGCAGTCCGGGAGCGACTGTATCCATTTGTCTTTCGCACCACATTAAATCACGATCTTACCGAGGATGTGCTGCAGGAAACGCTGCTTACGGTAGTGCGGCAGGTTGCTTCGCTGAGAGAGTCTCAGAGGTTCTGGCCGTGGGTGTATCGTGTCGCCTGGAGTAAGATTCAGGATAACCACAGGCGGAGCCGGCTCCGGAGAAGCGGGAAGACTTCACTGCTTCAGTATCAAGCAAGCGATGCGAGAGTGGGCAGCGACAGTGTCCTGGATGCCCAGATTCACGCTGAGAGCCTTCAGCAGGTCTCGGAGGTTCTCGATAAGCTCAGCCGTCAGCACAAAGATGTTCTTCGGCTTCGTTACTACGAGCAGTTGCCATACGACCGGATAGCTTCAATGACACGCACGACGCCTCAGATGGCCCGTGTTCGATTCCACCGTGCAAAAAAATCCTTCAAAGCCCGCCTTTCCGCCTGCTTCGTATAACGAGTTAAACGCGTTCGGGTATGAAAAGAAGCCTGAATAATTATAGGCTTCTGCAGTTCGTGATTAAACAGCTTACACAAAAACGGATAAAGGGGGTATTTCGCACGAAAAAAATTGGTTTTTGCTTAAAGGCTGCTGGGATGATATACTATTATCAGGCTTTCGCAGATTCGTACAAAGAGGAATTTTTGGCCTGGTTCAAAAACGCCTGATTTTTAGTAACAGTTGACGGGGAGTCAATGCTCCCAGATCGTCATGGGGATT
>VRUK01000086.1 GCA_019456195.1 Planctomycetota bacterium | reverse complement strand
TTGCGGCTTCGAAATTTCCTGCGTGCCGATATGTGGCTGTTTTTTCCATGCTTATATTCATTTTGTCCGCGTCATAATCGAGGCTTTTTTGCAGGTTTTCAATGGCCTTCTCGAATTCACCACTCCGGCGAAACGCAAATGCCAAATAGATGAACTTCTCTTGGCAGTCCTGGGCTTTTTTCAGTTTCTTGATGGCTTCTTCATCTCTTCCTAAGATGAAAAGGCCTATGCCCGTAGCCAGCCGGGCCTTCTGCCCGTTGTTATCTATATGTGATTCTACTTGCTCGCCGAATTTTAACAAGTTGTACTCGCCGCAATGGGCTTGCTCTGACAATGTCTTAATTTCGTCTAATGAAGGCAGATTTTCGGCAAATAAGTCGATTTCCAGTTCTAAAATTTGTTCCATTGAAACTTCTCCCGCAATAATTAATTAGCCTATAAAGGTCAATATTCTACTTCCACGCAGGCACCGAATCGATATTCTACCTGCTACTATTACCCAAAGTTTGACCATTATAAGCATAAAAGCAGCTTTTGCAACTTTTTTTTTAACCGATACCAACGACAGCTCATCTTCGGCCTGTAACCGAACAATGGATATGCCCCAAATGGACCAGAAATGCTGTATAATCTAAAACCCAACTCAAAACTCAACAATCAAAACTCAAAACTAAATTACGGTGTGAGCTAACTTGTTTTCCTGCCGGGGGCCGGGGATCCAGATACTCATTATATCGTTTCCATATAAAAACCCGTCGCCATTCGCAATTCTAAACTTGACTCTTGTCAAGTTGTCTGTTATTTTCTGTACCTAAAGGCGTGATTCTGCCGGGCTCTACAACCAGCTTGCTCCATCATGCACCTCTGCATCATCCGGCAGGGCAACGGACATTCTCTTCAAAGGTTCGCTTAAGGGATTATTTCTTCCGAAATAGTAGACGGTCTCGCCAAAGTCCCAGTTCTTGTCGGGAGGTACTCTCGGATCAAATATGTGACAATATATCCAATCCAAATCCTTCCCCCTTGCATCAAACTGTCTTACGGTGTTAACTATGCGGGCATACCGTTCTTTTTCGATGCTCATACCATCGTGTGATTCCAAGCCAATGTGCACTATCCCAGGCTTGGCGTCTGGTAGTTGTTTCAATGCTGCTGCCAAGCGCCTTCTGATATCCCTTGCTTTAGCTTGCTTGGCATTCTCAGCATCACAACTCCAAGTCGTAGCTGCTGCGAAATGGATCTTGCTCACGTATGTATCATTTATGCCGGATCGATCCACAAGGCACATCACTCTCTGGCCTCTATACGGCTCGTATTTGCCTGTAACGAGTTCTGATAGAGAGGACGAGGCTAATTTGACATCCACCTTACTCATTCGTTCATCAATCCTTTTGTAATCGACAAAATCAACTGTAACTGTCCACACTTCATTATCGATCAGAACACAGGGGCAGCATACAAACTCTAGTTTGGAGATTAGCTCCGATCTTACAAAATTGTTCTCTAAAGACCTAAGTTCTACGTGGAATACAATGTCCACGACTAAGGGACGCTTTCGGATACAAATGTACTCCTGGAGTGGTTGAGCAATCCGTAGCCATTTCTCACGCTCCTCAAGAGAATAGTCAGAACTCTTAGACATTCTTTTACATTCGACATAATACTCTTCCGTCGAATTTTTGACTTTAATGTCGGGCGTTGGACTTGTAGGTGTTTCTGGAACAAAACTAACGCTATCCATCCCATTCCTTTTATATATGAGCGCGACTAGCAACTCGAAAAGTCCTCCATCTGGATTTCGACGGTCTGAGGTTGCTATTCTCTGAGCGCGTTCTCGAACTCCATTCACAAGCTTTAGGAGATTTAAATGTTGTCCGAGAATCTTGAATAGAGGTATTACCCTTGCTCCCTGTGCAAATTCATAGTCCTCAATATGACAGAGGTATGCTTCGGCAAGATACAAATACCACGCAAATTGGTCTCCCTCATATACTACCCGACTTTTTGGTGATGTGAGATCACCCATTAGCATCTTTGGCTTGAATATCTCACCTATATGGCCTTTGATCGCATCTTTTCTTTCTGACCACGAATCGGCCCCAACGATATCAACAAACCAGTCAAAGGCTGCTCGGATGTCTGGGTCCTCTGTCCATTTAGCCATTTTTGTTTTCACCATTTTTAATTAAACTCTTGTTACCCACTACAAAAGCAACACTATATTTTGCTCTTGTAACCGCCACATATAATTTTGACTTATCGCCTGCCTTTGATGTATCTTTTGTTTTTAAATACTCAAGCATCGGCTTTGTAGGAAATATTAATACTCTCTTGTAAGTTCTTCCTTTAGCCAATCCAATATTAATTCCATGAAAGCCAAAAGTGTTTGTTGTTTTACTGTATTTAAGTATTATTGGATTGTAATTTTCAATGTAGTTATCTACGCCATCAATATGGATACAAAATATTCCATCATGTCCCGTTAATTTTGAATTTTTAGAAAACATTTTTGGAAAATCAGGGAATATATTACTTGCGAAATCACATATGTCCCTATTACATCTATGGGATTCATTATTTTCTTCAATTTCAATTTCATTATTTTGTTCTTTTTCTTTCAACCATAAAAAGATATTACTTCGTCTATATTGCTTATACTTTTGTGAGGTGTTAGTACTAAAAGTTGCTTGTCTTGGATCGCCAACTGCAACAATATTAATTTTTGAATTAAAAAAGATTTCCAGTAAATTTAAATCATAACCAGCGAAATCCTGCAACTCATCAATAACAATATAACTATAAATCTTCTCAAGTCTTTTTATTATTCGCCCTTCTGTTTTCCGATCACATTCGTACACAAATTCCGATACTTTATTACTATATATGTCGTTTGCTGAGGTAAAGTAATTATCTTTTTTATGATAACGAGACTTTTTTATTTGAAAAAAAATTGTCCGCACCCTTTGTTGATATTCCATTTGGTTTTGATATGGTCGCACACCTTCTTGAAGTAAGAAGCTGAACCATGATTGAACAGTTATATTAGGCGGAATACAACCAGCTTTTTCAATAAAGAATGCTTTAATCTGATCTAAATTTTCATTAGTATATGTAGTAACAAGAATCTTTTGATCTTTTAATTTAAGTGCTTCCTCGACAATATATGTTGTCTTGCCAGAACCCGCACAGGCTATAATTGCTTTGTTTTTATTTAATTGCATTTTCAATATATTCAGGAAATACAATGTTTTCGTTATTTTCAAAGATTCTCAAAGCACACTCTGTTTTGTTGTTTTTCATATAATCCTTCATTTTTTCTTTATCTGAAAAAGTTTTGCTCAGTATCCTATTTAATACTTCCAAATCATTGCAATTTACAATCTGTGGCTCAAGCGTTGGTGCTGTATCGTCTTCTGATCTACTAATCATGATGTTTGAATAACTATTATAGTCCTTGTATTTTTCATCTACCTTTTTTCTATAGTCACCATCATTATCAGTTACCACAACAACATCTTTTTTTAATTCCTTTGCAATATCGAGAAATCTAGAAAAAGATAATCCTCGAACGCTGATTACATCTACTCCATTTTCAATAGGAAGACTTTTGTGCTTTTGCAAATATGCTTTCTGTATAATAAGTTCATCTGATGGCCCTTCCACCAAAATAGATTTTCTTGCAAGAACAATCCTAAGCGTGTCATAACCAGGCAGTTTCTTGAAATAATCCTGAGTATCTTTTGGCAGGTTGATTAAAGTTGCTTTCTCAATCTTTTTATCTCTGTAATCATAGTGTAGCAAAATCAAATTCTCAAGACCGAGTTTGTTAAGTACATAAGTACTGTGTGTTGCAATTATTATTTGCTTTCCCTCACATTTATCTTCGATTTTTGAAATTAGCGTGTTCATTGAAGAAAATGTTAGATGATTTTCCGGCTCTTCAATGAGAATTATATTTGACTCAACACCTTTACGTTCAAGCGCAAGCATTATCTTAAGAGCACTTTGTTCTCCTTTGCCAATAAGCTGGAAAGGTAAATCGTCTAGGTGGGGCACAAGGTTTGTCTCCCAGTTTGACTTCTGAGAGATATCAATTGAAATAGAAAGATCCTTATTTGTAATAGCTCCTTTCTTGCTTTTTAATTTGTCGTTGATTCCCTTAATAGAAGCTTCCTTAGAAAATAGCTCTTTCAGCTTTCTATAGGCAATGTTAAGCTCTACTCGCTCTTTTGGATCAAGATCAGTTTTAATAATATCTTGAAGATAATAATCTGTACCACTTTGCAATCTTATTGTTGTAGCGTCAATGTATGATAGGCGGATTGGCAAGCTTCTTTTAGTAATTGCATTATTACCAAAAGAATACCATCGTACTTTATAATATTCTGCGGGAATTAATCGTACTTCATCAGATGGATTTTTGCTCAGATTTTCATATTCTTCTTGATAATCTTCATCGAACACAATCTCTAATTTTATACCAATACAACCCTCTCTTTTTGTGTTCATGCTTCCTCGTAATAATGCCAGTTCCGGAATGTCATCAAAATAAAGTTCAATAATAATTTCCGGCAATTTTATCGGCTTACCCTCTTTTAAAGATTTTAAATATTTATCAACGTATTTTTTATTAAATAGATGAGGTGTTAGTTCATATTCGATAAATCTCCCATTAAGTCTTTTGGTTAGAGCAAGATTAACGGCCTCAAGGATGGTTGATTTACCAACTTCATTATCTCCAACAATGATATTTAAGCCACTTTTCAATTCTAGTTCGAACTTGTCGAAGATTTTGTAGTTCTGGATAAATATTTTGTTAATCATTGGTTATTTTCTTTCATAAGGGAAAATAGGAACTGCCTATTTTCCCATAAACCACAAATGTATTGATTTGTTACTTTACTGAAACGTAAATCCATGATGTCTCGCTCGCCATTTCCGAAAGAATCTCTTTTAACCATGCTTCTCAAAAACTAAAAATTACCACCAAAAATCAACAAAATCAACCACATTTTCACCCAAAATCCCTCTAAATGTGCTGCCTGCGGTTCGGCACTGTTTTTATTTACTACGTCCCTAACGGGACTTCCGTAATACTGTATGTTCCTCATGCTGGCCTCAGGCAGCACAAATTACTTGCAAAAAACATCGAAAATCCCGCAATTTTCGACAAAAAACGCTAAAAACCAACAAAAACTTGTGCTTCGTAGCCGGTTGGCGGAGTAGCATCAACCACATTTCTAAATTCTCTAATCTCAAACCTAACTCAAAACTCAAAATTCAAAACTAACGAAAATTCCTCGAATTTTCGTTAAAATACGCTCACTCTCAAAAACAAAAATAAAATATTTCCAAAATTTTTATCTCCTTCCATAATAACGTCTTACGAACAACGAACCAAAAAAAATAGCCAAATTTTCGACTCAAAACTGCACACTCGTCTAATTATAGAGGGAGTGTTTTTCTGCCCTCACTGACAATATGAAATTTTATCCGGCCTTTTGTGGACGGAATGAGATAAGAGATATGAAACACCCAACTTTAGCTCACTTTAGGCACTTTAGTCACTTTAGGCACTCTTTCAATTATAACATATTCCCAGATACACCTTATTTATGCAAAACAAACCCAATTTCAGAAATACAAAATAAACATAAATACTTTCTTAGTAAAGAGATACGAGATTTCATCCACTTGGAAGGGCCAAAAAACAAACCCAATTCAAACCCAATTCAAAGCCAATAAAGCCAAAAACAAACCCAATTTAACCCAAAACAAACCCAATTCAAAGCCAATTCAAACCCAATTATTGCTTGGCCCGCTCAAGCGCCTCTTCCAGCGCTCCGAAGCCCTCATTCCATTCATTAAGCCGGGTTACGTTCTTTTTCTTAGCGATTTTCATAAACTCCTCAAAAGTGCCCTGGATTGTCTCCTGCATAGGCCAGTCGGCGCCGATTTCCTCAGCCTTCTGTCGCATCTCGTCCCAGCGTGTCATAAAAGTGTACATAACCGGAAGCTGGGCCACCTGTACCCGGAACCGCAGCTCAGGATTGTCCTGGACCGCGGCTTCACCGGCCTCCAGATGTGCCCGGCCTTTGCTGAGCGTATCGAAGGAAAGGTATTTGGCCGTGTTCTTTTCAAAACAGCCCAGCCAGTCCTCACTCGCCTCAACGGCGTCGTGCATGACATTCAGGTAATCTCTAATCTGCCCGGCGGCGGGGCCGTAATAACCCTCGATGAATTCATCAATAAGCTCCTGTCCATCCCGGCTCGGGTCCCACAGCAATTTTGCCAGCACCCAGGCCCGCAGCTCCGCCATCTCTGCCCCGTTCGTGGTGTAAGCGCCTTGCTCAAAGATACCTTTGACGTTATGCTCGGCAAAGAACTTCACATTCGGCCCCAAAACCCGCAGGTTCGGATGCGGCATTATATGATGACGGAAATTCGTCGTATAGTCCCAGATGTAAAGCCGGTTGCTTATCTTCGACCAGCCGATGATATCGTCGCGGAATTTTTGGTTGCGTTCGTCGGCCAGCGGTTTGCTGAACGAGCACTCGATACTGCACAGACGCACAATAACATTCTCCCGCGGCTTGACATATTTAGGGGGCTTGCGTGTATATTGATAAGCCAGCGTAGTTATGGCAACATTCGGAAATTCCTCTTTAATATCATCGGCTACGGAATTGACGAATCGCAGCATCAAACCCGCCGGACTTTCTTCTTCTTTTTCGACGGCGGCGCATTTGGCGCATTGACAATTGCCGTGCCAGTCATTCTGTGAAACCGATGCGATAGTAGCTGCCGGATTTGCTCGCAGATTTGCTTTGAGATTTTTAATCAGCTCTTTACGCATTTCTTCATTGGTCAGGCAAAGTTGAGCACGTTCATAAGTACGCTTGCTCTTGATTTCACTGAACCATTCGGGATGTTCTTTGAAATATGTTTTGGGTGGAATTAACGGATAAAAAGTGTGCACAAAACCCTGGTAGGTATGATTGCCGCCCAGTTTTTCATCCAGCTTAGGACGGTTTCCATTGCTCTTGTTGCGCACGGCCCAGTCACTGTCGAACGCGTCGAACCAGTACGGCTCGCGATATTCCAGCACCGGTACATAACGGATATCGAGATTGCCCACTTTTAGCGTAGGCTTATTTGGTATCGTGCTTTCATTCGATGACCACCATCGGCAGCCGAGTTCATCTTCGAGAAAGGTGTAAACTGCATACAAAGTTCCGCGCGGATGACCGCCCGCTAAAATAAGGTCATCGCCCACTCTGCGGATTACTACGCCGTCCGTGCCAAGTCCCTCAGTGGAGAAATCAGGTTCGGCCAGTTTGGCCGCTTCGGCTCCAATCAGCAAGCGAGGACTATCGGCGGCGGGGGGGCTTACTACTTCAAATTCTGCACCTGTTATCTGCTCGAGAAACTCGGCTAATTCTGCTGCGGCGTGCTGTTCGGGCTTGCTTGCATCCTCGGCAATAACGATAACAGCTTTCGCTACCCCGTTTTCCGCTATCAATGCTGAGTCATCTTTGACCGTTTGTGAACATCCGGCGATAAGTAACAGCATAGAAATCAATAATGTGATTTTGATTTGTCGTAACCCCATCGTATAGTCTCCTTAACAAGTGTAAGATTTGAAACTGTTGATTTTCCGTTTTATTCTCAGATTACGATTATTCATTCTTAAAGTCGAATTGACCATAAACTTTCGAGTCTGACTTATTTGTACTTGGTCAAACACTTCTCAATAGCAGATCAGGAAATATCCGGAGCTGGTTCAGGGCTGCTGTCCGCGGCGGAAATGCTCCGAGAAGTTTTTTTTACAGCAAATCGCCTTAAGGCTATATTTACAATTCGCTTTATAAGGTTCTCATACGAAATACCGCACTTATCCGCAGACTCAGCAACTTCTTCTCCGTAGGCAAGGTCCGGATTGGAATTGGCTTCGAGTATATATATTTTTTTGTCCGAAGTGAGCCTGATATCTATCCTTCCATAATCACGAAGCTGCAGCACCTTGTAAACTTTCTTGCAGATGCGTTCGAGCTTCTTGATTAACGGTGTTTCAAGCTCGGCGAATCCAAATTTAATGTCCCATTTCTCTCTATATTTCGCGTTCCATTTTACTCGATAAGTGGCTAAGCAAGGCCCCTTATTGTCTTCAATATTAAAAAAACATTCGCGAATCGGTAAAACACAAAGCCTCTTATTTCCAAGAATACTGACATAAAGTTCCTGACCTTCTATATATTCTTCTGCAATAACGGCCTGTTTCCACCTTTCGTGTACAAATTTTACCCGTTCTTTAAGGGCGTCCTCTTTCCATACAATTGAAGCGTTGGAAATACCTTCCGAGCTGTCTTCAAACGCAGGTTTCACCACCAGTGGAAAAGTAAGCTTTTTGGGAAGACTAATAGTCTTATTTAGAGGCAATGAGACAAACCTGGGAACACGAATTCTGTGCAGACTCAGAAGTTCTTTACATAATCTCTTGTCCCTGCTCAATAAAAGACCGGTTGACCCGGCTCCAGTAAATGGCATTTCAAGCATTTCAAGAAGTGCCGCGATGTTTTTATCAAATTTGCGATCACCGCCTAAGTGCTCGGTGAGATTGAATACCAAATCAGGATTTTGTTCCTTAAGCTTTATGATAGTCTCTTCAATATTGTCCATTGACCCCAGGGCAGAAACATTATGACCCAGGTTGCGCAATGTTTCAATGACATGGTACTCTGTACTCTGTTGATGGTCCGCAGCCATGAAATCCGGATCTTCCGGAGGAATCTCCGCGATATCAACCAGGACCGTAATATTTAATTTTTTCTTCATTAGCGTCTATTACTCTTGGGAATATTAAACTTATTACCGGCAATTGTTGTGATTAAAGTTGCGGCGCCTATTATATCCTCTTCTTTACCATATAGCTCTAATGCCTCGCAACGACGAATCAGCTTGTTAATAAGCTCGTAAACGTCATATTTTCTATGTCCCGTCCACTTTGTAATATTATTTAATAATGCCCGGCGGTGCCGTCTCAAAATCCTTGAGGCTCTCTCACTTGATGGCGTATCATGTTGTCGTGAAAATACTTTCATAAGATTAGCGTCATAAAATCCCTTAAATTCCTCTCCGAGAATCTTACGTTTCCTTTCGTAGTAAGCTTCCAGGGTGGAAGTCATTCGCGAAGCCGACCATGGAGGTTTTTTTTGACATGTTTTTTGGGGAGCTTCATTGGAATATTTCTTCATTAAACTGTCAATATATCTCAATTTTTTTATCGCAGGCCAGTCGCGATATTTTCTTTCCCAGCATAAGTTCGGCGTGAGCCACACGGCGAAAGTTTCTGCAAAATCCTCGTCCGGATGTGCCTGAGCATAATTATCCTCGAGGTGTATCACGAAGCGCTTGGAGTAGGGTTGAGAGTAATATGAATTCGAATATTTGCTGCTGAAAGGGCCAAACAATTCCCTCCAGCGGGTTTTCTTATAGAGTTTGTATGCATAATTTAAGGCATGCCCTGTTTCGTGCCGCAAAAGTCTCATACACGATGCATCGGTACCTCCCTCGACTTCGAGCATCATTTCTTGTTCGATATGCCTGAGTCTTGGGTGGACAAGGCAAAAAGGTATTCCAATAATTGGCTCCCCTTCGGGACACAGCCATTCATCTGCAAGATAACAAGGCGGATGAAACGTTATGCCCTTCGCATCCAGTTCATTGTTGAGGTTTTCTATGAGAGGTTCTAACGGAGATTCGTGAATAGATAAGTTGAAATCGCGAATTTTTATTTGCAGTAGCTCCTCATCGGAAAGAGCTTCCCAATCTATCTTTTTCCTGACACTTTTCATGAAATTCGTATTTAACTTATCGTTATCAGAGTGAAATTAGCCTAAAGCAGCCTCCATAACATACCAAAGTCTTTGTAACTTGTCATGGTTTAGCTGTAAAATTCGGCTAAAATACAATTTCCCAGCAAACCTGACGATTTTCCGGGCTGTTTACGGTAATGCGGACCTCCGGCCCTGTTTGTCTTATTTTGATAGTTACCCCGGCCCGTTTGTCGGCCCTCGAAACATCAATCGAACTCACCTGCCGGTGTTCTCCATCGGCCGGTGCAAAAATACGAAGCTCATAAGGGTCCGAACCAACGACCTTGGATTTGCCGCTGAGGGTTTTTCTCTGGCTGTTCCAGCTCTGCTCGACAATGTCCACTATGCCTTGTGTAATATGCCGCGATGTACTCACAAGCACGGGTCGTTTGAGTAGCTTTTGGATACTGATAATCTGGCAGCTTGCAGGTCGCAGCTCAGCTTCAAGCGCCCCTGTAAACGGCCGGATGAACTCATCCGCCCAATAATCGAAGCCGACATAATTTCCATTGCCCCCGTCAGGAAGATTAAGTTTGTCTAATTCGACGCAGACTGTATCCGGTTTTTTATCGTCCCAGTTAAACATCCCGATTACATCTTTTCTCTGCTGCTTCGTTCCGGCTGTAAGGTGCCAGACCTGCCCAAAAGTATTTTCGAACAAATCTACCGGCCGCCCGCACAAGCCGTGGTTTGGCATGGAACGCTTGATTACTTCCAGCCTCTCATCGGGCAGACCCGGCAGCCATTCGCTCACTATATTCAACTGTCCGCTTATGGCAATCCACGAGCCCCAGGCGCGGGCCTGGTCCAGGCTCAAAGGCTCGCGCAGCATCAGACAGTCCGGGTCATTGTGCCAGAGCCGGTTATGCATAAAGTACAGCCGCGTCCCCATTTCTACGCAATTGAGGATACCGTTCCATCTTGCCCCGATATCTCTTCCGATTCGCATTCCATCCACCAGCCCCATCGAAGCGCCGAGCGTCCGCATGTTCTGTGCGATGTTGCATCCGAGGATATAGACGTCATCGCCGGATGCTTCCCGGACAAGCTTTAGGCCGTCTCGATAGGCCTCAATATTGGTCTTGGCAGGGTTGTGAAAGACAGCGTCACCGAGATTGTCGTCGCGGTAGTCCGGCTTCGGATACAATATCTTAACCGCCATCCCCGTCCACAGACCGTCAATCTTGATGTACTTATAACCCCACTGCCTGGTCATCTGGGATATGACCTCATAAAGAAACTTGCGGGCCTCTGGATGAGTCATATCCAAACAGCTTCCCGCCCAGTGCACCGTATAAATTGGACCATCATCTTTTTTATGGACAAACCAGTCCTGATGCTCCTCGAAAACCGGCCGGTTCGGGTCCCATCCCGTAGGTATAAACCAGATACCCGCTGTCATTCCCTCGGCCTTTATTTTATCTGCTGTGGGCTTCATGCCGTTTGGAAAGGGGCCTTTCGGATTATAGTTGGTGAAGTCTCGCCTGCTCAGTTGCCATTTGTCGTCGATTTGCAGCAGATTGAAACCGTACTTCGTCAGTTCTTTGCCGCAGAATTCCGCAAGCTCGGCCATATGCTCTTCGTCCGATGCCCCGCCGTGTGGCTTGGAATACCACGTACAGTAGCCCCCCGGAAGTTCAGGTAGTTTGATTTTGTATTGTTTTGCGATTGCCCCGGCGTATTCTTCGAGCCCGACAAGGGCATCATCGAAGTATCCAACTGCGAAAGTTTCACCGTTCGCGTTTTCCCCCGGTTCGATGAGAAGATTACCGTATTCACTCCTGCCTTCGATAAGCACCGATGACTGGTTCGATTTTGATAAGACGACTCCGCTTGCCCTGTCATTCGTCAGCCAGCCCGCCACCACTCCTGAGCGGCTCTCCGGCTCGGCCACAGCCAGAAAAGTATAGCAAATCCTGTCCTCTTCGGCACTCGTCAGCCCGTCACAACTGAGTATCCGAAGATCCTCTGCCGCCTTTCCGAGATCAACTCCTAAGCTGACGGCCGACATCTTGTTTATGGTCATTGTTTCATCGGTTGAATTATGTATATTTGACTTTATACACACCAGCGGCATATTACCGTATAAAGCCAGTGTATAGGTATAACCCGATGGAAACTTGACCTGGATGGCTCTGCCTGCCCCGAGATTGTCCCTGATTGTTATGACCCAGGCCGTAGGGGTATTATCGCGGGTGACTTTTTGTAAAAAGCCCTGTTTTATAAATAATTTTTTGCCGTGCCGAACCGAGAAAGTGCCGTCTTCGATATAGTAACTAACCGATACTATACCATTATCGATAGTTATATTTCCCTGACCTCCGAAAGTTTCGCCCCTCTCATTTGCACTTCCGCAGCTTGCCACGCAGGCCCCCAGCAAACAAATAATTGTCACAATGAAATTTCTCATAGCTTTCCTTTTATAATTTTACCTGTTGGTTACACCGAATCCATAGTATAGCTGTTTTGCCGAATAACGTTGAGAGATTCTTGAATTTTTTACATACTTATGTTGTCTTCGGATATGAACAATTCTGCTATTTAAATAATCAATCAGAAAAATTTGTAGTTTGCTGTAATCTGTGGTTGACAAAATCAATGGCATTCTCCGCACAAATTTGGTATCCTGAAAAAATTAAACGCTATACGCTAAATAATGCTATGCAAAAAGGTTTTGTATATCTTGTTGGAGCCGGCCCGGGCAGGGCCGATTTGATTACCGTTCGCGGCGCAGACGCCCTCAAAACCGCCGACTGTATCATTTACGACAAATTAGCCAACCCGGCCTTGCTGAAGTTTGCCCCCGCCGACACCGAGATTCTACACGTACCCAAACGGACCGGCGGGGTCTCGGTTACGCAGAAAGAAATCAACAAGCTGATGCTCGAACAGGCCCTGGCAGGTCGAACTGTCGTACGTTTAAAGGGCGGCGACCCCTGCATCTTCGGCAGATGTCACGAAGAGCTTGCCGTCCTTATCGAACACGGTATCGGTTTTGAAATTGTACCGGGCATATCCTCCGGCATCGCCGTTGCCGCCTATGCCGGTATCATGCTGACCGACAAGGAATACAGTTCACAGGTGATTTTTGTAACAGGCCACGAGGCCACGGACAAGCGGGACAGTAATATCGACTGGCCCCTGCTCGCCAAACTCAACGGCACCATAGTTTTTTATATGGGTGTTGGCAATCTGGATTATATTGCCGCTCAGTTAATGGAAAACGGCATGAACGCCGATACTCCGGTGGCGATAATTGCTAATGCCACTTTCCCCACACAGGCAGTTGCAAAAGCCTCGATCTCCGATATAAGCCAGCAGTGCAAACAGACAGGAATTAAACCGCCAGCTATCGTAGTCATTGGTGCCGCCGCAGGTAGTGACACGCAGCTAAACTGGTTTATGCAGCAGCAGTTGTTTGGCAGAAATATCGTTGTGACACGAGACATCCCCGGCAATATCGATTTTGCGGGTAAAATTATTCGTCGCGGCGGCAGCCCTAAGAAATTTCCTACAATAAAAATCATACCCCTGACGCAGAAGAACGAATTTTTACACACGCTTACAAAAATCACTGAGCACGACTGGATTATCTTTACCAGCGGCAATGGCGTGGCTGTATTCTTTGAAGCCCTGCAAAGTCTGAACAAAGACGCCAGGGTTTTCGGCTCAACCAAAATTGCTGCGATAGGCGGCAAAACTGCGGCCAAGTTAAGCGGGTTCGGGATAAAAGCGGACTTTGTACCGGGTGTTTTTACCAGCAAAGAACTCGGCAGGCAATTAATCGCTCACACAAACTTAAAGGACAAAAAGGTCTTACTGTTGCGTTCGAAAATTGCCTCCAATGAGCTTGCTGAGCTACTGGAAAAGGCCGGAGCCAAAGTTCAGGATGTTGCCGTTTATACGGCCGAACCGGAGAAAAGCAAAAGCGATTGGCTTATTGAAGAAATCGATAAAGGCCGGATTGACTGGCTCACCTTTGCAAGCTCTTCTTCGGCAAATGCTTTTTTTGAACAAATCTCCTGCGATATGGTAAATTCAGCTAACGTCAAAGTTGCATCGATCGGGCCTGTAACTTCTGAGCGATTGAAAATCCTCGGTGTAAATGTTGATATAACAGCCGCAGAGCATACCCTTGATGGATTAATTGATGCGATTGAGCAAACATATAAATAAATATTTCGTTTTGGCCATTTGGAAATTTGAATTTCGATGTTGTTTAGGATATCGAAATTCTCCGAAGGAGTAAATTATGGGCTTTCCGAAAATCAGAATGCGAAGGCTGCGCAGCAGTAATGCAATGCGAAGACTCGTACGAAAAACCACCTTGAGTGTCGATGATTTGGTGTATCCGTTATTTGTTCGGGAAGGTTCCGGCATCAAAGAGCCGATTAAGTCAATGGATGATTGTTTTCACTTTTCGCCGGATACCATTGCCGCCGAAGCCGTTGAAGTTGCCTCTCTTGGCATACCTGCGGTTCTTCTTTTCGGTCTGCCGGACAAGAAAGATGATATCGGTTCACAAGCATGGGCGGAAGACGGCGTTGTCCAGCAGGCTATCAGAGAAATCAAAAAGGCGGTTCCGGAACTTTTGGTTGTTACTGATGTTTGCCTTTGTGAATATACCAGCCACGGCCATTGCGGTGTCATAAAAGACAACAAAATCGATAATGACCCGACCTGCGAGCTACTGGCAAAAATGGCACTCTCACACGTCCAGGCCGGCGCTGATATAGTTGCCCCTTCGGATATGATGGATGGCCGGATAAGCTCCATCCGTGAAGCTCTCGAAGAAAATGATTTCAAGGATGTCACGATTATGTCCTATGCTGCCAAATATGCCTCTGCCTTCTACGGCCCTTTCAGAGACGCCGCTGAATCCGCCCCGGCCTTTGGCGACCGAAAAACCTATCAGATGGACCCTGCCTCCGGTACCGAACAGGCCATGGCAGAGATAGCCCTCGATATAGAAGAAGGGGCTGATATTGTAATGGTAAAACCCGCCCTTGCTTACCTCGATATAATCGCCGCGGCAAAGCAGCGTTTCGATTGTCCGCTCGCCGCGTATAATGTCTCCGGCGAATATATGATGGTAAAGAACTCCGCCTCAGCAGGCCTGCTGGATGGAAAGGCAACAATGCTGGAGTTGCTCACTTCCATCAAGCGAGCAGGTGCGGACATCCTTATAACATACTTCGCCAAGGAGGTAGCGAAAGAAATCCAATAAGCCGATGAGCTTTGATTCCCTTACTTCCTGTATTAATACAAATAAGAAAGGCTGCGAGTGATTATCACTCACAGCCTTTTTGCTTACATTAAATATCCGGCAAATACTACGGACAGTTCTCAAGCCAGTCGGTCGTGAAAGCCGCCAAATCCTGGAGGTTGATTATCCCGTCACCGTTGTAATCCTGGCATATCGTGAAGCTTGAATCCGGGAAGAAGTAGTAATCTTCCGTCTCGCCGAATTCGTGGCCGGCCCGTGGTCCCGAACCACCATTACCCCTGACGCCGGGAGCACTGCCGCTCGTCCACGGCTTCGGGGAAAGAGTAATCCTCATCCATATTTGCTTTCTACCTGCATTCGGATGCCATGACAGGAATGCCGGTGTTGTGATCTGGTTTAAGCCGGCCGGCAAATTGATAAGATACTGATTCTGTACCGCCCACTCGGATACAATCCCTCCGGAACACGCAAGGTTCCAGGTGGTGTTGCTGTTATCGTCCCAGTCGCCGTCACGGTTCCAGTCGCACCAGATATTGACCCAGAGATTGGTACCCGGGTTGACAACGTTGACTATATAGTCAAGCGTAGTCCAACTGCATTTTGGCATATTGACCGGGAAGATAATACCGTCGTCACCCTTGTCGTTGTCAGGCATGTTGGATGTGGGTTTAATATTATTGGTAATGTCCTGGTCCGGACCTGTGTCGGCTTCGTTTTCACTGGTAATCTGCTTACCAAGATGGGCCACCACTGCCTGAGCATTCAGGTGAATCGGACCGAAAGGGCCTGTGGTTCTGCCGTCGTTATAGACGGTCGGGTAATGGGCCTTGACTCCCGAAGGGCCTCCCTTGGGATATGCGGTCATATTACGCCCGAAATTGTTGGTGCTGTCCGGTGCGTCGCCGAGGTCTGATCGTGCTGTTGTCGTTGCACCATCGCAACTGACGCTTATAAGCCCCTCACCGGCGTTGTCGCCGAATCCGCCGACTTCGATAAGGTACTGCTGTCCGGCGGTTACATCAAGGGTTATCTCGGACTGCCAGCCGCAGAAGTCGTCGTTGCATTCTATCAGTCTGCTTTGTGACGGATTGCAGCCGCCTCCGTTATAGACGGCCAGCTTGGTGTCGTAGCTGCTGCCGCACAGGCTGACTATGGCTTCGCCCGTGCATGTAGCGTTATAGATATACCAGATGTTCGGACTTGTCAAACAGTGGCCGGGGCCGTCGAATGTTGCATTGCTGGTGTCGAATGTCAGACCTGTTACGTTGCCGATTAGCTTTGCCTTCTGACAGTCATCGTTTGACCCGCTTGGTGGTGGAAAGGGACCTCCTTCTGAACTGATATTCAATATACCGGGACCCCAATTAGAATCGGTAAATCCCCCAATCTCGATGAGATACTTATTGCCGGCTATTGCATCGAAGGTAAGCTCAGACTGCCTGCTGCAGAAATCGTCGTTACATCCGATCAGGTTGCCAGGCAGGGGATTGCAGCCACAGCCGTTATAGACCGCGAGCTTGGTGTCGAATTCACTGCCGCATAGACTGACGGTTACTTCACCTGTTCTCGGAGCATTATAGCAATACCAGATGTTTGGACTTGACATACAGTGGCCGGCGCCGTCAAATTGTGCGTCTTCGGTATTGAAAGCCAGATTCGTTACATTGCCTATCGGTATTGCGTTAATGCAGTCATCGTTAAGCAGACCACCCGGGGGGGGAAAACCGCTGCTGATGCTTATTACTCCCGGACCGGTTCTGGATTCGGTGTCGAACCCGCCGACCTCTATCAGGTACCTGTTACCGGCAATCGCCGCGAAGGTAATCTGAGACTGCCGGCCGCAGGAGTCATCGTTGCAATCGATTAAATTGGCCAATATCGGGAAGGTGTTGCAACCATTATAGATAGCAAGCATCGTGTCGAACTCACTGCCGCAAAGGCTGACAGTAACGTTAGTCGTGTGCGGAGCGGTATAGCAGTACCAGATGTTCGGGCTGGTTATACAGTTGCCGCTGCCGTCAAACGTCGCAAAAGTGGTGTCGAACGCAAGCTCCGATATGTTACCGACTGATTGTGCACTGGACCAGTTGTCATTGGCTGGTGGTGAAGCCGCACCGTCACAGGTGATGTTTAACACACCTGGGCCGTATTCAAGTATGTTGTAGCCGCCAACCTCGATGAGGTACTTGTTACCGGCGATTACTGGAAAAACGACCTCCGATTGCCTGCCGCAGAAGTCGTCGTTACATCTGATCATATTACCCAAAGTTGGCGTTGAGCTGCAGCCGTTATAGGTGGCGAGTTTTGTGTCGAAGTTGCTGCCGCACAGGCTGACTGTCGCCGCACCCGTGCAGGGAGCGGTATAGCAATACCAGATATTCTTGCCGGACATACAAATCTCAGGACCATCGAACGTTGCCTGCGTGGTGTCGAATGCCTGGTTTGTTACATTACCGATTGACTTTGCATTCTGACGGTTGTCATTAGTCGGTGGAGCACCAATACTGACCTGCGCTATGCCGAGCAGTAATGTCAGCACGCAAACAAATAATACCTTTGATTTAAATCTTTTCATAATTTAAGTCCTCCTGAAAAAGAAATTTTTTTTAGTATCGACACGTTTCTTCCGGTTAATTATTAAAATCGCACAAAGTAAGACTATAGTTAAGTGCCACCGCTCCTGCCAAATGTAACGTTCATTTATTGGGGAAAAAAACAAAAAAATGGAAAGCAAACATTGTCGCCACTCCTCACTAAGTCTATTGTTCACAAGCAATAAGATACCCTAATTATCGTCTTAAAACCGAGGTGGAATTAAAGAATAATCAGTTTTTTTTGCCTGTTGAAGCACCCGGGCCCTAACTTTCTTTCTAACAAGCGGATACGCCCAAGGTGATAAAATTTAGTTTTTTTTGCCGTAGATTTTGTCTGGGTCATAGGTCAAGTCGCCGATAAACTCCAGCTTTTTGTCCGTGTTTTTCTTTAAAGCCCGGTAAAAGCAGGACCTATAACCGACATGGCACTGGCCGGCATCAACCGTTACTTTGAGAATCAGGCAGTCCTGGTCGCAATCGACTAATATTTGCTCTACTTTTTGGACATGACCGCTTTCTTCACCCTTCTTCCAAAGTTTTTGCCGTGACCTGCTAAAGTATGTGCCATAGCCGGTTTGGATTGTAATCTCAAGTGCCTGCTGATTCATATAAGCGACCATTAATATCTGGCCGGTCTGGCTGTCCTGGGCTATAGCTGTTATCAGGCCGTTATCATCGAATTTTGGAATAAATTCTGCGCCTTCCTCGATGTCTTTTGTTGTACTCACGTCTCTTGTCTCCTAAATTGTTATTATTTACTGTATTGCAAAGGTGAATCTTACCGGTTATTATCTGCGAAAACAAGTTTTTTCAAGGCAAGCTACTTTGATGCCAAAGACAAAAAACAAGAAAAGTAAATACATCTTCCTGTTTCTGCGTATTGCGGTTGTTACCGCTGGAATCATTTGCTTCATTGTGTGGGTATCCCGCGGGGATAGATGGAGCACATTAATTTCTATTTTTCGTCAAATGAACTTGGGGATTTTTGCAATAATCCTAAGTATTTTCGTCTTCGGCCAGGTAATAGTGGGATTTCGATGGTGGCTGCTGCTCAGAACTCAATCTATCTTTATCGGTTTGGCCGCTGCCGTAAAACTCAATTTCCTGGGCTGGTTTTACAATAATTTTATGCCGGGCTCGGTGGGGGGGGATTTAGTTCGGGCCTGGTATGTTACCAAGCACACCGAAAAAAGGTTTGAGGCGGCCTTGAGCGTATTTGTTGACCGGATTATTGGATTGTTCAGCACGTTGATAATCGCGAGCTTTTTCTATACACTTTTCCTGCGAAATCAGGCCCAAGCTGTAACCTTCACCGGCCGAAGCGGTCCTCTTAAGCTTCTCACTAAATACAAGTGGGTTATCCTTTGGGCAATCGTCGTATTGGTGGCGATTTTTTGCGCACTGTTGTTGCACAGGCGGGGACGGATTTTGCTGCAAAAAGCCTGTTTTCATATTCGAATCAACAGTCTCAGGGCGTTTCAAAAGTTGAAGAATGCTTTGATTGCTTACTCTGGCAGCCCACTTACAATTTTTGCGGTCTTTGTGCTGACCGTTTCTTTGCAGATTTTGATAATCACAAGCTTCTGGTTTCTGGGGAAGAATCTTGGGATTACTGTAAGCATCAAATATTACTACGTTTTTTTCACACTTACATGGATTTTGGGAGCATTACCTGTCAGTGTTGGTGGGGCAGTAGTAGTCGAAGGTACACTTGCATACCTTTTTATCCATTATGCCGGCGTCGAAAAAGAGGCGGCGTTTGCTCTGGTTATGTGCCAGCGTATAATATGGATGCTCGCTTCACTGCCGGGGGCGGTCATACATTTGCTTGGGGCTCATTTGCCGAAAGACTTTTTTGTTGACTATGATAAGCCGGTAGTTTAACCTATGGCGCTCTGGGTAAAAGCCGTTTTGTTGGCGGCTTTCGTTGCGTAAAAACAGATAAAATTGATAATAATCAGGGGCTGTTTTTTTAATAGTATTCAATGGCGGGACGGCTTAAAAGTTATTTTTTCCGTGGTTTAGCGGTACTGTTGCCGACTATCCTGACAATTGGGATATTCGTCTTTGGCTACACGTTCATCCAGGACAATATCAGTATCCACATCAATCGTGGTCTGGTTCGATTGCATATGTTTTCTACGGGGCTCGATAAGGACGATACAATATATGAAAAAACTGAACAAACCTGGACAAAATACTGGGTTGATGGATGGGGCTCCATAGCCGGCTTTCTGATAGCTTTGATTGCCGTTTGCATTATTGGTGCGTTATTTGCCAGTGTTGTGGGAAGGACCCTCTGGCGGATGGTCGAAAAGTTCATAATGAACACGCCCGTTTTAAGTAAGGTCTATCCTTATGTAAAACAGATAACTGATTTTTTGTTTGCCCAGGAAGAGCAGGACAAGATACCATTCTCAAGGGTTGTTGCTGTCGAGTATCCAAGAAAGGGAATATGGTCTTTGGGGCTTGTTACAGGTTCCGGACTTACTAAGGTTGTGGAAAACGTCAGAAAGGAATTTCTTACGGTTTTTATACCGACTTCGCCGACGCCATTTACCGGCTTTGTAATAATGGTCCCGAAGAAGCAGACCATGGATATGGATATGACAATAGAGGAGGCGTTTAGATTTACCGTCAGCGGTGGAGTTATTACGCCGGGCCAGATGCAGAATATGGCTGCTTTACCGCAGACCGAGACGGAAGTTTCACAATAAAAAAGGAAGTTATTTTAGATTCTGAAAAATCAGTTAAGGAGAATAATTTTGCTTTTTACAATTAGTGGCAAACACATTGAAATAACGGAAGCTATCAGAAAACACGCTGAGGAGAAAACTTCCAAGCTTCCCAAGTATTACAATAGTGTCAATCAGGTCGAAGTGATTATTGACGGCCATCAGGGCGGTAGTAATACCAGCGTTGAGGTCATAGCAAGGGCTGAACACAGCAAGGTTTTCATTGGCACCGAAACTGGTGAAGATGCGTACCGTTGTATTGATATGGCCGTCCACAAACTTGAACGGCAGCTCAGAAGAGCAAAGAGTAAAGAACGAGATAATAAACACACCGCTGGTCCGGAGCTGGAGTAGGTCGGTTCCTGGGATATGTGTTTTGATTTGGCTTGATAAGCTATTGTGAATAATTTTGGGCTGATAAGATGAAATTTGAAGATTTTGTCTGTTTTGAGGCGGCGATTCCGGAATTCCATACCTCTGACCGTGATGGTGCTATAGAGGAGCTTATTTCTTCACTTGATAAAGCTGGAAAGCTCGGAAACGGTAATGGTAAGGCGATTACAAGGGCCGTTATAAAAAGAGAAAACGAGGCAAGCACGGGAATGGGTAAAGGTGTTGCCGTTCCGCATGTGAAACATAAGGCCGTCAAGGATGTGGTCGTTGCGTTTGGGCAGAGCGGGGCGGGTATTGATTTTTCCGCGCTCGACAAACAGCCGGTTTATACGGTAATACTTTTAATCAGCCCTGCCAATGAGCCGGACAAACATTTGCAGGCCATGGAAAATATTTTCAGGAATTTGCAATATGAGAAGTTCCGCAGGTTTCTCAGGCAGTGCCGAAGCGCCGAACAGATTGAAGACCTTCTCAAAGAGGCTGATGAAGGCTCGTCATTGTAATAAGGGAGCCTCTAAAAATTGCTTTTGTCACGAGAACGCGCGAAATTTTCTCCGGCAAGGCGGAAGGTCAAAATCGCCGCAGTCATAGCCAAAGCTATGTCGAGGACGCATTTTGGCCTGACAACGCCGCCGGGGGAGATTGCTGCCGTTCGTAGTAAAAATGAATTTTTAGAGGTTCCCATAAGTAGTAAAGTTGGTTTGTGCCCGTGAAAGGAGTGGTCCCGGGACCCGAAAATGAAGGCTGAGCAGAATTCATTGGAAAAAGTGGTTTGCCAAGCGGAAGTTGAAATAAAAAACGCCGATGGCCTCCATATGCGCCCTGCAATGAAGTTTGTTGATGTCGCAAACCAGTATAAAAGTGATATTACTGTCAGTAACAATGAAACTCAGGTGGATGGCAAGAGCATTATGCAGATGAGCATACTCGCTGCGACTTGCGGGACCAAACTGAAAATCAAAGCTGAAGGTTCGGACGCCCGCAAAGTGATCGATGCCCTGAGAGAGCTCGTGGAAGACAAAATGTTTGGTGAGCCGGCACCGTGAAATTTGTTCCGTCAAAAGACTGAGGATTACGCCTGCAATATTGACTATGGAAATAAAAAAGGGAATAGCTGTTTCGCCGGGCATATCTATTGCCAGGGCACTGATTTTAGATTCCGAAGATTATCGGATTCCCCATCGTTCGATAGAGACTTCACAACGGACGACTGAGATTCAACGAGTCAGAAGTGCCTTCAAGAGTGCTATTGTCGAATTAACAGAGCTTGAGAAAGCGCAGGGTCACACCGAGGGCAGCAAGATAAAAGATATTTTTGCGGTACATCTGCGTTTTCTTCACGACAGAAGCCTGCGAAAGAAAATAACCGATTTAGTTCAGTCCGAATTGGTAACGGCCGAATACGCCGTATCCACCGTCCTTCGTGAAATTGCTTTACATTTTAGCAAAGTAAAGGATGCTTATATCAGTGAGAGGGCCGCAGATATTTACGATATTGAAAGGCGTTTGCTGATTCAGCTTCTTGACAAAAAACGCGAGGATGTCGGGCATCTGACCGAAGAGGTTACGATTATTGCTCGGGAATTGAGCCCTATTCAAACGGCCGGTTTTAACAGGAAGTTTGTAAAAGGTATTGCCAGCAATTCCGGCGGAAGAACCAGTCATGCTGCCATTGTTGCACGCTCGTTAGGCATCCCTGCCGTGGTGGCCCTCGAAGACCTTACCGAGTACGTCAGTGGTGGTGACAATGTCATTGTTGACGGTAATCGCGGCATTGTCATTGTAAATCCTGACCAGCAGACAATCCAGCAGTACCAGGAATACTCAAAAGAGTTTGAAGAGCTTGAGCACAAGCTCGATGAGATAAGAGAAATGCCCGCCGTGACCCGCGATGGTGTGAGAATCAAATTGCTGGGCAATATCGAATTTCCCGATGAAGCCGAGACTGTCCTGCAAAAAGGCGGCGAGGGTATTGGCCTCTACCGTACCGAGTTTCTGTATCTTAACAAGCGGACCGAGCCCACCGAAGAAGAACATTATCAGGCCTTTGCAAAGACCGTCAAAACCCTGAAAAACAAGCCTGTTGTAATAAGGACTTTGGACCTTGGAGCGGATAAATATACTCAAAGGAAGCGTTTTGCTCCTGAGCCGAATCCGTTTTTGGGGCTCAGATCCATCAGATTCTGTTTGCAGAACCTGACGATGTTCAAAACCCAGTTACGCGCGATTTTGCGGGCCTCCGTTCTCGGTGACGTTAGGATTATGTTTCCGCTGATTACAAATCTGCAGGAACTCAAGCAGGCGAAGATGATTTTGCGGGATGTTATGGAAGACCTCGACGATGAGTCGATAGCATATAACAGGGACATTAAAGTGGGCATTATGATTGAGACGCCGTCGTCGGCCCTGACCGCTTTTTCGCTTGCGAGGGATGTGGACTTTTTCAGTATAGGAACAAACGACCTTACTCAATATACATTGGCCGTTGACCGGGGCAATGAATTAGTCTCTCACCTGTATTCCTCGGCTGACCCTGCGGTCCTGAGGCTTATCAGGACCGTCATTCAGGACGCCCACAAGGCACAGATAAACGTCAGCGTTTGCGGGGAGATGGCTTCTGAGCCGGAGTACATTATGCTGCTCTTGGGTATGGGATTGAGAACGATTTCCCTTACCGCGCCGATGATACCGGAGATAAAGCAGATTGTCCGTTCAGTAAGAATCGAAGACTGTAACAAAGTTGCAAGAAAGGTACTTGGAATGAACTCCGAAAGGCAGATTTCAAGCTACCTTCGTGCCGCCGCCAGAAAAATCCTCCCCGAGGCCTTCTGATACGCGGATGATTTCTCATAAATTCAGGCAGTTCTCCTGTCCCTTTGGCATCAGCTCGGCAGACTTCAAACTCACATGAGTGATTTCCTAACTGGCACTTCGCATGAAGGTGAATATGCTCCCTTGAACCTTTTGGGGAATTATCGCTATCTTGATCATAATCGGCGAGTTCCTGGAGAAGTTCTGAAAGGTAGCGCAAGCCATCCGGATCGCCAATTATGGTAACTGTTGGGACATTGTCTTCAACGATATTCGAATAGATGTCGAGTTTTTCCTTGTTTTCTGGTTGCTTCAAATTGGTCTTTATTATTACCATTTTACTTTACCTCAAATGAAAGTTGAGTTGCGATAGTTCACAGCTTATACTCAACTCAATTATTTATCATTATTTCATCCCGAGTTTTTTGCCTTTTTCTAATAAAGCGATAGATTCTTCTATTCGCCGCTTTTTTGTCTCTGCCCTCTTTGCAACTGCAATCCAGCCGATATATTGCCTGCGATAAGATGTCGCGAGTTTGTCGAAGTTCTCTTTCGCCTTTTTATTTTGAGCCAGCGCCTTCGCCAGTTCCGGCGGGACATCGAATGATATTCTGGGCCTGCCATCCTTCTCCCATAGCCCTGCTTTCTTGGCTGTCTTTATCTTCGCGATCCCAACGTCAGTCATCCTTCCTTCTTTTATCATTTTATTGGCCCGCTTCCGGTTAAGTGCCGACCACATGCTTTTATCTTTTCTCGGAGTGAACTTGCGTACGTACCTTGTCTCGTCAATCTTCTTGATTATACTATCTATCCATCCGAAACATAACGCCTCTTCGACAGCGTCCTCATAGCCAATCGTTGGCTTGCTTGTATCTTTCTTATAGAATATTAACCATACCCCGGCCTCTCCGCCATGATGCTCAATCAGCCATTTGCGCCATTGTTCTCTGTCGGTAACATATAATTGTTTCATTGATTAATGCTAAAAACGAGTTACGTAGAATGGGCTTTAGTCCATCTTTCTATTCTTTATAATTTTCCTCACGGAATCAAAGCTGTTAATTCCCGCTTGTCTAATTGATGTTATGGGCAGTATTATTGTCGAAAGCAAAGAAAAAAAGCTTGTTTTTCGGTCACGTTTGGCCATAATGCTAAGTTGTATGTATAAAAGCTTTGAAGGAGATAAGTGTATAGCAGTTTCGAACGAAACTATCATGCTGGTAATAAAATTCAGGATAGGGGGGCCTCTGAGGTTTATTTCGCATGCCCAGACGCTCAGCGTTTTTCAGCGGGCCTGCGTTAGAGCGGGTATAGAAATCCGCTACTCTCAGGGTTTCAATCCTCGTCCGAGATTGTCATTGCCCCTGCCCAGACCCGTCGGAGTA
>VRUK01000085.1 GCA_019456195.1 Planctomycetota bacterium | reverse complement strand
CAAGCAGATTGTTGTAAAATAATCGGTATCGTACGGAGAAAAATATGCTTTTTAACCGTGTAAATGGGAAATGTCAGCTGATATAATAAACTGGGTAATCGAAGATTACGGCCAGACAAGGCTCTTATCGGATAAAGAGAAACCTGATACCGACAACTGGGTTTCGATCTGGTCATCGGCGGTGAAAAACAAAGGCCGCTATCTTGTGCCTGAAAGCGGATTGACCTTGAAAGACCTGATAAAAGCAGCAGGTTATAACAGGGATAAACTTGCCCAATCGTATGTAGAGCTTAGCAGGCGAAGCCGGCAGGGCAATATCACAGCATGTTCAAGTTACAGTCGCAACCTTAAAACACTTCTCAGCGGCAAAGAATCGGATATCGTTCTTAAATCCCATGATTCTGTTTTAGGCGGTTATATCGAACCTTCGGCTAATGGTATAGAGTTCTGGAGTGGATATACTTTTGGCGATGTTGTGGAGATGACGGTCAACGATGATGGCGCAAAAATAAATATGTTTGCCGATTTGGATAACGGCGAACTAATTACTCCGCCGGATACACTCGACTTTGATGACGAAAATGCCGTCTTGAGATGGATTAAGGATAATGGGATAGATGTAATGGGAGAAACCGCGAGCATCGTTCATGGTCTGATCGGCTTCAACATGTATGCCGCACGTGTGGATAATTATTTATGGGATGCGGGCCCCCTGGAATTTACTGACAGACTTATGGAACGTATCGATGAGCCGGTTCTTTTGAGCGTCGAAAGTCTTCTGCCTCTAACTTATTTAATAAAAACCTCCGAGTATAAAATGGGAATTCTTCAAATTCTTGGTTTTGTTGAAAATCCCAAAGGCATCAAAATCCGCTACAAACTGCTCAACAAAGAAGCTGCGCCTAAACCCGATATACGGACCACCACTGAGCTTGTATCCTTAGGTTGGCAGTATATCGGACAGTCCATACCGCCCGATTTCAACGATACATTGATACTCACAGAGCACGTAAACCTCGGCTCCATCGGCCATGATGCGGAAGGAAAGACATTCATTACTTTGTTCCGCGACCGGGAAAAAACAAAGGGCCGGCAGTACCGATTCGTGCTTTTTAACAAAGTCGGCGATATTCTTGAGCCCGATGGACATTTAGTTTTGGGCGAAGGTAAAAGATTAGAGGAAAAATTTACATTTGATGAGCCGTTTATTTGCCGACAATTAAAGGGATTCAGGTTCCAGGCAAGACCATTACCTCCTTCCGGAATTGATAATATTTCATCAAAATTGCCGAAGGATACTTCAGAAATCTTTGAGAGTGAAACACTTTTGCCTTCTAATCTGGCTCCGCCCGGCCGACATGCTGTAGAGCTTGACGGTGTCGATGACTATCTGCTGGTGCCGGACAGCCTCAGCTTGAGATTAGAACCGCCCTTTACTATCGAAATGTGGGTAAAAACCAAACTGCCCTCTGATGCTTCAGAATATCGCGGTGGCTGGGCCTTAATTTCCAAGGGTTTCACGGTCGGCACTCCCAGGGCTTACCTAACTGGTTTCGGAATAAATCTTGATCGTCGCCCAAATGAACCTTCGCAGTTGTGTATAGATTTCTGTAAATCAAATAATAGCGGCACATACGCATCGACGTATGCCGGTTATCCGCTGACAAATGGTGTTTCCAATTGGATACATATTACTCATGTCTTCGAGGGTAAATACTACAAATCTACGCCCGGCCATCCGCTGGTAATGGGAAAATATTTAATTCCTACGAATAATCCGTTCATGGGACTGCTCGGAGAGGTGCGCCTCTGGAACGGCGCTCGAACTCGCCAGGAACTCCGCCAATACAAAAATGTTGCCCTTACCGGAAACGAACCCGGCTTGGCCGCATGCTGGACCTTCGAACAAACCAAAGGTCGATATGCATACGACATTAGCGGTAATAATAATCACGCCCGTCTGGGTAAATTTACAGGCCCCGACGCAGCCGACCCCAAATGGGTTGACCTGCAGGCACCTTCACCTCAGCCCGACCTGAAAACCGACCTGCAGGCCGAAGAAGTTGAGCCCGACAGTGAATATATGTTTGGTCAGGTGATTGATTGTGTCGTACATGCAATTGATGCCGAGAAAGATTCGTTTATTGATTTGGATACAGGAAAAGCTTTTTCAAGTGAGAAGATCGGAACAAAAGATCGTGAACAATTGTTTAGAGCGAAAGGCATCGACATTTCCATACTGAATCTGAATTCTGCTATGAAGTGGATTGATGGTGATGTTTTACTTGGATGTTATGATATGATCGCGGTGGGTCTTAAAAAGAAAGAATGGGAAACAATTACGCCTATTGACGTCACTAAAAAAATTGAGACAGGACAACGTGTTCCGAACAGGGGTTTACCTGTTAAATCTATTGCCGGTGCACTTGGCCCATCTGTCTATGCAATTGGAACCCGTGAGGGTGGGATGGGCGTTATCCAGATTCTTGGTTTCACGGATAATCCAAAGTGCATAAAAATCCGCTACAAGATGGCTAAAAAAGCCCCCGGCCGGAAAACCAATAGGCAGGTTGAAGCAGAAGAGCGTTAATTAAAAGTAAGTTTGATTCGGTAATCAGTATTCTTAAAACCATGCGGGGGCAGGGTAAAATATTTTCCTCATACTAAAAATCTCACATAGAACGTCTTTATAAACGGAGGGCTTGTTATAACAGCGGCTCTGGAAAAAACAAAGGCGTGTTTATGTTGTGACTGGTGCGCAAGGTGTCTAAGCGTGCAAAATTAAAGGGAGCGAAAAAATGAATACTCAAAAAACAAAAGACAAAATAGACAGGCGTAGTTTTTTGCATTCGGCGGCGGGCGTGGGAGCGGGCCTGGTGTTTTCACCGATTGCTTCCGGACAAAAAAGGAGCAACAAAAAACCGGATGATATTAACGTGGCCCTGCTCGGCGCCGGCGAACAGGGCAGAGTTCTTATGAATGTTTGTCTGAAGATTCCGGGTATTCGCTTTAAGGCCGTCTGTGATATCTGGACGGCATACAATCAAAAACGTGCCTCAGGCCTGCTGAAGAAATATCGCCACGAGAACAATGCCTATGTTGACTATAAGGAAATGCTCGAAAAAGAAAAGGACCTCGACGCCGTCATTATCGCCACGCCCGATTTCTGGCATGCCGACCATACCGTTGACTGCCTCAAAGCCGGTCTTCACGTCTATTGTGAAAAAGAGATGTCCAATACTCTCGAAGGCGCCCGAAGAATGGTGCAGACCGCCAGGCAAACCGGCAAACTACTCCAGATTGGCCATCAGCGCCGCAGCAATCCACGGTATATATTCTGCTATGAAAAACTTTTGAAAGAGGCAAAGCTCCTGGGACAAATTACAGCCGTCAACGGCCAGTGGAACCGAGCGGTTGCGCCACCCAGAATTGTGCCAAGAGGAAAAGAAATTGATACACAAACACTAACCAGATATGGTTATAAGTCAATGCAGCAGTTCAGGAACTGGCGGTGGTACAAAGGACTCGGAGGCGGCCCGATTGTGGATCTCGGCTCGCACCAGATAGATATTTACAACTGGTTCCTCGATGCATACCCGCAGTCGGTCATGGCCAGCGGCCGCACGAACTATTACGACAAAAAGACCCACGAATGGTACGACACCGTGATGGCCGTTTACGAATATCAAGCCCTGCAGGGACCGGTCACCGCCTTCTATCAAACAATAAGCACAAACAGCGGCAACGGATATTTCGAAAGCTTCATGGGCACCGAAGGAACCCTTGTAATTTCAGAGCCCCATTACCGTTGTGGCCTTTACCGGGAAGGTTGGGTTAAGGAGACCAAATGGGACCACTGGGTTAAGAAAGGTTACTTGGAAAAAACAGAAGGCTTGGACCAGCCCGAAAGTGAAGATACCGTTGCCGAAGTCAGGCCCCCGTCGCCGAAGCCGGCCAAATATGATATGCTCGTGAAAATGAATAAGCCGGTTCATCAGCCGCACCTGGAGAATTTCTTCGATGCTGTTCGCGGCGAGGCCAGGCTCAATTGCCCCGCCGAAGCCGGATATGAAACGGCTGTGGCGGTACTGAAAGTAAACGCAGCCGCTGAAGCCGGACGAAAGCTCGATTTCAAACCGGCTGAATTTAAGGCCTGGCAAAATCCAGCATGAAACACCGAGCTATTTGTTTTTAACCGAAGTTGTAGTGTTTTTTTACGGCCTTGGCGACCTGCCACGTGCATTCGAGGTCAACGGGGAAAATCACAAGGTCGCCCACCCCGAAGCTTACCGAGTCTTTGCCGTCAGTAACCGTTACCTCGCCTTCGAGCAAAAGGCACGTTTCTTTTTCCGTGTATGCCCAGTCGAACGTGCTGGGCTGACAATTCCATATAGGCCAGTTCTTGCAGGCCGCAGCCTCTTCTTCAGAAGGCTTTTTGACAATCACATCTTTTACCGTTGGCATATTATTTACTCCTTTTGACTATTATCCATTTAGACGGTATTATACTCTGCGCAGACTATTTTGGAATACGCAGCAGGAATTTTTATTAGAAGTCGGGACGTTTTGGAGCAAACACAGTTAGACAAGTTCAGAATCTGGTTCGATGATTATGTTGCGGGCTTTTATGGCGGTGATGAAACCGTCAATGCTAATATAAAGCTCAAAGACGACCACAGCCACCGGACCTGTAAGGAGATGCTGTATTTGGCTGGCGAGCTGGGCCTTGATGAAAATCAAAAACTCATAAGCGAAACCATAGCCCTTTTGCACGATGTTGGAAGGTTCGAGCAGTTTGTTAAATACCGCATGTACAGCGACGCCCAAAGTGTGGACCACTGCCTGCTGGGCCTGGAAGTTTTGGAAAAGAATCAGGTGCTTGATGAGATTGAACTTCAGGAAAAGCTGTTAATTCAAAAAGCAATTGAATACCACGGTCGTAAAGAATTGCCTCCCGGTTTGGACGGCCAATGCCTGCTGTTATCGAAATTGATACGCGATGCTGATAAGCTGGATGCGTACTATGTGGTAATGAAATACTACAAACAATACCGGGAAAATCCGCAGAACTTCAAGCTTGGTCTGGAGCTTCCGGATGAGCCGGGGTACTCGGCAGGTGTGGTTAATGAGCTCATGAGCGGTCGGTGTGTGGATAACAGAAAAGTAAGGAAATTGAACGACCTGAAGCTTTCTCTGCTCGGCTGGGTCTATGATGTGAACTTCACATCCGCGCTGAAACGAATAAAACAGTGCGGATATCTGGAAAAGCTGCTGGTTTTTTTGCCCATTGATGAAGATACCGAAAAGATTCGAGAAAAAATATTGGGATATGTTAATTTTAGAATAGAGCATGACGGAAAATAGTTGATTATTGGCTGCTTATCATTGATAATTTACACTTTAAAGTGCGAACTATAAATTGAAAGGATTTTTTATGGAGACGGTTTTACAGACAAATATAGCAGATTTTCAACCGAATCGAGGCAAGGTTCGTGACATATATGATTTGGGTGATAAACTGCTCATAGTTGCAACCGATAGAATTAGCGCTTTTGATGTGGTCATGGCTAACGGCATATCCTGTAAAGGAATTATTCTTACACAGATTTCAAAGTTCTGGTTCGATTATCTAAGCCCGGATATTGAGCACCATTTAATAAGCGATGATGTGGCGGCTTTCCCTGAGCCGTTTTGTGATAATTCCGAACAGTTGGCCGGGCGAAGTATGCTGGTTAAAAAAGTAGATGTCCTGCCGGTTGAATGTGTTGTGCGCGGGTATCTTGCCGGCTCCGGGTGGAAAGAATACAGCCAAAGCGGCACCGTTTGCGGACAAAAGCTGCCTTCCGGCCTTACTCAGTGCCAGAAGCTGCCCGAGCTGATTTTTACCCCGGCCACAAAAGCCGAAAGGGGTGAGCACGATGAAAATATCAGCTTAGAACGCTGTTGCGATATCATCGGCGAAGAAACCGCAAATTATGTCCGGGATAAAAGTAAGCTGATTTTCACAAAGGCCAGCGAATATGCCCGGAGCAAAGGGATAATACTTGCCGATACGAAATTCGAATGGGGTAGTGTCGATGGCAAAATTATCTTGATTGATGAGGTTTTAACACCGGACTCTTCACGTTTCTGGCCTGCCGATAAATACCAGGCCGGTCGGGATCAGGAAAGTTACGATAAGCAGTTTGTTAGAAATTACCTTGAGAGTATAAACTTCGACAAATCAGGCCCGGGTGTCGAGCTGCCAGATGATATCGGAGCCAAAACCAGTGACAAATACATAGAAGCATACGAACAGCTCACCGGTAACAAATTTGAGGTACCAGTCAGTTGATACTTGAATAGAAGAATCGCCACATTTTACTGGATGCAGCTTTTCGTGCTTGCAGGTGTTCATTTCCTGATTGATTTGTTCGCGAGTATGCTGCCCGCTATCCTTCCGGCAATCAGGGACGAATTTTCTTTAAGCCTCTCTCAAGGTGGCTATGTTCTGGTTGCCCTGCTTTTGACATGTAACGGTATCCAGCCGCTAATCGGCCATATGCGCGCCCATAAGCGAAGGCCCTTGTTTTTGCATCTTGGTCTTATTGTGGGTGCCAGTATATGCCTGCTGGGTGTTCTGCCGAGAGGAAACAGTACCTATCCCATAATGATTATACTTGCGATGGTCAGTGGCTGTGGGATAGCGATAGTGCATCCGGAAGGGCTGAGGGCGATTCACTCAATTGGCCGGATTCCGCCGGCGGTCAGCACGGCCGTTTTTATGGCGGGCGGTTTTCTCGGATACTCAAGCGGCGGGGCTGTCTCAGCCTTTCTTGTCTCTCGTTATGGTTTCAAAGGTTTGTACCCCCTGACTCTTTGCCCGGTTGTCGGTATTGTAATGATCCTGTTCCTGAGAATCCGCCTTGCTGTCGAGCGGAAAGTGCGCGATAAAGACCTTGCACAGACAGAAAACAACCAGCTGTCCTTCTGGCTGATAATGGTTATGGCAATACCCGCGGCTATCTCCACGACCATTCTTACATCACTTCTGCCGACAGTGCTGAATGAGCTTGATTTTGAGCTTACTTTTGGCGGCCTTTCAACAACTATGTTTGGCCTGGGAGGAACAGTGGGCGCATTTATATGGGCAGCCATTGCTCACAAAAAGGGTGAGTTGAGATGTTCAATTGCTGCGTTGTTTCTCGCCATTCCTTTCCTTGTAACGTACCTGATATTTATAGATAACAGAATGGCTATATGGCTGCTCTTTGGCGCCGGTTTCTGCTCAATGTCGGCTTACATATTGATGATAACCTTATCAAGACACGCCAAAGGATTGAAATTTGGACAGCGAATGGGCTTTATGGTGGGCGGCACCTGGGCTGTGGCTTTTATGGTCTTTTCGGCCTTGCTGCCTGCCGCCGAACATTTCGGCACAGATGCCCTCTTTCGCTATGTACCTCTGGGTTATTTATTCTCGGCCCTGTTTGGACTGTTTATTATATTCAAAGCCAAAAAGCCCCCCAATACACAATTACCCGCTCAACAGCCAGCATCAAAAGCCTGAAAACCAACCTTAACAGCAGCACGCATAATCAGGCGAGAAAAAGCCGGATTTCTATCGCTCCGGCCTTTTGTATCCCCTGATGGTAACGATTTTTTTCGGGACGTTTTCTCCCCTCCATACGTTTATAATTACAATGATAGCTGGAACTAAAAAAAATTGGATAAAGAGGCAAACGACAATGGCGTCAAGCAAAGCCGAAAATACTGATTTAATCAAGGAAGCGTGTAGCGATCCGGACGCTTTTGCACGGCTCTACCTCTTGCATTATAATGATGTATTTCATTATTGCATTCGCCGCTTGTTCGACCGCCACTCTGCTGAAGATGTAACATCAACTGTTTTCTTTAAAGTTATGCATAACTTAAGCTCTTTTGATGGAAAAGTAACTGATTTTAGAAACTGGCTTCTTCGCATTGCAACCAACGCCGTTAATGACTACCTGCGAAATTCCAAAAGAAGAGCGGACGTAATTCAGAAAGTTGTAAATAATACCCGCGCGGAATCTGAATTTGTCATTACATCAAATGATAAACTGCTTGAAAAAAAGGTTCTATTAAAACAGGCTCTTTTAAGCCTGAAACCAAAGTACCAGACTGTCATCACTTTACGTTTTTTTGAAAATATGAAGTTAACCGAAATAGCCGCTTGTTTGAGAAAAAATCCCTCTACAGTACGCAGTTGTCTCTCTCGAGCTACTGCCAAACTGCGCGAAAAGCTACACACCGCTGCCGCGAGGAACGGAGGATCAATACTATGAGCGATAATGAAAAATATATCGAAGAATTTGTAAATGATATTCCTTTTGATACTCCGGATGATGAACATCGCGATAAGCTTAAAAAGCAGCTCCTGAACGCCTTCCCCAAACATCGGCTCCAACCGACAGTTCACACTGTCCATATATGGAGAAATATTATGAAAAGTTCAACCACAAGAATAGCCGCTGCGGCGGTGATAATAATCGCTGTATTTTTTGGACTGAACCTTTTTCGCGACAATGGCGGTGTCGCATGGGCCGAAGTACTGAATAATGTTCAAAAAGTTCAGACATACATACATCGAATGAAAATGACAGTGCAAAGATCCGATGGTTCACACGATGTCGAGATGACCTTCTATCGATCTACCGAATATGGAACAAGACGTGACGCATTTTACAATGACGACTTGGTATCTCAGCTTTATGTACCAGCCGATGGAAATAAGGGTGTTGAGCTTGTTCCAAGTCAGAAAAAATACCTCAATGCCATCTTTACCGACGAACAGATAAAAGAGATAGCAGAAAAGAACGATCCCAGAGCAATCGTTAAGGAATTCATGTGCTGCAACCAATACACGAAATTAGGCCAAAAGACAATCGACGGCATTGAGGTCGAGGGTATAGAGGTCGACAACGATAAATTTGGTGCGTCATTGTTTGAAAAGGGCAAGGGGCGTCTCTGGGTTGCCGTTGATACGGATTTGCCCGTCCTGATTGAACTGGAAGGTACATCCGCAGGAGGCTCGGTTCAAATAAGTCTGACAATCGACAGCTTTGACTGGGACCCCGGCCTGCAGGCGGAAGATTTCCAACCGAATATCCCCTCCGATTATACACTGATGGCCAAAGTGGACCTCTCCGGCAGTGTCGAGGCGGTTATTAAAGGACTGCGCGGGTTTGCCGAAATAACCGAAGGAAAATATCCGACCAATCTGGATCTGATGACAACCGGTAAGGAACTCAGAGAGGCCTTCATTGCCCTGCGTCAAAAGCAGGGTAAAAGCCTTGAAGAAAAACCGACTCAGGAGGAAATGGAGAATATGCTGCCCATCCAGGGAGCATGTTTGTTCTACGGTAAGTTGGTAAAGGAGGATAAGGATGTCGCATATTACGGCGATACAGTCACGGCTCATGATGTTGAAAAAGTACTCATGCGGTGGAAAATTTCCGACCAGCAGTACCGCGTTATCTTCGGAGATTTATCAACTTTGGATGTTAGCTACGATGAACTGGCCCAGCTTGAAAAGTAGCCGCTGACACAATGGCAGATACGCTGGCACAAATATAAGGCCGGGCCAAATCAGTCCGGCCTTTTTATCAATTTTTTAGATCCGAGTTATATGGGAAATCCCGGATTAATGCTTAAACTAATAATAAGGAGTACCACAAAAATATGGCTAATTCAATTATCATTGCTCTAATTGTTGGCGTAGCTCTAATTGTCGGTATAGCATTATTAATAGTCCTTTCCGTAATGTCGCACGCATCAAACGATACCGCTGCCGAGCAAGTAAGTAAGCGTCGCACTGCAATGGCTATAAGCGTCAGCGTGGGCGCCGCAATAGGAGCGGCACTCGGTGCGGCGATGGACAACATGGGCCTCATAGCGGTTGGCGTGTCGGTTGGTGTAGCCATCGGCGTGGCCCGTGAGAAGAGGCTGGGATGAATGCCATCTAACAACGGCATCCAACTGACGGCGCTGCGTGCCGCAACTGATGCCGAAGCCGCTATGTGAAAAAAGGGATAAGGGAAATAAAATGGAAGAAGAAAAACGATACCCCAAAGGACACTTTATAGGAATGGGATTGGCGATAGGAATTCCTATTGGTGTACCGATAGGTTTAGCACTTGGAAATATTGCACTTGGTCCTGCGATGGGTTTGCCATTAGGCATGGTATTAGGTATCGCAATGGAGAAAAAATACAATAAGAATCCGATAGAATCGACAGAGGAGGAAAAGACAAAAAAGAAAAAAATGTGTTTGGTCGGGATTCTTATCGGATTAATATTTTTTATTGGAATTGTATTAACATATTTTTTTATGAAGTGATATTGAAGAGGCTCCCTACATTTTTACTGCGAACTATGAAAAGAGGCACTAAGCTTAGAAGTTGTTTCAAAACCGCTTATAGTTGTTATATGGCGAGCCAAAGGTCAGGTGGTTACGACTTAGGATTCCGGTGGATAGAGCTTAATCTAAAGGAACTCACATGAATACGTCACAAATCTACATCGCCATATCTATCGTAGTACTGGCAGCTATCGCTCTTCTTGTTATTTTCCTCGGTAAGAGTAGAAAAGAAAATAGACTCACACCGCTTTCAGGTATTGCTTTTGGTTTTATCTTGGCAGGAATCTTTTTCGGAGACAACAGGTTAATTGGCTATAGTTTGTTGGCAATTGGAGTGATTCTTGCTGTTATTGATATTTTTAAAAAATTAAAGAGTAAGTAACTTAGGTGCTCTTAATAATGCTCCTGCAGAAAATATTGTCACCTGCAAAGTAAACTTCACCAAAAAAACTTCTTTTCTTTAGACCCAAACGGCCCTCCAAATTGTTATATTAATGACAAACGTTTGTTATAAAAAGGCCGGGCTTATATGGCTCGGCTTTTTTTAATTATATTTAATCCCACAATTTATTGTGGAATTCAGGTGCTTATAATTGCCAGGCCTTGGCAAAAGCCGTAAAGCTGCGGTCATAGCTTTTCTCAACATCATTCGGAAAGCAGCAGGCTGGCAGTTGCTTACTCGACAAATGATAACTTATACACTCACAACATATTCCCTTTCTGTCACAGCCGGGATATGAGCAGTTACAATTTTTCAGATTTTGTTCTTTCTGACATTCCATAATCAACAGCACCCTTTCTTGAAGTGTTTCGTCTCTTTTTTTCGAGGAACATTGTAGTTAACAGCTACGAAAAATGCAACTCAATAACATCTTTGTCATTAAGAACATGGTTCCGCTGGGTGTTTTGCCCGTCATAAACGCCCGTCCCCCAGATTCTTGCGAACTTGAGTTTTTCTGCTAATTGCCGGTGAACAGTCGTGGCAAGGTCCATAACCGTAGAGCCGGCAGGAAGAGTGAACGGGTCCGTCATATCGGCGGGCTTGCCCGGCGGCTTGGAATAGATGCGGATTATCCCTAATAGTTTGAACAGCTTTTCCGCGAGCCCTTCGAGCCCGTCGTCGCTCACGGCTGAAACCTCGACAAATTCAAACGGATATTCACATAACTTCTTTAGATTATCAAGAGCGCCGGGTTTGGCGATATCCGATTTTGTGCATATACAAAACGCCTTTTTCCCGAGCACATTGCCTTGGGTATCGTGTTCAGGCGTTTCGCTGCCAAAAAGCAGGTTGCGCGATTCGAGAAAATCCAGACAAATAAGCAACTGCTCCTCCACGTCTGCCGACAGATCAATCACAATAGCAATCAAATCGCAGTTGCGGTACGTCCCGACCTGCCCCGGAGCGCTGTACTCGGCCGTAATAGGCGGCATATCGACTAATTCAATCTTGATGTCCTCGAACGGAACCATCCCCGGCACCGGAGTGCCGCTCGCGAATGGAAAATCGGCGACGTGGACCTTCGCATTGGTCAGACCTCCAACGATGGAGCTTTTGCCGCAGTTCGGCGTGCCTAAAAGAACAATCTGGCCCGCTCCGCTCCGCGGCACGTGAAAAATGTCAACATGTTTGCCGCCCTTTTTTTGTGTGTCTGAATCTTTTAGCTTGCTGAGCTTCCGCCGAAGGTCCGCGCGCAAATGGTCCGTTCCTTTGTGCTTTGGCATCACGCGCAGCATTTGCTCCAGCGCCATAATCTTTTCGTCGTTTGACGTGGCGCTTCGAAACCACTTCTCAGCCTTGAAATATTCAGGTGTAAGATTAGCTGGCATCGTTACAAAATTAAAAAGTTAAACCATAGAATCATCCGGCCTAAATTTTCCGCAGGATGATTACTTCCTTAATTTTACATTTTGATATTTAATCTTCTACTCGCTGAGTTTCTCTACCACCAGATCACCTACCTCAGCTGTCGAATATCCCATCTTCCCGGCCTGCATACTCTTGAGCTTATTGCCGGTTAGATACATCACCGCCTGCTCTATTTTGTCCGCCGCCTTCTCTTCTCCTAAAGTAGCCAGCATCATCTGAGCCGAGCATATAGCCGCTAACGGATTGATAATCCCTTTGCCCGTGTACTTCGGTGCGCTGCCTCCGATAGGCTCGAACATACTAACGCCTTCAGGGTTGATATTTCCGCCGGCCGCAATACCCATACCCCCCTGAACCATCGCGCCAAGGTCGGTTATAATGTCACCGAACATATTACCGGTTACGATAACGTCGAACCATTCCGGATTCTTCACCATCCACATACAGGTGGCGTCAACGTGATAATATTCTCTTTCAATATCGGGATACTCCGCCTTGCCCATTTCATGAAAAGCCCGTTCCCACAAATCATAAATATAAGTAAGCACGTTGGTTTTCCCGCACAGCGCAAGAGTATTCTTATCGCCTTTACCCCGGGCCTTCTTACCGTATTTCTTGGCATACTCGAATGCGTACCTCAAACAGCGGTCAACCTGAAAACGATTATAAACCGCCGACTGCACGGCCACCTCATTCGGCGTCCCCTTCATTGAAAAACCACCCGTACCCGTATAGAGATCGCCCGTATTTTCACGAATGACCACAAAATCAATTTCATCCGGTCCTTTGTCTTTTATCGGCGTCTCAACACCCGGATACAGCTTCACAGGACGCAGATTTATATATTGATCCAGCGCAAAACGGGCCTTGAGAAGAATACCCTTTTCCAGAATTCCCGGCGCAACGTCCGGGTGCCCTATTGCTCCCAACAGAATTGTATCGAATTTGCGAAGCTCTTCGATAGCGCTGTCGGGCAGAGTCTCGCCCGTCTTTTTATATCTTTCACCGCCGAAGTCAAACTCAGTCAAATCAACTTTGAAATCGAATTTCTCCGCGGCGGCCTTCAAAACCTTTACCGCTTCAGCGGTCACTTCCGGCCCGGTCCCGTCGCCGGGTATCACAGCAATCTTGTACACTTTTAAGTCTCCTTGTCGTAAAAAAAACTATATGTTATCCATACGTTATTGTTTTCTCGAAGCCTTCCATACCTCGAAATCATCCCGTGGCCCCGCCGCCGGCATCTTCGAATTCATTTGTTTTAGCCACCTGCCTAACATCCCCTTAAGCTCCGCCGCCTTATCCGGCATCTCCTTCGCCAGGTCATGCTTTTCACCTATATCACTTTTCAGATTGTACAGCTCAACACTGTTATCTTCGTACCATTCTATTAGTTTATAATCTCCCGCCCGCACCGCACCACTCGGCCTGTTACCGCTGCCGTGATAGTGCGGATAATGCCAGTATATCGCCTTTCGTTTCAGCTTGCCCTTGTTTTTCAAAAGCGGCATCAAACTCACGCCGTCAATATGCTGCTCAGGCATGAGTCCCAGCCCCGCCATCTCTAACATCGTAGGATAAAAGTCTGTACTGGTCACCGGCTCATCGCATACGCTTCCCGGCTTCACCACGCCCGGCCACTTGATAAACATCGGCTCGCGAATCCCTCCTTCATACAGCCAGCCCTTGCCCGCACGCAGCGGAAGATTGGCCGTCGGCCCCTCACGCGGCACAGTAGATAAACCACCGTTGTCGGACATGAATATTACGGCCGTATTGTCAGCCACCCCTGACTCCTCTAACTTTTTCATCACCCGCCCGATGCTTTCATCCACACTCTGAACCATCCCCGCATAAGCCGGATTGTCCTGAACTAATCGTGTATTGTAACGACCATAAACACCGGCGAACTGCCCCCTTTCACCTGCTGGCAGATTCTCCGCCTTGGCCTTATATTTGTCCGTTAGCACCTGCTTGGATTCTATCGGCGTATGCACCGCATAATGCGAAAGATACAGCAGGAACGGCCTGTCCTTATTCGCTTCGATAAACTTCAGCGACTCATCCGTCAGCCGGTCCGTCAAATACTCACCTTCCTCGCCCCCCTCCGGCATCTCCTCCAGGGCTCGGTTCCTCTTCTTATAAGGATAGAAGTAAGTCGGTGGCGCCCCCGACCAGTCTCCCCCGATATTGATGTCAAAACCCTGCTTGTCGGGATAGAAATCCGCTCTGATGTCAGCCGTCCGTGGCGACAGGTGCCATTTACCCACAAAGCCGGTCGCATAACCTTGCCTCTTCAATACCTCGGCTATCGTCACCTCCTCCAGTTCAAGCCTGTCCGCATATTCTGTAGGTTTCTGGCTGCCGCCTATCCACTGCGTTATCCCCAGCCTTGCCGGATACTTGCCCGCCATAATACTTCCCCGCGTCGGCGAGCAGACCGGACATGCCGCATATGCCTCGGTAAACCGCATACCCTCGCTTGCCAGTCTGTCGATGTTCGGCGTCTCATAGAAACTGCTGCCGTAACAGCCCAAATCCGTCCACCCCAAATCATCGATAAGAATAAAAACAAAATTCAGTTTTTTTTTACTTTCCCCGCTTGCCGCCTGCGAATTAATACCCGCACACCCCGGTACGGCCAGTGTCGCCGCACCAAACCCCATTGCCTTGATAAATTCACGCCTGTTCATAAAACTAACCTTTATCGTATAATAATTGCCGTTTTTCTAATTGCCGATACTATACTCTCAAGCAGCCTGTTTATCAAGAAAATCTACGGCAGGTCGCCATTGAATGGATCTGATAGGTATGCACAGTACACTATTATTAACTATCGAACGACCGCTTTCAAAACCCCGTCTCGGCTTTTACTCCTCGCTGAACTCTAAGGAAGTCCTCAAGTTCGCCGTCTTGCCTGACGACCTGACCGAGTTCATTGAAAATCTTCGGCCCGGCCCATCGCCAGCGCTCTACGTGGCCGTCTGCGAAAGAGAAGTTGCCGCCCTGCGAATGCCGTCCGGCCGGAAGGTCCCACCAAAGCGGCTGTTCAGATGCAAACATCGGCCCCCTCGGCGGGATACCGAAGTGCGAATCGAGAATGCTGTCCTCATGGACATCAACAAAGAATAGCAACTTCGAAGGCGATGGTTTGTCGATTTCGGTCTCCTTAGCGAAGCTCGGCAGCACGGCCGAATCTGGTGAATACGGCAGGCCGTTGACCGATTGGCTCATGTTGTAGCTGCGAGTCCGCCGAATATTCATGATTTTACCTTCCTCCGTTCGCACTCGCGACTTGTCCGAAGGACACCGATATATGTCGGTTGATTTGTTATAACTAAAGAGCAGTCCCCTCTCGATATTCTCCGTAGTAGTATCGAAGGGCGCCAGCCCCGCACACCATGTCAGGTTGGGGTCGAAGCCGGCTGAAGGACCTAATGTATTGATATAATAAACATTCCTATTCGGCGGCAGAAAGAAGTCGTTGTCCTGTGAATATAGTTTTGCGCATATCTGAAGCTGCTTCAGATTATTCAGGCAGACCACTTCTTCGGCCTTCCCCTTGGCCTGCGAAAGCACCGGCAGCAATATCGCCGCCAGCAGGGTGACAATCGATATAACTACCAGCAGCTCAATTAACGTAAACCCCGCTTGATGATTTCTCCCCTTCTCTAACGGCCTATGAGTTCGATTTCGCATTCTAACACCAAATACCAAATCTTTGATCCAAAACCGTATCATAACACGTTACTGTTGCCAGGCAAGCTATTTAAATATTCCCTCAGAAATCCGAAAACTCACTCTTGACATCACTCCGCACTTTACATATCATGCTCATCAATGCAAGAAGCGGTACCTTGAGTCTCTTATATAAAGCGAAGCAGCTTGTTTACTGACAATATGAGAAATACAATTACATTTGGAAAGGTAATAGCATGAAAATTCTTCCTGTCAGAAGATATTTCTTGTGGACTGCCCTTGCTGTTGTGGTGGCAATCGCAATCTACAAAATAGGATTCTTTAGGCCTGTTCCTGGTTTCAACGAAGAAGCTATAAGAAAAATAATGGCCAAATAACTCTACGCATTATACTTTACTACTTTAGCGGCTATAGGGCGTATTGAAGAAGCACCCGGAATCTGTTATGCGAAAAGAAGCAGTTGATTTTCACGTTTTATACTGATCTCTACATAAGTGGCCATTTAATGGAAAGAGCAAAGATGAAGCGAACTCACATAAAGGCCTTAATCTATATAATAATCGTTATATTACTAATCGGCGGTTTGAAAATATACTTACAGTTAACACCCGTTATTGAATTAGGAACTAACAGGCCGACCGGCTTGATATTTGACCCGAATACAAAAGCCTCACGGGTTTTTACAAGCGTCTCGGATTGTGCGGAAAGGCAGAAAGGCTTATATGGTTATATCGAAGCTTACCGTACAAAACATGGCAAACTCCCCGACAGCAAAAATACATTGATAAACGATGATACTGGTAGTATGCATTTTACCACTTGCCCTTTGGGCTCTTCATACAGAATATATCCTGAAAACTATGGCAATCCCAATGTTGTTTTCATATCCGAAGCTCAGAATAAACATTCTAATACATTGTCTCTTTGGATAAGAGGGATTAAGCCCTGTGTACAGACTATGGGAGATGGCACAATCTATATGTTCAAAGATGGCAAAGTAGCTAAAATGAATGCAAAGAAAAACTGACCAAAATTCAATACCAACCTCTTATTTCCCCTTGTTCCTGCTGATTTTATTATGATCGGGATTCTCGCATAAAGCAGGAAAATATTGAGAGAGCCATCGCGCAGCGATTCCTCAATTTTACATTTCTATTTTTAACTTTTCATTTTCATAACGTGGTTCAATAAGCCACCGTCTTTGATTATCTCAAGCGCAAAGTCCGGCAAAGGATTAAAGCTGATATCAGTCCCGGCTGTTTTGTTTTTTATCAGGCCGTTTTTGTAATCGATTTCAACTTCATCGCCGTCATTGATTTTCTCAATCGCCTCCGCCGATTCAATCAAATAAAAACCGCAATTAATAGCATTGCGATAGAAGATTCGCGCAAAAGTTTTCGCGATAACATTCTGCACTTTCACCCCGCGAATAGCCCAGACCGCGTGCTCCCTCGATGAGCCGCACCCGAAATCTTCTCCTGCCACTATCACATCGCCTTCTCTGACCTTGTTAACGAACTCCTTGTCCAAATCCTCAAGACAATGACTCGCTAATTCGGCTTCATCATCGGTATTCAAATATCTGGCCGGAATTATCTCATCCGTATTTATATGATCTCTTTTGTAAACATGCGCTACACTCATTTTTAAAACCTCATCTAAAAGTTTAATCTCGTGTTTTTTATTTCCTAACCATTAGTCGCCTGACGGCCAATCAAAATCCTTTTCTGTTAAGGTCTCACCGGTCGTAACGGGCATTATCTCCCACAGCGGGCCGGAAGTTTTCGGTCTGAGCCTGTCGATATATCTTAGATTTTCTTTCGGCACGCCGGTCACTCCGGCTGGACTGTCCAAAAGCCCGCGCAATGCACCTAATGTAGTATAGAGTATGCGTCGTCCACGATGCGGCTCACCGAGCCGGTCAAAAAACTCTAAATGTACGGTTGCCGGTTTATTTGTTGTATCCAGCGTAATCAGTCCGAAGGCGCGGCTGTACCCTTTGTCACGTTCTGCCTTGGAGTTCCAAAGCTGACCTGCCATCCACTCATGCAGGTCATAGCCTCCCCACGATTCCTTTGGCCGCACCGAGATTTTACACGTGTGCTGGTCGCCGCCCAATAGAATAACACCGGGTATTTTATTCGATGCTATTTGTTTCACAAGAGCATCATATTCGTATGTGAATGTGTGGTTCCAGGCTTCCGGCCCACCGCAGTTCCAACTGCTGCCGGAGACGGGGAACTTGAAAACCGCCTGCGAGCTTGCGAGTGAATTCTTCAGCCAGGCGAGCTGTTCCTTGCCAAGCATTGTTTTAGTAGGCCCGTCAGGATCACTATTGGCAGAGCGGTGATACCGAACGTCCATAAGGAAGAACTCGGCTCCACCGACTCTAAAACGTGTCCAGATACCAGGATTTCGCACGGCCTGAGATTTTGGATTGGGCCAAATCTCGTTAAAGGTCTTTAGTGAACGCTCTTTGCCCGGCTGGGTGCGGTCCGAATTGTCTATACCATAATCATGATCATCCCAGACTGCGTAAATCGGAGTCGTAGCTCCGAAAGCGCGGAAATATCGATCTGCGCGAAATTGAAGATACATCCTGCGCTGCTTGGCAGGCTCGGTACTATTTGAGTAGATATTGTCGCCCATCAGGATAAAAAGATCAGGCTTCTTTGCAGCTACTGCTTTCCATGTATCCTGAGCGCCGCTCCCTCTCAAGGAATGGCCGAAGCCGACTCGAATAATACCCGGCTCCAAGGCACGTGCAAACGTAGTGATTTCCTGCCGAACGTCACGGCCCTGTTCCTTATTGTCCAGAAACACACGGTAGTTATAGGTGGTTTTGGGCGAAAGGCCCGTTACCTCCGCGCTGCCGCAAAAGTTGTGGTCCTCCGCAAGGCGAATCGTTTCTGAAACAATCGTCCTGCCCATGGAGGAAAGGCGAATCTGCATCTTGCACGGCCCGTCGGCTCGGATCCATATCCGGGTAGTGGTATCTGTTGTGTGCCCGATCATAGGACCGTGAGTAAGCTCGCGTGCTTGCCCCTGTGAACACAGCGCCATATAAAAAAGCACCACCGTAATTATATATTTTTTACTCGTCATTTTACGTTTTGATTATTTATATTTGTTTTCTCAAAGTTGCTTCTGTTCTTCATCCAGCTTCTTTTGGACTTCGTATTTAATATACCTCTGAGTGTATTGATACCAGTTGCCCGAAGCACCTATTACCAGCAATAGTGCCGTCAATGCCTGAAACAGCATAAGACCCGTGCTTGTTCTGCTGCCGATAATCATCAGAATCAAAGTCACCAGGCTGCACACCGCCGAGACAGTAAACAAAATCGCAAAAATTCTTGTTGGCTTCTTTTCTTTCTTCATAATAAATCCTTCCTCATATAACTTTTCCAATCTATTACGAAACTAATATTTATTGTTTCCCCTTAAATATTAATACGCACGAAACAAAAAAATATTCATACAGCCGTTTCTTTAAATCATATTTGATTTCTCTAAAGATACTTTCTTGGATCAGTTAATTTCCCTTCTATTGCGCTGGCCGCTGCCGTTGCCGGGCTGACCAAATAGACCTCGCTTTCCGGATGTCCCATCCTACCGACGAAGTTCCTGTTGGTTGTGCTAACACACTTTTCACCGGACGCTAAGATACCCATAAATCCGCCTAAACACGCTCCGCACGTCGGGGCGGATATTACACAGCCCGCCTCGTAAAATATATCGACCAGACCTTCATCTATCGCCTGCTTCCAGATAACCGGCGTCGCCGGCACAATCAGCGTGCGTATGGCGACCTGTGTACCTTTGAGGATTTTCGCCGCGATGCGCAGGTCCTCGATTCGCCCGTTCGTACAACTGCCGATATAAGCCTGGTCCATTTCCTTGCCGGCACATTCTCCGATAGGCACACCGCCGCTCGGCAGATCCGGCAGAGCAACCATCGGCTCGATGGCTGAGCAGTCAAATTCTTCGGTTACATCGTATTTCGCATCACTGTCGGAGTCATAAACGGTATAGTCTGTTTTATCTTTCAGGTGCTCGTCGAGATATTGTTTTGTAGTTTCATCAAAACCGATTATACCGCTTTTCGCCCCAGCCTCGATTGCCATATTCGTTATAGTCATTCTCGCTTCCATCGACATTTCACCAATAGCCGGCCCGACAAATTCCATCGCCTTATAAAGCGCCCCGTCCACGCCGATTCGTGCGATAACCGCAAGAATAACGTCTTTGCTGTAAACACCCGCCCCGAGCGAGCCGTTAAGAACAAACTTCATCGATGCCGGCACCTTGAACCATAACTGCCCGGTCGCTATCGCCGCCGCCGCATCCGTTGAGCCGATACCCGTACTAAACGCTCCAAACGCTCCGTATGTGCACGTATGCGAATCGGAGCCGACGATAACTTCACCCGGCCGAATATGCCCCTGCTCAGGCAACAGTGCATGACATACCCCGGCCCTGCCGATCTTGTAATAATATTTTATTTTGTGCCGTCTCGCCCAGCCGTCCAGCCGTTTGTGAAGCTCAGCGCTTTTAATGTCCTTGGCTGGCTGAAAATGGTCCGGCGTCACAACGATTTTTTCCGCATCGAAAACTTTATCGATACCTTTTTCTTCGAGCATCGAAATCGCTGGCGGCGTCGTAACGTCGTGGCACATCACAATATCAATCTTCGCATCCACAAGCTCGCCCGGCATAACTTTATCTTTACCGGCCGCCCTTGCAAAAATCTTCTCCGTTATTGTCATACCCATAGTCTTATTCTCTCTTTTAATACATCAACGCTTATACTCTTAAACTTTTTTACAGTTCCACTTTAACTTCCGGTTGCTGACCTTTATTCTGCGCCGAGACCATTCTGTTGATGGCATCGATATAAGCTTTCGCACTACTCTCAATTATGTCAGTCGATATGCCCCGGCCGATGAAGGTTCTGCCGTTCTCTGTAATTCTGACGGTCGCTTCGCCGAGCGCCTCTTTACCGCTGGTGACAGCTCGGATCGAATAGTTCTCCAGCTTAGGTGATAAACCCGTAGCTTCCCTTATCGCTTCATAAGCCGCATCCACCGGCCCGTCACCGCATGCTGCGGCCTGGCTGGTTTCGTCTTTGGTCTTAATCTTGACGCTTGCGGTCGGCAGCGTGCCTGTCCCACAGGCCACATGCAGATACTCCAGCTTGTAAATCTGCTCTATAAGGTGAATCTCATCGCTGATTATTGCCGCAAGGTCCTCTTCAAAAACTTCGGTTTTCTTGTCGGCCACGGCCAAAAATCTTTCGTATGTTTTCTCCAGCTCTTCCGGGCTCAATGTATATCCCATCTCTTTGAGCCGGTGCTGAAGGCCGTGGCGTCCGGTGCGAGCCGTCAGAACAACACGACTCTGGTCGAGGCCGATAGTCTCTGGCTTCATAATCTCATAAGTTTCCCGTTTTTTCAAAAATCCATCCACATGAATTCCCGAGCTGTGGGCAAAAGCATTCTGTCCCACAACCGCTTTATTGACGGGAACCGGCATGGCTAATAAGTCCGCTACCATATGGCTTGTTCGATAGAACTCGCGGGTGTTGATATTCGTCTCGACCTCTTTAAAGAAGTCACGGCGTGTACGGATTGCCATGACCACCTCTTCGATGGCCGCGTTGCCGGCCCGCTCACCTACCCCGTTGATAGTACCTTCAACCTGGCGTGCGCCGTTCCTTACACCTGCCAATGAATTCGCCACGGCCATTCCCAAATCGTCATGGCAGTGCACGCTGATTATCGCCTTATCGATATTCGGCACGTTGGCCCGTATGTCTCGGATAAGGTTGCCATACTGCTCGGGCATCGAATATCCCGTGGTATCGGGTATATTGACGACGGTAGCGCCTGCTTCAATAACGGCTTCAAGAATCTCATAGAGAAAGGTCCGGTCAGCCCGCCCGGAATCTTCAGCATAAAATTCGATATCCTTGATATATTGGGCGGTGTGCTTTACTGCCTCAACCGCCATCTTCATGATAGTAACCTGCTTTTCGCCTATCGTCCTGCCGTATTTATCATCTGCGAATTTTCCCGCGAGGTGAATCTCGGATACGCCGATACCCGTATGGATGCGGGGCTTTTTGGCTTTGGCCAGGGCCTTTCTGCAGATCTCGATATCCTTCTGTATGGCCCGGGTCAGCCCGCAAATAACCGGCCCTTCGATCTGTTCGGATATCAAACGCACCGCCTCGAAATCCTCCGGCGAAGATGCCGGGAAACCCGCCTCTATGATATCAACGTTCAGCCGAACCAACTGCCGGGAGATTTCCAGCTTCTCTCTTGCGCCTAATCTGGCCCCGGCTGCCTGCTCACCGTCCCGTAAGGTGGTGTCGAAAATTAACACTTTTTCTTCGGACATCTGCTTTTTCTCCTGCTGCGTCCAGCGGCTGTTCGCCGGGACGAGTCCAATATTTTCATACTGATTCTGAGGCCAATTATGCCCCAGGCAGCGTAAAATTGCCACGAATTATTATTTTAACAGAGTAACCTGAGCCCGCATATGCGGGTATCCGAGCAATTTATGGTTAAAAACGAATGATTATAATAGATTTTTGTTGGGGATATATTTATTGCGCCTTGCGGCGCAGTAGCAGCAGGCTGAGGCTCTCAGCGACCTGAATTGAAGAACAAATTGTACCGTTGATATTCATAGACATATTATATATCGGATAAATCCGTTTGTAAATCCTTTTTTAATAAAAAAATTTCTGTCTTTTTTCATCTGGATCGAGATACGCTTCATTAGATACAAGATACGAAATTGAAGTTTTTCATTTTTTTTGAGATTTATCATCAATAACCACGGCCTCAGAAACGCCTTTATATTAAAGCGCTGATAGTGTGCGCTTACATTTATTAACAAGCTGTTTTCTTACAATAAGATTGCCGTGCAGAAGTGGGTTTACCGCCTATATATAGAGTCAAGGAATTCACGGTAGAATTAACTTTTGGTGTATGCGTTTTGCAGGATAGAGCTTTAGAATACCTTCGCAGATTATGCAACGATCCTTCTGCCAGTTTCAGAGATGGGCAGTGGGAGGCCATTGACTCCATCGTCAACCATCAGAAGAGACTGCTCCTGGTGAGACGTACTGGCTGGGGGAAAAGTGCAGTTTATTTTATAGCCGCGAAGCTGCTCCGGGAGAAGCGCTTCGGGCCAACACTCTTAATTTCCCCCCTTCTCGCTCTCATGAGAAACCAAATAGAAGCTGCAACGCGAGTTGGTGTCATCGCACATACGGTGAATTCCACAAACTCAGAGGAATGGAAAGCAATACACGAGAAACTTGGGCAAAATCAAATTGACGTTCTGCTTATTTCGCCAGAAAGGCTGGCCAATGAGGATTTTTTAGAGAAATACCTTTTGCCAATTACCGACAGTATCGGCCTTTTCGTTATCGACGAAGCTCATTGCATTTCTGACTGGGGCCATGATTTCAGGCCAGACTACAGAAGAATTGCCCGCATACTAAGCATTCTGCCAGACAATGTGCCTGTCTTAAGCACTACGGCAACCGCAAATGACCGCGTGGTCAAAGATATCCAAACGCAACTGGGGCGAAAGCTTGAGATCAGCAGAGGCAGTCTCGTTAGAGCAAGCCTAAAGCTTCAGAATGTTCATTTGCCAGAACCCGCCGCAAGGATGGCTTGGTTGTCAGACCATTTGGAGAAGATCCCAGGCTCAGGAATCATATACACTTTAACAGTACGTGATTCAACCCGTTTGGCAGAGTGGCTGAGTAGCCAAGGCATGTCTGCGGTTGCCTATAACGCTGGTGTGCCTCATGAACAGAGAGTTCAGATTGAACAGGATCTGCTTTCAAACAAAGTGAAAGCTGTCGTTGGAACGACAGCATTAGGCATGGGGTATGATAAGCCCGATTTAGGATTTGTAATTCATTATCAGCGGCCAGGATCCGTAATCTACTACTACCAACAAGTTGGCAGGGCTGGACGAGCTGTCGAGTCAGCGTACGGAATTTTATTCTCTGGAAAAGAAGACGATGATATTGTCAACTACTTCATCGAACATGCCTTTCCACCTCAGATGTATGTTGACCAGCTTCTTACTGTGTTGTCTGCAAACGAGGGTCTGTCACGAGGTCAACTACAGGAAGCAGTGAACATTCCAAGTGGTCGTATCGAGCATACTCTTAAATACCTGCTGGCTGAACAACCTTCTCCTATAAGTAAACAGAACGGCAAATTGTACAGAACTCCGGTGCCTTACCAACTGAATAAGGAGAGAATCCAGGAGATTACGAAAATCAGATACCACGAACAAAAGGTCATGCAGGAATATATGAAGACGGAGAAGTGCCTGATGCAGTTTCTGGCGAAGGAATTGGATGATCCCAATCCTAAACCTTGTGGAAATTGTTCAAATTGTGCAGGAAAGCCTCATTTTCCACTTGAGTACTCAGATGATAAAGCGATTGCCGCACTGGAATTCTTGAAACGCAGTTTTATTGAAATCAAGCCAAGAAAAATATGGTTTAAGGATGCCTTCCCGACTTACGGCTTCTCCGGGGCCATTGGTGATCTAATGGTCGGAACGGGAAGATGCTTATGTCTTTGGGGAGATCCTGCTTGGGGACAGATGGTCAAAGAAGGCAAGCAATTACGTGGTAGTTTTGACGATGCATTGGTCGAAGCTTCTGTCGATCTGATTCGAAACCGTTGGAAGCCCTCCCCGTTTCCAATGTGGGTGACATGCGTTCCTTCTCAAAGACAAGCTTCTCTTGTTCCAGATTTTACCCAAAGAGTTGCTAAGAAATTGGGGTTAGCCTATTCAGACTGTGTTGTCAAAGTACGTGAGCACGAACCGCAGAAGCTGATGCAGAACTCGTTTCATCAGGCTCGAAATCTGGATGGCGTATTTGACATTACAAAGGGAAAAGTTTATAATGATCCCGTGCTCCTGATTGACGATATGATTGATTCGAAGTGGACGTTTACTGTCGTAGCAGCTCTTTTGAAACAAGCGGGAAGTGGCGTTGTTTGGCCGTTTGCCCTGGCAATGACATCGAAATAAACATTATGACACCAAATTTATCACCAGACACAAAAGCAATTTTGCTGCTCTGTAGTTCGTGGGGTAAGAAAGACAATACGCTTAAACCTCTTACGCTCACTGAGTATAATAAGCTTACGGACTGGCTAAGACAGAAAGAACTTAG
>VRUK01000008.1:80142-80596 GCA_019456195.1 Planctomycetota bacterium | reverse complement strand
ATCGCGAGAACCGCGATCTGAGCGCTGTGTCGTGCCAGAGTCACTCCTCGGTTTGCTCGCTTTGGATGGGACGTCCCAAATCTTAACCCTCGTTGTTAGGCCACTTGGCGAACTTGAGGTTCCAGCTTCGTTTTTGGCAGTCACCGCGATTACAAACTCGCCTGGTTTCGTATAAGTGTGCTCTGCCCAAAATGCGTCTCCCTCGACACGGTTCGGTCGCCCAGTCCTGCCGTCGCCGAAGTCAAAGATTACGGTGTCAGGCTCATAGGCGACGTTTACAACAAATTTGAATGTTGAACCTGGGACCGGGCTCGTCATCGGTATATCATCCCACGGGCCAGGCCCATGGGGTTCGGTCTTTGGTCTCGTCCAATTCATAATGTTTATGCCACCTATCTGGGGTGGCCGCTTGGCCTTCGACGAACGACCATATGTCGAGCACGTATTCCCTAAC
>VRUK01000008.1:69894-80132 GCA_019456195.1 Planctomycetota bacterium | reverse complement strand
GAAACCTGTGCCTCTTGATTTCGGATTTCCTATTTACATATTTTAAAAACATAATTCCTCTGTACGATACCAATAATCTTACCAAATTCACCTTGAACAATCAAGAATTTTCGATTTCGAGACAATTTTTAAAAATTTGAACAAAAACACGTATTTTATGCCTCACCTTTCTTCCAATCCTTGCTTTTGCACAGATCTTGACCGCTCGCCCCTTCATAAATTCAAGTTTTCAGCAATTCTTGGCATTAGCCGGACCCAATTGGCACAGGTTTCAAATGACCGATACGTTCAAGAATCTCTTGGAACAATGATTTTGACGCCATCACCTCTGCCATCTGAAATATCACATATCTTGAATGTCTCACCACTTTTGCACCGATTTTTATCAGTTTCACCAGGAGTGTCCTGAGCGACCAGTCCCTTATCTTGTTTGGCAAAGCCAATCGCCTCAAAAAATTACCAAGATTGTAGGCTAATGCAAACAACTGAAGACGGACCTGATTATCAACAAAATCGTGGCAGGAAAGTCGAGTCTAGTTCAATGCATACTTGCCTTCTTTGATCCATTGCTCTGCTGTCCCACGTTTGTTGTAAAACTTAACCACATTGCTCGATTTCCATCGAAGGTTAGTAACGATGAATCCTATCTTTGGAAATAGTTCTCCCGCATGCCACTCGATCTTTCATATCTCATATTTAGTCGATAGTAGTTAGTATATAGTATTTAGCGTGACGAGGCCGACAAAGCCAGCATTTTTTAAGAGAAATCCGCAGTTGTGTTTCACGCCTTTATGGGTAGAGAATAACAGAAGAGAAGGAAAAATTCAAAAGAATTTTAGAGAATTAGTTAATTAGAGAATTAGTTAATTAGTATGAGATTGAAGATTGCCGCGTTTCCAGGCTGTGTTGCAATTATAACTTGAAGATGACTCTATATTTTTGCCGATATGTTATAATGTTCATGTCTTAATGAAAGGATTTCTTATGGCATATCGATATGGAGATCGTCAACAACGAACCCTTTTTCCGCAAAGCGTTGATGAATATATTGACGGGAAGATTGAATAACACAGAGAGTCAGTCTTGTTATACAGGTATTTGCAGTCGGAGGGTTATTATCAGGGATTATTAATAATCGATTAGAGATAAAGCTGTAAAAAATTGGGAATGTGGATTATATTTTGTGCAGTTTATTGTTGACGAACAAAGAGAAATCGGTTTTATATATTAGCGAGGGCGGTGGAGCCAAAATCTATTAGGCTGTAACGGCTTGTAAATAAAGTGCTTAAGTATATTAAGGATGGCTGAAGAAAGTGTCCTAATTTTCTTGGAAAGGATTGGAAGATGCGAACTGTCAAACTGTCAATCATTTTTCTTTTGGGTATTAGTTTTTTACTTTTGAATGGCTGCGGCGCGGGACTGCAGGACCTTAGAATCCAGAATAATACACAAAGGGAACGAATTGCAGAGCTTGAGAGCGAACTGGGGACCGGTATTCTGCAGCTCGATCAGTTAAAGAGAAAACTTGCTGCGGCTTATGGAAGTAGTAGTGTCGAGATACAAACACTGCAACAGGAAATTGCCGCCCTTGAGGAAGACATCGCCAAGAAGAAAGGGTTGATTGCATCTATGCAGGAAAGGCTGCTTTTAGGTGGAGGGTCGCTGCCGGTGGAGCTTAGTACTCTGCTGGAGGATTTTGCTTCAAAGCACGATATAGTAACATACGATTCGAGCCGGGGTATGATAAAGTTTAAGAGTGATTTGACTTTTGAAAAGGGCAGTGACAAGGTGCAGTCTTCGGCCATCCAGGCTATTAAGTTACTTTGTGGTATTTTGAGTTCGGAAGAAGCCAAGGATTTCGACGCTATCATAGCCGGGCATACTGACGATATGCGAATCGGCCAGGCTGCGACACGTGCGAAACATCCAACCAACTGGCACTTGTCTGCTCACAGGGCCATAGCTGTGCTTAATGTTATGACCGGTAGCAAAATTGATCCCAAGCGGTTGAGCATACGAGGTTTTGGTGAGTATCGGCCTTTTGCAGCGAATTTGCCCGGCAAGAAAGGTAATCCTCAAAACAGACGAGTCGAAATTTACATTGTTGCTAAGGGAGTATAATTTCCGGAAAACGATTGTAGTTCTAAGAATCGGAAGTTGGAATTAGAAAATATTTTTCAATGGCTGAGCGCACTTTAATTATTATCAAGCCTGATGCTGTGCAGCGACATCTGGTGGGGGAAATAATCGGACGATTCGAGAAAAAGGGTCTTAAACTCGTTGCCGCAAAGTTTTTACAACTGTCTGAAAAACAGACTAAGCAGCTCTATGCGGCCCATGTCGAGAAGGCATTTTACAAACCACTGGTAAAGTATATTTCTTCGGCCCCGCTGCTTGTAACGGTCTGGGAAGCTGACGGCGTTATAGATATGGCCCGCAAAATGATGGGGGCGACTTTCGGTTACTACGCTGAGATGGGTACCATCAGGGGGGACTTCAGCAGTTCCCAAAGATACAATCTTGTTCACGGCTCGGACAGCCCTGAATCGGCTCAGCAGGAAATCAAGTTGTTTTTCTCGCCGAATGAAATCGTAGATTACAAATTTACCGATTCACACTGGCTCTACGGCAAAAACGCCTAATCCAGACAAATAAACTCCTTTCTAATTTTGGCAGAACGTTTCCGGCGCGAGATAATGAACTGTACGGCGCACAGAATATTTTTAGGTTACTGCATGCGTCCTCTATGCGAAAATTTCCCAGATAATGCTTGATTAAACCACGTATTAATAGTAAAATCCTCCTTTTGCTCTGAAAAATTATAAACAAATCCCTTGAACCGAAAGGAGGGCAACTGATGCAAAAGCTCATGTCACCATTGTCGATGCGAAAAGGTGCGATTATTCTTTTGGCATTATCGTGCTGCTTATTAACAGCTCAATCGGTCAGCGGTGCCGAACCTATGGCGAGAATCATCGTCGGGGCGGGAGATTATACTCGAATCGACACTCCAGTGACGGCGTTACTTGATGGTGTGCCGTTGGGTTTTCCGTGGGATGAGATTCGGCTTGTGGAGGTGAAGGGTTCGAGGCGCGTCAATGTTCCGGTGCAGCTTGAGGCTGGCAGTCCTCCGCGTTTGTGGTGGGTGCTTTCCGGTGAAACACAAGCCGGGAGCAAACGGACGTATGAACTGGTCAAGGGCGGCAGAACAGCAAGCTCTGGTGTCAGTGCAAAGCGGAACGATAAGGTCCTTTGGATAGAAAAAGACGGCACGAAGGTTCTGAGTTATAACCACGCAGTTGTGCCGCCGCCGCCAATAGAGGTTATGGGAGAGAAGTATAAAGATACCCGGGACCTATACAACCGCAGCGGTTTTATTCATCCTTTATGGTCGCCGACGGGTTCGGTGCTGACAAGTATTCATCCTGGGGACCATTATCATCACGTTGGAATCTGGATGCCGTGGACCAAGACGAAATTCGAGGGCAAGGAAGTTGATTTCTGGAATCTTGGCTCAGGACAGGGAACGGTTCGGTTCAATAGATTTCTTTCGATGACGAGCGGGCCGGTCTATGGCGGTTTTCAGGCCGAGCATGACCACGTTGCTCTTAAAACCGACGATGGGGAAAAAATAGTCCTCAAAGAAGTCTGGGATGTGCGTGTTTATAATGTTGGCGGCCCGAATAAGGGTTCCTGGCTTGTGGATTTTGTTTCTGCACAGCGGTGTGTTGCCCAGAGCGGGCTCCTTTTGGAAAAGTATCGTTACGGCGGATTTGGTTTTCGTGGCGCCACCGAATGGAAGGGCGAGAAGGCGAGTTATCTGACCAGCCAGGGCAGGACACGCAAGGATGGCCACGCGACGCGGGCACGCTGGTGTGATACAGCGGGGGTTTCCGACGGTAAATGGAAAGGCATAACGCATTTCAGCCATCCGGACAACTTCAGACATCCGGAGCCGATGCGTATCTGGCCTGATTTCGATAATGAGGTGTTCTTCAACTGGGCTCCGGTACAGGTGGATGATTTTGAGCTGAAGCCCGGCAAGGACCATGTCTTTCGCTATCGTATGTATGTACACGAGGGGAAAGTCGATGTCGAGAGCACTGAACGGCTGTGGAATGACTATGCTCACCCGCCCAAGGTCGAGGTTGAAACAGTTGAATCGAGCGAAGTGATTATGCTGTTCGGCGGAACGGACTTTGATCACTGGACAGCCGGAGAAGGCAAGGATATAGGTTGGAAGCTCGTTGACGGTGCGATGAAGATTACACCGAGGAGCGGCAGTATAACGACGAAGCGGGACTTCCGGGACTTCAAAATGCACATCGAGTTCAATACGCCGCAGATGCCGCCGAATGTTAAGGGTCAGGGTCGTGGAAACAGCGGAATCTATATTCAGCGCCGCTATGAGCTGCAAATTCTCGACTCTTACGGTTTGGAACCGAAATACAACGACTGTGGTTCGCTTTATAAGTTTAGACCGCCGGACAAAAATGTATGCAGGATGCCGGGCAGGTGGCAGAGCTACGATATTATCTTTCATGCCGCGAGGTTCGATGGTAACAGGAAGACAGAGAAAGCCCGCATTACAGTATGGCATAACGGCATTTTAATTCATGATGATTTAAGGCTGGACAATAAAACCGGCGCCGGACGGTCTGAAGGGCCGAAGCCGGGTCCCATTCTGCTGCAGGACCACGGTAACGAGGTGATGTTCCGCAACATCTGGATAATTCCACTGTAGTGTGATTTTAGAAAGGAATTTAGCTGGTGAAAAGGTTTATTTGTATGCTTTCGGCAGTTTTCCTGATGTGGGGAGTTGTGAGTGTGCAGGCCGGTGAAGGAATACCGGCAAAATATGAGGCGAATTGGGAGTCGTTAAACACAAGACCTACTCCGAAATGATGGACCGATGCAAAGTTCGGCATCTTTATTCACTGGGGTGTTTATGCGGTTCCATCGTGGGGGGTAAAAGGGTCATATTCTGAGTGGTACTGGAAGCGTGTGCAGGATGAGAGGAAAAAAGGGGGAAAGTGGTGGCAATTCCATGTGCAAAATTATGGCGAGGATTTCGAGTATGCTGAATTTGCTCCTATGTTCAAGGCTGAGCTTTTTAAGCCGGACCAGTGGGCCCAAGTGTTTCGGAATTCCGGGGCAAAGTATGTTGTTTTGACATCGAAGCATCACGATGGTTTTTGTCTCTGGCCAAGTAAAGAAGCGAATAAAACGTGGGGGCGCCGGTGGAACTCGGTTGACATTGGCCCCGAGCGTGACCTGCTTGGCGACCTTGGCGAAGCGGTGCGCAGGCAAGGGCTTAAGATGGGTTTCTACTATTCGCTCTATGAGTGGTTTAATCCGCTATGGCTGACAGACAAAAGTCGGTACATTGAGGAGCATTTGCATCCGCAGTTTAAGGATGTTGTTCAGCGTTATAAGCCATCAGTAATTTTCTCTGATGGAGAGTGGGATTTGCCCAGCAGTGAATGGAAGAGCGAAGAACTTCTTGCCTGGCTGTTTAATGAATCGGAGGCCCGTGATGATGTTGTTATCAACGACCGATGGGGCAAAGGGATTCGCCACAAGCACGGTGGCTACTTCACTACTGAGTATGGTGCAGGTTTAGAGGGCAGCACTCATCCCTGGGAGGAAAACCGGGGTATGGGACATTCGTTCGGATACAGCCGGGCTGAGAACCTTTCCGATTACAAATCAGCGAGGGAGCTTATCCTTATGCTTATAGACCTGGTTAGTCGCGGGGGTAATCTGCTGCTTGATATCGGGCCGACGGGTGACGGTCGAATTCCGGTGATAATGGAAGAGCGATTGATTCAGATGGGCGATTGGCTCAAAGTCAACGGTGAAGCGATATACGGGACCAGCCCGTGGCGGGAGAGCCGGCAGTGGAGCGATGGAGAAAAGCCTGAAGTCGGTTACGGGAAAGCCTTTAAGGCCAAATATGATATTAACCAACTAACTGGAAAGCCGAGTGATGATCATGCTGTTATCAAAGCATTTTTTACATCCAAAGGCAATACGCTTTATGCCATCACGCCGCGTTGGCCGGACAGAGAATTCGTACTTGAAGATGTTCGCTGTTCGAAGAATACTGTCGTAACGATGCTCGGGACGCAAAAACATCTGAAGTGGAAAGTCGAAAACGGAAACCTGATCATCCGGATTCCGAAACTGTCCGTTGATGAAGTGCCCTGTAAAGACGCGTATGTTTTGAAGCTGACAAATGTTAACTAAAGGCTGATGGGAGGTTGGTGGTTTTTTCGAGGAAAATTTGAATTGCTTCTCAACTTCTGAAGGTTATAATGTAACAATGATTTTAACATGTCGCCAAGGGAAGGCAGCCTGTTGAGTGTAAGTTCTTTTGTTGAGTACGGTTATATTGAATTTTGCGATATAACTGGAGGAGTTTGCAATAGAATAATGCTTGTATGGCATTGTTTCTCGATAATAAGAATTATTTTAGGGAAAGCTTGAAGAGAATTTTTTATAAGGAGAATTAGAAATGGCAAGACCTGTAACTCTTTTCACGGGCCAGTGGGCGGATTTGCCACTGGAAGAATTAGCTAAAAAAGCAGCAGCCTGGGGTTATGATGGTGTGGAACTGGCTTGCTGGGGCGACCACTTCGAGGTGGACAAGGCCCTGGAAGATGACGGCTACTGCAAGGCCAAGCGAGATATGCTGAAAAAGCTGGGCCTTGAAGTTTATGCGATATCGACACATTTGAATGGCCAGGCGATATGCGATAACATCGATGATCGTCATAAGGCGATTTTATCACCGGAGGTATGGGGCGATGGTGAGCCTGAGGGTGTCAAGAAGCGTGCGGCGGAGGAAGTCATCAAGGCAGCCAAGGCAGCCAAGAAGTTGGGTATCAAGGTTGTTAACGGCTTTACGGGCAGTTCGATATGGCACATGCTTTATTCGTTCCCGCCGGTTACGCAGGATATGATTCAGGCCGGTTACGATGATTTTGCCAAACGTTTCACGCCAATCCTCGATGAATTCAAGAAACTGGGCATTAAGTTCGGTCTTGAAGTGCATCCGACAGAGATAGCTTTTGATATTGTCTCAGCCGAGCGTGCCATCGAAGCGGTTAATGGGCACGAGTGTTTCGGCTTCAATTATGACCCGAGCCATCTTGGTTACCAAGGTGTTGATTACGTTAAATTTATCCGCACTTTCGGGGACCGTATATATCACGCCCATATGAAGGACGTATGGTGGGGACATGGGGACGGTACTGTTGGAGTATTCGGTGGTCATACCGAGTTTGCAGACCCGCGCCGTTATTGGGATTTCCGCTCAATCGGTCATGGTGACATTAATTTCGAGGAAATCATCGTAGCGCTTAACGATGTTGGCTATCAGGGACCGCTTTCGGTCGAGTGGGAAGACAGCCGGATGGACCGTGAGCATGGTGCCGCTGAGGCCTGCGATTTCTTCAAGAAGGCCGACTTCAAGCCGTCGCAAGTTGCCTTTGATGCGGCGTTCGAGAAGAAGTAGCGATTGCAGAAATACTTGATGACCAAACAGCAACGAGTTTGCTCGGAAAATCAATGCGCAGTCCGTGGCACTTGTGAACAAAGGTTTATTCATTATAGAAATGAGTAAACTCGTTGCTTATTTTTGATATGATTTTATAATTTTTTGGCAGGAAGGAAAGAAAATCAGTTTCCATTTGATTGCGAAACAGGGAGTTTTTATGATAAAGCATAGAGGAATTAATCGTCGTCAATTTATCAAAAGAGCAGCCGGGACCGCAGCGGCGGCTGTGAGTTTTCCATATATTGTTCCGGCGTCTGTTTTTGGTAATGCCGGCGGTATCGCGCCGAGCGAGCGAATTACGTTAGGCTTTATCGGTGCGGGCAAGCAGAGTAAGCATCTGATGCGGTCTTTTCTGAATTCGCCCGGAGCACACGTTCTGGCTGCCTGCGACGTTGATAAACTCAAGCTGGCACGCGGAAAAAAGATAGTCGAAGACCACTACGCCCGCAAGAATGGCGGCTCATATAAAGGCTGTGATACCTACGGCGATTTTCGTGATGTGCTTGCCAGAGATGATATTGACGCGGTTGTAATTGCTACGCCGGACCACTGGCACGCCATTACGGTTATCCAGTCTGCTATGGCCGGCAAGGATATTTACTGCGAGAAACCTCTTTCACAAACTATCGTCGAGGCCCGGTCTATGGTCAATGCGATCAGACGCTATGGACGGGTCTTTCAGACCGGCAGTATGCAGCGGTCGGACTGGCACTTCCGCTTAGGGTGCGAGCTGGTCCTTAACGGCTACATTGGAAAGTTACAGCACGTTACTGTTGGTGTTGGCGGCCCGCCTCAGGATAAGCCGCTGCCGGCAGAAGCTGTGCCTGATTATCTGGACTGGAATATGTGGTTAGGCCCGGCGATGCTGAGGCCGTATAATTCGGAATTGTCACCACACTTGAGCTTTGATGGCTTTCCTAATTGGCGCAACCACAGCAGCTTTGGCGGCGGCGGGATGACCGACTGGGGGGCGCATCACTTCGATATCGCCCAGTGGGGTATGGGTATGGATGAAAGCGGTCCGGTTGAAATTATTCCTCCCGACGGTAAAGACTACAAGGTGCTTACTTATAAGTATGCCGGCGGTGTTACGATGACCCGCGATAGCGCCAACGGAGTTTTGTTTACCGGTAGCAAGGGTGAGGTCGAGGTTAATCGCGGACGTATCCGCACGTCGCCTGATAATCTGAAGAATCAGCAACTCGGTCCCAATGAAATACATCTTTACGAGAGCAGAAACCATTATGTTGACTGGCTGGACGCTATCCGCAAACGCAGCAGGCCGATTTGTGATATAGAGACCGGCTGCCGTTCTGTAAGTGTTTGCCATTTAGGTAATATAGCATACAAACTTGGCAGACCGCTGAAGTGGGATCCCGAAGACGAGGTGTTTGTCGGTGATGCCGAAGCCTGCCGGTTGCTGTCGCGGCCGATGCGAAGCCCATGGCATCTTTGAAATGATAAATGATTATTGATGGCGAGTTATGAACTGCGCGGCATTAGTCAGAAAGTTTTTATGATAAAACAAAAAGGAATTAATCGGCGTCAGTTTTTGAAAAGTGCGACAGGTGTTGCTGCCGGTGCAATAATATTCCCAACTATTATTCCTTCATCTGTGCTGGGTCAAGACGGCAGTATAGCTCCGAGCAATCGGATTAATATGGGTTTCATCGGCGTAGGGGGGATGGGCACAAATAATATGAGAGGGTTTATGTCCAACCGTGATGTGCAGGTTTTAGCCGTCTGCGATGTCGTAAGAGGGAGCGACCAGTACGGGCATTGGTATAAAAGGGGATGGAAAGGTTCGTGGTTCGGACGGGAACCGGCCCGGAATATTGTAGAAGAGCATTATGCCGGCCATAAAGAATCGGGTGTTTTCAAAGGATGTTCTGCTTATGCCGATTTTCGTGAATTGCTGGTTCGCGACGACATTGATGCCGTCTGTATTACCACGCCGGACCACTGGCATGCCATACCGGTGATTATGGCGGCAAAGGCCGGCAAGAATATTTATTGCGAAAAACCGTTGAGCCTGACGATAGCTGAGGGTCGGGCTATGGTCGAGGCCGTCCAACATTACGGTGTCGTTTTCCAGACTGGCAGTCATCATCGATCTGCCGACCAGCATTTACGTTTTGTCTGCGAATTGATACGTAACGGGCGAATTGGCGAATTGAAAAAAATTGTTGTATTCCTAAACGGCAGCAGCATCCACGGTCCCTGGCAGCCTATGGGCGTGCCTGATGAGCTTGATTACAATATGTGGCTCGGTCCTGCACCATGGGTGCCGTATCATGAGGATCGCTGTCTTTACAGCTTTCGCTACATTCTTGATTATTCGGGGGGAGAAACGACGAACACAGGTGCGCATTGTTACGACATAGCCCAATGGGCCAACGATACGGAACATACCGGGCCGGTGGAGATAGAAGGTTTGGGTGGTGAGTTTCCCAGAGACGGCCTCTATACTGCGCCCAATAAGATCCACTTCCGGGCCAGATACGCCAATGGCGTGGAGCTGGTTAGCCAGCCGTTTGGTCGCGGCGAGATGCAGCGTTTTGTGCGTTTTGAGGGTACCGAAGGATGGATTGATGCTGGTTGGAGGATATTTCAAACTCATCCGGAGTCGCTGAAAACATCCGTGATAGGGCCGAATGAGGTCCACCTCTATAAAAGA